>CAMYIX010000023.1 GCA_947258615.1 uncultured Ectothiorhodospiraceae bacterium | reverse complement strand
GTTGATCTCGCGTGGCTTGTAGAGATGATAGCCGTTATCTGGATTGCGCTCGGGCCGTAACAGACCCATCCGGGTGTAGTAGCGCACCGCATGGGGCGTGGCACCACTTCGATTTGCGAGCTCTGTAACAGTCAGCATCTTGCATTCTCCATTGAGCGCGGCTACCTGTATGTAGCAGCCGCCCCTCGCATCTTATTTCGTCTTGCGATGATCGTGACGCCGCTCCCTAATCTTCCGGGTTTCCTCACTAGCGGCCTGGTTCTGCATCATCTGGTCCATCATCATCTGCATCATGTCCATCCGTTGTTGCATCATCTTCTGGCGATTCATCATCTCCATCATGCCGGGCTGCTGCCCCCCCGGCATGCCGCCTTGTGAAGCAGCCATCCTGTCTCTCTGCTGGCCACCCATCATCTGTCCACCGGGCATACCCATTCCCTGACCCATCACGCCGCCTTGTGGAGCAGCCATCCTGTCTCCCCGCTGGCCACCCATCATCTGTCCACCGGGCATATCCATCCCCTGCCCCATCATGCCGACTTGGCCCATCATGGGTTTGCCGCCGTGCATGTTTTGCATCATCATCTTCATCATGCTCTGCATGTCAGCCATGTGGGAGTCGATGAGTTCATCGCGCTTGTCGGGATCCTCGGTCCGATGGATCTCGGCCATCTGTGCCTGCATCTTCTGCATGTGTTCGTGCATCGGCATCATCGGCATGCGACCACTGGGCATGGTCGATGCCCCTTGGGTTGCTGCATCTTCATATCCTGGGTGATGCGCCTTGTGGTCCTTCGATCGGTCGGCTGCCAGTGTAAGACCGGAACTCATTAACAACGTAGTCACTGCTACCAAAGTTCTCGCTTTCATCTGCTGTTCTCCTCTTCAAGTATGTGTAGATATTCATGTACTTTATCTGGATGTTACAGCTTACTCGCCAATCCGAATCTGGCTTTCCGAGAAAAACCGATACGGCGGTACGACCAGGTTGGTCGGTGCCGGCACGGCCTTGTACACCCGTCCGGCCAGGGGACACATCCCAAGTGGGTACAAATCGCGATTACGACCAGGTATTCCGGTTTTATTGAACGATAGACATTCTGCGCATAGTCGGGCTGCTGGGTCGCCATCGTTGAATCCGGATCCCGCAAATGTTCACGTAATTCGGCGGAACGCAGGTCATCCAGCATTTGTGGTGTGCGGCGCAGAATCCAGACCGGTTTGCCACGCCAGTTTACGGTAATCTGTTGGCCGGGTTCCAGCTTGCTGACATCGGCATTAACTGGCGCTCCCGCCGAGCGTGCACGTGCGCTGGGGTTCATGGCAGAAATAAAAGGTACGGCCAGTGCAGCAACACCTATACTGCCAACAACTGTGGTAACGGCTACGAGGAAACGACGCCGTCGTGGATCTTTTGCTGTCGATGTCATTGCCAGTTCACTCATTGTCATATCACCTGCCGGATACCCAGAATCACCTGACGATCGCCATCTGATGTCCTTCACCACCGGGCAACGCGATCTCACCAGTAACCTCCAGTGTTTTCTGGTCCACGATCCAGATCTTCGGTTCCTCGCGGCTGGAGACATAGACCTTGCCGGTTCCGTGAATGGTATTCAGGTGATAGGGTGCCGGAGCCAGGGTGATTTCATGGACAACTTTCCCGGTTTCTGTGTCGAGCGCTGCCAGCTTGTCACCCCTTTTGCTGCTCACGAACAACGTCTTGCCATCATCACCAATATCCAGACCGTGGACGTTTTCACCGATCTGCCAGGTATCGATAACCTTGCCGGTCTTGATAGAAACCGCTGAGACTTGCCCTGCCCTGGGATTGGTGACGAACAGCCTTGTTCCGTCTCCAGACAGCACCATATGTTCCGGACCCGGCCCGGCTTCGAGGGTACGCGTGACCGTCCAGTCGGCGACAGTTATTTCGCTGATCGTGCCGTTGCCGCTGTTGGTAACGAACAGCCATTTGCCATCGGGCGTTACCACGGGGTAGTTGGGTGCCGGTCCAGTCTTGATGGTTTTAACAACCTTATTGCTCTGCAGATCCACGACACTCACATAGCCACGTGTCGCGTGTGTGGAAAGCACAAAACGCCCATCCGGGGTAATGGCCTGATGGTGGGTCCAGCCGGATACCGGGATAGTTGACATCACATGTCCGTGCACCGGATGAATCAGGAACAGCTTGCTGTTCGGCGTGTCTGCCTGTTGCCCGGCAGCCAATGGCGTTTCGCTCAGGCTGCCGGCCACCAGGTATTCACTATCCGGTGTCGCCACCAGTCCGTGCGGGTTTTCCACACCCGTGAAGGTTGCTGTGATCTTGTCGGTGGCGGCATCGACGGCTATCACCTGGTTACCTGAACCCAGCGGGATATAGACAGTCGGGTCGGCTGTCGCAACACCGCTTGTTGCAGCCATACCCAGTATGGTGAGTAGAGTGTAAGTCAGGTATTTCATGATATGCCTCCTTAACAGCTGCACCGCATGCCCTATTCATAATCAAGCCTACAACCTGTACCTTAGGCACAGGTCAAGGTTTCTTAGCGACAACTCACTCCAGTCATGCGGACTCATGAGATCCAGACTCCGAGAGCGATTGGCGTACGCATTCCAGCTTGCGGCGCACCTCGCTGGCCAGCTCCTTGACGCCGGGTTTATCTACCAGCCCCAGCACTGCCAACGGGTCCATGAAGGCCACTGTGACCCAGCCGCTGTCCTCCTGGCGCACAACCACGTTGCAAGGCAGCAACAGCCCGATATCCGGGTCCGCCTCCAGAGCCTGATGCGCCAGTGGCGGGTTACAGGCACCGAGTATGGTGTAAGGCAGACGATCCACACCGAGCTTGGATTTGAGTGTCGCCTTGACATCGATTTCTGTCAGAATGCCGAAGCCTTCGTCCTTCAAGGCTTCGGTAACCCGGCTGATGGCATCTTCGAAATCTTCATTCAGGTTGATGGAAAAGCCATACATCACATGCTCCTCATTCATCGTTTTAACCACATGTTGTACGCCACTCAGTATTGACTGAA
>CAMYIX010000022.1 GCA_947258615.1 uncultured Ectothiorhodospiraceae bacterium | reverse complement strand
TGTTTAGGCCAGTAGCTCAATTGGCAGAGCGGCGGTCTCCAAAACCGCAGGTTGGGGGTTCGATTCCCTCCTGGCCTGCCAATGAAGAGGGGACAGATTTAAATCTGTCCCCATAGAGATATGAACGCAAAAGCTGAGACGGAAGGCGGGCGGCTGGACTCCCTGAAGCTGGGGGTGGCTGTCCTGCTGATGTGTGGCGGCATATACGCCTTTTACTATTTTGAAGATCAGCATGCGGTGTTGCGCGTGCTCGGGATTCTGGCTGTGGCGGCTGTCTCGCTGGTCGTCGCGGCTCAAACCGGCATGGGTCGCCAGGTGACCGGCTTCGTCAGCGGCGCCAGGACCGAGGTGCGCCGCGTGGTCTGGCCATCGCGTGCAGAAACGCTGCAGACCACTCTGGCCGTGTTGTTCGTTGTCCTGCTGGTGGGGGTATTCCTCTGGCTGCTGGATATGGTTTTGTTGTGGGCAGTTCAGATACTGACAGGTCAGGGAAGCTAAACAATGGCATTGCATTGGTATGTCGTGCACGCCTACTCGGGTTTCGAGAACCAGGTCAAGCGTGCGCTTGAAGAACGGATCACGCGTGCCGGAATGGAGGGCGATTTCGGGGAGATCCTGGTGCCGACGGAAGAAGTCGTCGAAATGCGGGAGGGTACGAAACGCAAGAGTGAGCGCAAGTTCTTCCCTGGATATGTGCTGGTGCAGATGGAAATGAACGATGACACCTGGCACCTGGTCAAGGATGCGCCCAAGGTGATGGGCTTCGTCGGCGGGACCAGCGACCGTCCGGCACCGATCTCGCAGCGGGAGGCCGATCTGATCCTGCAGCGTGTGCAGGAGGGTGTCGACAAGCCCAGGCCCAAGGTGCTATTCGAGGTTGGCGAGGTGGTCCGGGTCACCGATGGACCGTTCAACGACTTCAATGGTGTGGTCGAAGAGGTCAATTATGAAAAGAGCCGGCTGCGGGTCTCGGTGCTGATCTTCGGCCGGTCAACGCCGGTCGAGCTCGAATTCGGCCAGGTCGAGAAGGCGTAGCATAAACCGGGGACAGATCTGCAGATCTGTCCCCTTTCAAAGCAACGCAGGGGAGCCGCGAGGCGCTTGTACCCACAGGAGTAGATGATGGCAAAGAAAATCGAGGCGTACATCAAACTGCAGGTGCCTGCAGGCGAGGCCAATCCGAGCCCGCCGGTCGGGCCGGCGCTGGGTCAGCATGGTGTGAATATCATGGAGTTCTGCAAGGCATTCAATGCCCAGACGCAGCAGGTCGAGAAGGGCCTCCCCATTCCCGTGGTGATCACCGTCTATAACGACCGCAGTTTCACCTTCATTACCAAGACCCCGCCGGCGTCGGTGCTGCTGAGAAAGGCGGCCGGCATCGCGAAGGGCTCCAGCACCCCGAATACGGTCAAGGTGGGCAAGGTGACGCGTGCCCAGCTTGAAGAAATCGCCAACACCAAGATGGCGGACCTGAATGCTGCGGATCTGGATGCGGCGGTTCAGATTATCGCCGGCAGTGCCCGCAGCATGGGCCTTGATGTAGAGGAGGCCTAGGTCATGAGTAAACTTTCCAAGCGGGCAAAGGCGATCCAGGAAAAGGTTGTTCCGGGCAAGCAATACCCGATCGAAGAGGCGCTGGCCCTGTTGAAGGAACTCTCCGCGGTGAAGTTCACCGAGTCGGTGGATGTCAGTGTCAACCTCGGCGTTGACCCGCGCAAGTCGGACCAGGTGGTGCGTGGTTCCACGGTACTGCCCAACGGTACCGGCAAGACGGTACGCGTTGCCGTGTTTACCTCGGGTGCGAACGCCGATGCGGCCAAGGAAGCCGGTGCGGATATCGTCGGCATGGAAGACCTTGCCGAAGAGGTCAAGAAGGGCAACATGGATTTTGATGTCGTGATCGCCTCTCCGGATGCGATGCGCGTGGTGGGTACGCTGGGTCAGATCCTCGGCCCCCGCGGCCTGATGCCGAACCCCAAGGTCGGCACGGTGGCCCAGGATGTCGGCGCCGCGGTCAAGAATGCCAAGGCCGGGCAGGTACGCTACCGCACCGACAAGGCCGGCATCATTCACTCGCCGATCGGCAAGGTCGATTTTGAAGTCGCCGCGCTCAAGGAAAACCTGGGTGCGCTGCTGGCCGATCTGCACAAGGCCAAGCCGTCGTCCGCCAAGGGCATCTACATGAAGAAGGTTTCCTTATCGACGACCATGGGGCCGGGTTTGCAGGTCGACCAGGCTTCGATAGAAACATAGATTTTTTAAACCGCTCTCCCCCGGGAAGCGGATTGAATAGAGAAAAGGCGCATGCCTTTTCAGGGTTTGGCGCTATCCGGCAGTTTGCCGGTGGCCGTCAAAGACCGCAGGTACCCGGCAGTGGCTTGTAGTGAAAGCCGGGTTTAATTGTTCTGCAGCGCTGCAGGACGGCCTGCGCAGATGGTGCGCGAAAAGACAGTAGATCGATGTACAGGGATGTACAAGTGTCGCGGGAGGCAGGACGCCGGGAGCGACCGATGTACAGGGCAGGGCCGCGAGGCGGTCATGTACATCAAGTCGCGGTAGGCAGGACGACATACAAGGAAGTATGAGTGTCGCGAGAGGGCAGGAGCCCGGAGCGACTGCCGGTAGCGAGCTGTCTTCAAGTCACCAAACAAGGTACGCCGGTTGTTGCTGACCGGTGTGATGTTAATGGACGGAAATGAGCGGACGGTGCTATGCCCGATGCAAGTTTTCGAAGAGGTAAACACAATGGCATTAACGCTTGAAGAGAAAAAGGCTGTTGTTGCCGAGGTTGCCGAGGTTGCCAAAGGAGCCTTTTCGGCAGTGGCTGCGGAGTACCGTGGCCTGAGCGTCGAGGAGATGACCGGTCTGCGTATCAAGGCGCGCCAGGATAATGTCTACCTGCGTGTTATCAAGAATACGCTGGCACGGCGTGCCCTGGAGGATACCGACTTTGCCTGCATGAGCGACAGGCTGACCGGTCCGCTGGTCCTGGCTTTTTCCCAGGAGGATCCGGGGGCAGCGGCGCGCGTGACCAAGGACTTCGCCAAGGAGCATGACAAGTTCACGGTCACCATGTTGTCAGTCGGAGGCCAGTTACTGGAGCCTTCCGAGATTGACCGCCTGGCCAAGCTCCCGACGCGCGACCAGGCCATCAGCATGCTGATGTCGGTCATGCAGGCACCGGTGGCGAAGTTTGTACGCACCCTCAACGAGGTGCCGGGCAAGCTGGTACGCACCACAGCGGCAATTCGTGACCAGAAGCAGCAAGCAGCTTAAACCTATTTATATTACTAACCAAGGATTTAACAGGAGTATTCGTTATGGCCGTTTCACAAGAAGAGATTCTGGAAACAATCTCAGGCATGACAGTGATGGAAGTCGTTGATCTGATCTCTGCCATGGAAGAGAAGTTTGGCGTGACCGCTGCCGCTGCCGTGGCAGCTGCCCCGGCTGCCGCTGGCGCTGAGGCTGCCGCTGTCGAGGAGAAGGACGAGTTCGACGTGGTCATGTCCAGCTTCGGTTCCAACAAGGTGGCGGTGATCAAGGTCGTCCGCGGTATCACCGGCCTGGGCCTGAAGGAGGCCAAGGAGATGGTGGAAGGCGCACCTTCGACCGTCAAGGAAGCTGCCAGCAAGGACGAGGCGGAAGACATCAAGAAGCAGCTTGAAGAGGCCGGCGCCAGCGTCGAGCTCAAGTAGGCGGATCGACCGTAATCCATTTGTGATTGCATCAACCGCTGCAGTACAGGGTTGGCCGGTAGCGCATTCAGCGCCCGGCCTTTCCCTGCTTGTTAGAGAAAAGTTCGTTCCGGCATTCACGTCGGTGCGTATTGCTACTGTCAGTCGATTTATATCCTGCGCCCCTGGACAGTAACTGAAGAGGAAAACCGATGGCCTACAGTTTCACCGAGAAGAAACGTATTCGTAAGGACTTTGGCAAGCGTCACAGTATTCTTGACGTTCCGTACCTGCTGGCGACCCAGCTCGAGTCCTACCGTGGCTTCCTGCAGGCAGACAGCCAGCCCGAGGCCCGTGGCGGAAAAGGGCTGCATGCGGCCTTCAAATCGGTATTCCCGATAGTCAGTTATTCGGGTACGGCCGCACTGGATTACGTCAGCTACCGCCTCGGCGATCCGGGCTTTGATGTCAAGGAATGCCAGATGCGCGGCCTGACCTATGCTGCTCCCCTGCGTGCCCTGGTGCGGCTGATCATCTATGACAAGGATGCCCCGGCCGATGCCCGCAAGATCAAGGACATCAAGGAGCAGGAAGTCTACATGGGCGAACTCCCGCTGATGACCGACAACGGTACCTTTGTGATCAACGGTACCGAGCGCGTTATCGTTTCCCAGTTGCACCGTTCCCCTGGCGTGTTTTTCGACCACGACAAGGGCAAGACCCATTCTTCAGGAAAACTGCTGTTCTCCGCGCGGGTCATCCCCTACCGCGGTTCCTGGCTGGACATGGAATTCGACCCGAAGGACTCGCTGTTCGTGCGTATCGACCGGCGTCGCAAGTTGCCGGCCACAATCCTGCTGCGCGCGCTCGGCTATGACAACGAGCAGATCCTGGACATATTTTTCGAAACCAACGCCTTCCATATCGGCAAGAAGGACATCAAGCTGGATCTGGTGGCCGAACGCCTGCGCGGTGAAACCGCGACCTTCGATATCAAGGTCAAGTCCAAGGTGGTGGTCGAAGAGGGACGCCGTATCACGGCGCGCAATATCCGCGAGCTGGAAAAGGCTGGCATCAAGTCGCTGGTGGTCCCGGAAGACTACCTGCTCGGCAAGGTCATTGCCCACAACATCGTTGACAAGGAAACCGGTGAGCTGATTGCCAACGCGAACGATGAAATCACTCCGGAGCTGTTCGAGCAGTTGCGCGAGTCCGGGATCAAGGAGATCAAGACCCTGTACGTAAACGATCTCGATCGCGGGCCGTATATCTCCAGTACCCTGCGCATCGACTCGACGACCACGGACCTAGAGGCCATGGTCGAAATCTACCGCATGATGCGTCCGGGCGAGCCGCCGACCAAGGAGGCCGCGCAGAACCTGTTCAAGAACCTGTTCTTTACCAGCGATCGCTACGATCTGTCTGCCGTGGGTCGGATGAAATTCAACCGCCGCGTCGGGCGCAAGGAACTGACCGGCGAAGGCACACTGTCCAAAGAGGATATCCTGGCAGTCATGCAGGTGCTGATTGATATCCGCAACGGCAACGGCATTGTCGATGATATCGATCACCTGGGTAACCGCCGCATACGCTGCGTCGGCGAGATGGCGGAGAACGTCTTCCGTATCGGCCTGGTGCGCGTCGAGCGTGCCGTCAAGGAGCGCCTCAGCCTGGCCGAGTCGGAGAGCCTGATGCCGCAGGAGCTGATCAATGCCAAGCCGGTTGCGGCCGCTATCAAGGAATTCTTCGGTTCCAGCCAGCTGTCGCAGTTCATGGACCAGAACAACCCGCTGTCGGAAGTGACCCACAAACGACGCGTATCGGCGCTGGGGCCCGGCGGCCTGACGCGCGAGCGCGCCGGCTTCGAGGTGCGCGACGTGCACCCGACGCACTATGGCCGGGTATGCCCGATCGAGACCCCTGAAGGTCCAAACATCGGGCTGATCAACTCACTGGCGGTGTACTCGCGGACCAACAATTACGGTTTCCTGGAGACGCCCTATCAGAAGGTCGATAATGGCCGGGTTACCGACAAGGTGGAATACCTCTCGGCCATCGAGGAGGGTCAGTACACAATCGCGCAGGCCAATGCGACCGTGGATGCCAGGGGCAATCTCATCGACGACCTGGTGACCTGCCGGTTCCAGAACGAATTCATGACCTCGGTGCCGGACCAGGTCGACTACATCGACGTGTCACCCAAGCAGATCGTATCCGTCGCCGCCGCCCTGATCCCGTTCCTCGAACACGACGACGCCAACCGTGCCCTGATGGGTTCGAACATGCAGCGCCAGGCAGTACCGACGCTGTGTACCGAGAAGCCGCTGGTCGGTACAGGCATCGAACGTACCGTGGCGATTGACTCGGGTGTGACCGTCGTCGCCAGGCGTGGCGGTGTCGTTGACTCCGTCGATGCCGCGCGCATCGTGGTGCGTGTCAACGACAGCGAGACGGTTGCCGGCGAGCCCGGTGTCGATATCTACAACCTGACCAAGTACACCCGTTCCAATCAGAACACCTGCATCAACCAGCGTCCGCTGGTTGCGCCGGGCAATGTGATTGCGCGCGGTGACGTGCTGGCAGACGGCCCGAGTACCGATATGGGCGAGCTGGCGCTTGGCCAGAACCTGCTGGTCGCGTTCATGCCCTGGAACGGCTACAACTTCGAGGACTCCATCCTGATCTCGGAGCGTGTTGTCGAGGAGGACCGCTTCACCACCATCCACATCGAGGAACTGACCTGCGTGGCCCGGGACACCAAGCTCGGTTCGGAAGAGGTCACCGGCGATATCCCGAATGTCGGCGAGGGCGCCCTGGCCAAGCTGGACGAGTCGGGCATCGTCTACATCGGTGCCGAGGTCAAGCCCGGCGATATCCTGGTGGGCAAGGTGACGCCGAAGGGCGAGACCCAGCTGACACCGGAAGAGAAGCTGCTGCGGGCGATCTTCGGTGAAAAGGCGTCCGACGTGAAAGACACGTCCCTGCGCGTGCCCAGCGGCATGGACGGTACCGTTATCGATGTGCAGGTATTTACCCGCGATGGTGTCGAAAAGGACCAGCGGGCGCTGCAGATCGAGGAGGAGCAGCTGACGCTTATCCGCAAGGATCTCAACGACCAGATGCGCATCATGGAAGACGATATCTACCAGCGCGTCGAGAAGCTGCTGCACGGCAAGGTTGCCGAGGGTGGCCCGAACAAGCTGTCCGCCGGCTCCAAGGTGACCAGGGACTACCTGCTCGAGGTTGGCCGCGACAAGTGGTTCGAGGTGCGGCTGCGCAATGAAGAGGCCAACGAGAATCTCGAAAAGGCCGGGGAACAGCTCAAGGCGCTGCGCAAGGAATTCGACACGCGCCTGGAGGAAAAGAAGGCCAAGCTCACCACCGGTGATGACCTGGCCCCGGGCGTACTGAAGATGGTCAAGGTCTATCTGGCGGTCAAGCGCCGGGTGCAGCCGGGTGACAAGATGGCGGGCCGCCACGGGAACAAGGGCGTGATCTCGATGATCCAGCCGCTGGAAGACATGCCATTCACCGAGGATGGTACGCCGGTTGATATCGTTTTGAACCCGCTGGGCGTGCCCTCGCGCATGAATGTCGGGCAGGTTCTGGAGACCCACCTCGGCTGGGCAGCCAAGGGCCTGGGCCTGAAGATCGGCAAGATGCTGGATGCCCAGCAGAAGACCTCCGGGATGCGTAAGTTCCTGGAGCAGGTCTATAACAGCAGCGGGCGCAAGGAAGACCTGAAATCGTTCAGCGATAACGAAATCATCGACCTGGCAGAGAACCTTCGCAAGGGCGTGCCCATGGCGACACCGGTGTTCGACGGCGCCTCGGAAGACGAGATCAAGAATATGCTGGAACTGGCGGACCTGCCGGCCACTGGCCAGACCACCCTCTACGACGGGCGTACCGGCGATGCCTTCGACCGCCAGGTGACGGTGGGTTACATGTATATGCTCAAGCTCAACCACCTGGTGGATGACAAGATGCATGCCCGCTCGACCGGGCCCTACAGCCTGGTGACCCAGCAACCACTGGGTGGCAAGGCGCAGTTCGGTGGCCAGCGCTTCGGTGAAATGGAAGTATGGGCCCTTGAGGCCTACGGCGCGTCCTATACCCTGCAGGAAATGCTGACCGTGAAATCGGACGATGTGAATGGACGTACCAAGATGTACAAGAACATCGTCGATGGTGACCATCGCATGGATGCCGGCATGCCCGAGTCCTTCAATGTGCTGGTGAAGGAAATACGTTCCCTGGGCATCAACATGGAACTTGAGCAGGACTAACGCGCAGCTTGCCGCTGACTACAACGTAACTCGAAGCTCCACGATCGGGAGAGACGATGAAAGACTTACTGAATCTGCTAAAGCCGCAAGGTCAAACTGACGACTTCGATGCCATCCGTATCGGGCTGTCATCACCGGACATGATCCGCTCCTGGTCCTATGGTGAGGTCAAGAAGCCGGAGACCATCAACTACCGCACATTCAAGCCGGAACGCGACGGCCTGTTCTGCGCGAAGATCTTCGGCCCGGTCAAGGACTACGAATGCCTGTGCGGCAAATACAAGCGTCTCAAACACCGCGGCGTGGTCTGCGAGAAATGCGGCGTCGAGGTCACCCTCGCCAAGGTGCGGCGCGAGCGTATGGGGCATATCGAGCTGGCCAGCCCGGTCGCCCACATCTGGTTCCTCAAGTCGCTGCCATCACGCATCGGCCTGCTGCTGGACATGACCCTGCGCGACATCGAGCGGGTGCTTTATTTCGAGGCCTACGTGGTGGTCGATCCCGGCATGACTGCCCTGGAGCGTAGCCAGCTGCTCTCGGATGAGGCCTATCTCGAGGCGATCCAGGAGAACGGTGACGAATTCGACGCCCGCATGGGTGCCGAGGCCGTATTCGAGTTACTGCGCAATATCGATCTGCAGCTGGAAGCTGCCAAGATGCGTGATGAGATCGGCAGCACCAAATCGGAAACCAAGCTGAAACGCCTCGGCAAGCGCCTCAAGCTGGTCGAGTCCTTTATCGAATCCGGCAACCGCCCGGAATGGATGGTGCTGACGGTGCTGCCGGTGCTGCCGCCGGAACTGCGCCCCCTGGTGCCGCTGGACGGCGGACGCTTCGCTACCTCCGACCTGAATGACCTCTATCGCCGGGTCATCAACCGCAACAACCGCCTGAAGCGGCTGCTGGAACTGAATGCTCCGGACATCATTGTGCGCAACGAAAAGCGCATGCTGCAGGAGTCGGTGGACGCGCTGCTGGACAACGGCCGTCGCGGGCGCGCCATTACCGGCACCAACAAGCGTCCCCTCAAGTCGCTGGCCGACATGATCAAGGGCAAGCAGGGGCGCTTCCGCCAGAACCTGCTGGGCAAGCGCGTCGATTATTCCGGGCGTTCCGTGATCGTGGTGGGTCCGACCCTGAAATTGCATCAGTGCGGTCTGCCCAAGCGCATGGCGCTGGAACTGTTCAAGCCGTTCATCTTTAGCAAGTTGCAGCTGCGTGGTCTGGCGACCACCATCAAGGCGGCCAAGAAGCTGGTCGAGCGCGAGGGCCCGGAGGTCTGGGATATCCTCGAAGAGGTCATTCGTGAACACCCGGTGATGCTGAACCGCGCCCCGACCCTGCACCGCCTGGGTATCCAGGCCTTCGAACCGGTGCTGATCGAGGGCAAGGCGATCCAGCTGCACCCGCTGGTCTGCGCTGCCTTCAACGCCGACTTCGATGGCGACCAGATGGCGGTGCACGTGCCCCTGTCGCTGGAGGCGCAGCTTGAGGCGCGCGCCCTGATGATGTCATCCAACAATATCCTGTCACCCGCCAACGGCGAGCCGATCATCGTACCGTCGCAGGACGTGGTGCTGGGCCTGTACTATCTGACCCGTGAGTCAATCAATGCCAAGGGCGAGGGCATGGTGTTTGCGGACATCCAGGAGGTGCATCGGGCCTACTCGGCGGGCTTCGTCTCCCTGCACGCCAAGATCAAGGTGCGCCTGCATACCACCGAGCTTGACGAAGACGGTGAGGCGCAGAGGAGCTACGGCCTGGTAGAAACGACCGTCGGACGTGCGCTGCTGTCCGAGCTGCTGCCCGAAGGTCTGCCGTTCAGCCAGGTGAACACCAACATGACCAAGAAGGCCATTTCCGGACTCATCAATGCCTGTTATCGGCGGGTGGGCCTGAAAGAGACGGTTATCTTTGCCGACCAGCTGATGTACATGGGCTTCTCCTACGCCACCCGTGCCGCCGTCTCCTTCGGTATCAACGATATGGCGATCCCCGACAGCAAGGCGGATATCCTGACAGTTGCCGAGGATGAGGTCATGGAGATCCAGAATCAGTACACCTCCGGTCTGGTGACCCTGGGTGAGCGCTACAACAAGGTCGTGGATATCTGGTCGCGCACCAATGACCAGGTGGCCAAGGCCATGATGGAGGGCCTGGGGACCGAGCAGGTGACCGATGCAGAAGGCAACAAGGTTCGCCAGTCCTCTTTCAATTCCGTCTACATGATGGCCGACTCCGGGGCGCGCGGCTCGGCTGCCCAGATTCGCCAGCTGGCCGGTATGCGCGGCCTGATGGCGAAGCCGGATGGCTCGATTATCGAGACCCCGATTACCGCCAACTTCCGTGAAGGGCTGGACGTGCTGCAGTACTTCATCTCGACCCACGGCGCACGCAAGGGCCTGGCCGATACCGCTCTCAAGACCGCGAACTCCGGGTACCTGACGCGCCGGCTGGTGGACGTTGCCCAGGACCTGGTCGTCATCGGTAACGACTGCGGCACCGCGGATGGCCTGGTGCTGAATCCCCTGGTCGAGGGTGGAGACGTGGTGGAACCGCTGCGCGAGCGCGTACTTGGCCGCTTTATCGCTGAGGACGTTCGCCTGCCCTCGAACGACGAGGTAATTGCACCGTCAGGTACCCTGCTGGATGAGGACTGGGTCGACCGGCTCGAGCAGATGGGTGTTGACGAGATCAAGGTGCGTTCACCGATCACCTGCGAGAACCGTTACGGGGTCTGCGCGGCCTGCTATGGTCGTGACCTGGCGCGCGGCCACATGGTCAACGTGGGCGAGGCGATCGGCGTGATCGCGGCACAATCGATCGGTGAGCCGGGTACCCAGCTGACCATGCGCACCTTCCATATCGGCGGTGCCGCCAGCCGCTCGGCGACAGTCAACAGCGTCGAGGTCAAGTTCGGCGGAACGGTTCGCCTGCACAACATCAAGACCGTGACCGACAAGAACGGCAACCTGGTCGCGGTATCACGCTCCGGTGAAATCGGCATTGTTGACGAATTCGGGCGCGAGCGCGAGCGCTACAAGGTGCCGTACGGTGCGGTCATCAGCGTCGCTGACGGCGCCGCCGTGGATGGCGGCAGCGTGATCGCGAACTGGGACCCGCACACCCACCCGATCGTGACCGAGGTGGCCGGTGTGGTGGAGTTGAAGGATTTCGACGAGGGCGTGACGGTCCAGGAAACCACTGACGAAATCACCGGTCTCACCAGCAAGGTGATCACCGATCCCAAACAGCGCGGCAGCGCGGGCAAGGACAAGCGACCGATGGTGCGCCTGCTCGACAAGCAGGGCAATCCCCTGAAGATCGCGGGCACCGACCTGGATGCGCACTATTTCCTGCCCGCCGGGGCCATCGTGGGCCTGGGCAAAGGCGCCACGGTTGAGGTGGGTGATGTTATCGCGCGTATCCCGCAGGAGTCCTCCAAGACCCGTGATATTACCGGTGGTCTGCCACGGGTAGCGGACCTGTTCGAGGCGCGCAAGCCGAAGGAGCCGGCCATCCTGGCGGAGATCTCCGGTACCGTGAGCTTCGGCAAGGACACCAAGGGCAAGCAGCGGGTGATCATTACCGACGCAGACGGGGAGACCCACGAGGAGCTGATTCCCAAGTGGCGCCATGTCACCGTTTTCGAGGGCGAGCACGTCGAGAAGGGCGAGACCCTGGTTGACGGCGAGCCGAATGCACACGATATCCTGCGCCTGCTGGGCACCTCGGCTATGGCCGAGTACCTGGTCAAGGAAATCCAGGACGTTTACCGCCTGCAGGGTGTGAAGATCAACGACAAGCACATCGAGGTCATTCTGCGTCAGATGTTGCGCAAGGCCGAGGTCAACTCCTCGGGCGATAGCAGCTTCCTCAAGGGCGAGCAGGTCGAGCGTGCCAGGGTGCTGGAGGAGAACGAAAAGCTCAGGCGTGATGACAAGGAGCCGGCCGGCTGGACACCGTTGTTGCTGGGCATTACCAAGGCCTCGCTGGCGACGGAATCCTTTATTTCGGCCGCCTCGTTCCAGGAGACCACCCGGGTGCTGACCGAGGCCGCTGTGCGCGGCAGCAAGGACGGCCTGCGTGGCCTCAAGGAGAATGTCATCGTCGGGCGCCTGATACCGGCCGGCACCGGTCTGGCCTACCACGAGGAACGGCGCCGGCAGCGGGACCTGGATACGCTGGAGATTGCCGAGGAGATGATTTCCCTGGAAACCCCGGAGAGCGGGCAGGCGGAGGATGTTGCCGAGTCCTGAGCCGGGTCTGCGGCCCTCTGGGCCGGCATTCAGGCGGTCCCTGCCACTGGCGAACCCGGGCTTGATGCGGAACCCCGGGAGGCGGGCCGGGGCCCGCCCATAACACCCGGGATGGTGATGCAACACGCGGGCTAGATTAAAAAAACTTTCTTGACAGGGCTATGCCCTATCTCTAAAATTCCGCTTCCCTTCGACAGGCCGGTCATCCGGCCTGTCGTTTGTTTTCGGGAGTTTGATTTTTTTTCCGCTTAATTTTCAAGGTGTTTCGTACATGGCCACAATCAATCAGTTAGTGCGCAAGCCGCGCAGCAGGAAACGCGAGAAGAGTAACGTGCCTGCGCTGGAGGCGTGCCCGCAGAAGCGTGGCGTGTGTACCCGCGTGTATACCACCACCCCGAAGAAGCCGAACTCGGCCCTGCGCAAGGTCGCCCGCGTGCGCCTGACCAATGGATTCGAAGTGACCACCTACATCGGCGGTGAAGGCCATAACCTCCAGGAACACTCGGTGGTACTGATTCGCGGCGGTCGCGTAAAGGATCTCCCGGGTGTGCGCTATCACACCGTTCGCGGCAGTCTCGATACCTCCGGCGTGCAGAGTCGCCGCCAGGGACGATCCAAGTACGGTGCCAAGCGGCCCAAGTCCTGATTATCCGGAACCACAGCAGAGCGAACAGAGAGTAACGAATGTCCAGAAGAAGAGTCATTGGCGCGCGGGAGATACTCCCCGACCCCAAATACGGTAACGAGATGCTGGCCAAGTTCATCAACATGGTCATGCAATCGGGCAAGAAGTCCGTGGCGGAAAGAATCGTCTATGGAGCCCTGGACCAGATTGCCGGCAAGGGCAACGACGATCCGCTCGGGGTCCTGGACAAGGCGCTCGATAACATACGCCCGATGGTCGAGGTGAAGTCGCGGCGTGTCGGCGGTGCGACCTACCAGGTACCGGTAGAAGTGCGCGCGGTACGACGCACCACCCTGGCCATGCGCTGGGTGCTGGACGCGGCGCGCAAGCGCAGCGAGAAGTCCATGCCCCTGAGGCTGGCCGGCGAACTGATGGACGCCGCCGAGAACCGCGGCGCGGCAGTGAAGAAACGTGAAGATACCCACCGCATGGCGGAGGCCAACAAGGCCTTCTCGCATTACCGGTGGTAATCAGTAGTTAACCATTTATACAGTCAGAGACAGTCAGGTCAGGACAGGACAGTTCGTAACGTCGGCATCATGGCGCATATTGACGCCGGCAAGACGACGACGACCGAGCGTATCCTGTTCTATACCGGCGTGTCCCACAAGATCGGCGAGGTGCACGACGGTGCCGCCGTGATGGACTGGATGGAGCAGGAACAGGAGCGCGGCATCACCATCACCTCCGCGGCAACGACCTGTTTCTGGAAGGGCATGGACCAGCAGTTCGACCAGCACCGCATCAATATCATCGACACCCCCGGACACGTGGACTTTACCATCGAGGTGGAGCGCTCCCTGCGCGTGCTGGACGGTGCCTGCGCCGTGTTCTGTGCCGTTGGCGGGGTAGAACCCCAGTCCGAGACGGTCTGGCGCCAGGGCAACAAGTATCACGTACCGCGCATGGCCTTCGTCAACAAGATGGACCGTGCCGGTGCCGACTTCCTGCGCGTGGTCGAGCAGATCAGGAGCCGCCTGGGCGCCAACCCGGTGCCACTGCAGCTGCCGATCGGTGCCGAGGACAATTTCCAGGGCGTGGTCGACCTGATCCGCATGAAGGCGGTCTACTGGAACAAGGCCGACATGGGGACCACCTACGAGGAGAAGGAAATCCCCGCTGACATGCTCGGTGCCTGCAAGGAGTGGCGTGAGCACATGCTCGAGTCCGCCGCCGAGGCGACCGAGGCCCTGATGGAAAAATACCTGGAGCAGGGTGACCTGTCCGAGGGCGAGCTCCGCGAGGGTCTGCGCAACCGCACCCTGGGCAACGAGATCGTGCCGACGCTGTGCGGCTCAGCCTTCAAGAACAAGGGCGTGCAGGCCATGCTGGATGCCATCATCTATTACATGCCCTCACCGGTGGATGTGCCGTCGATCACAGGCCATCTGGATGACGCCGATGAAACCCGGGCCGAGCGTCACCCCTCCGATGACGAACCGTTTGCCTCCCTGGCCTTCAAGATTGCCACGGACCCGTTTGTCGGCAACCTGACCTTCTTCCGGGTCTATTCCGGTGTGCTGAATTCCGGTGACAGCGTCTACAACCCGGTCAAGGGCAAGAAGGAGCGCATCGGTCGTATCCTGCAGATGCATTCCAACAGTCGCGAGGAAATCAAGGAAGTGCGCGCGGGTGATATCGCCGCCGCCGTGGGTCTCAAGGATGTCACCACCGGTGATACGCTGTGCGACCCGGAGCAGGTGATTACCCTGGAGCGCATGGAATTTCCCGATCCGGTGATCTCGGTGGCCGTCGAGCCGAAGACCAAGGCCGACCAGGAAAAGATGGGCGTTGCGCTGCAGAAGCTGGCCAAAGAGGATCCCTCCTTCCGCGTTCACACCGACGAGGAATCAGGTCAGACCATTATCTCGGGCATGGGCGAGCTGCACCTCGATATCATCGTCGACCGCATGCGCCGCGAGTTCAATGTCGAGGCGAACGTGGGTGCCCCGCAGGTCGCCTACCGCGAGACCATCCGCAAGACGGTCGAGGAAGAAGGCAAGTTCGTGCGCCAGTCCGGTGGCCGCGGCCAGTACGGCCATGTGTGGCTCAGGATCGAACCCCGTCCGGCGGGTGAGGGCTATGAGTTCGAGAATGCGATCGTCGGCGGCGTGGTTCCCAGGGAATATATCACTTCGGTCGATAAAGGCGTGCAGGAACAGATGGAAAACGGTATTCTGGGCGGCTACCCGGTGGTCGACGTCAAGGTCACGCTCTACGACGGCTCCTACCACGATGTCGACTCCAGTGAAATGGCGTTCAAGATTGCCGCTTCCATGGGATTCAGGTCCGGCGCCCTCAAGGCCAATCCGGTCCTGCTGGAGCCGATCATGAAGGTCGAGGTCGTGACCCCGGACGACTACCTGGGCGATGTGATGGGCGACCTGAACCGCCGCCGCGGTATCACCCAGGGCATGGACGAGGGGCCGGCGGGAAAAATCGTCCGGGTAGAGGTGCCGCTGGCCGAGATGTTCGGCTATGCCACCGACCTGCGTTCCGCGACCCAGGGGCGGGCAACCTATTCGATGGAATTCGAGAAGTACGCGGAGGCGCCGGCGAATATAGCCGATGCCGTAAAAAATTTGAGCGAACGAAGCCGCATGTAAACGTGGGAACGATAGGTCACGTGGACCATGGCAAGACGACGTTGACGGCGGCGATCACGAAGGTGATGGCAGAGCAGCAGGGCGGAGAGTTCAAGGCCTATGACCAGATTGACAATGCGCCGGAGGAGCGTGAGCGTGGTATTACGATCGCGACGGCGCACGTGGAGTACGAGTCGCCGAATCGTCACTATGCGCACGTAGACTGTCCGGGGCACGCGGATTATGTGAAGAACATGATCACGGGTGCGGCGCAGATGGATGGAGCGATCCTGGTGGTGAGTGCGGCGGACGGACCGATGCCGCAGACACGCGAGCACATACTGCTGAGTCGTCAGGTGGGTGTGCCCTACATTCTGGTGTACATGAACAAGGCCGACCAGGTTGATGATGCCGAGTTGCTGGAGCTGGTGGAGATGGAGATTCGGGAGCTGCTGGACAGTTACGAGTTTCCGGGTGACGACACGCCGATCATCACGGGTTCGGCGCTGAAGGCGCTGGAGGGTGACAGCTCGGACATTGGTGTGCCGTCGATCATCAAGCTGGTGGAGGAGATGGACAAGTACATACCGGAGCCGGAGCGTGCGGTGGACGGAGACTTTCTGATGCCGGTGGAGGATGTGTTTTCGATATCCGGC
>CAMYIX010000021.1 GCA_947258615.1 uncultured Ectothiorhodospiraceae bacterium | reverse complement strand
CTGACCTTGCGTGCCCCGGTCATCAGGCGCTCGAGATCATAGGTCACGGTTTTGGCAGCAATGGCGCCGGACAGGCCCCTGATGATCAACCCTGCTGCCTCATTCCAGCCCAGATGCCGCAACATCATCTCTGCCGAGAGAATGAGCGAACTCGGATTTACCATGTCCTTGCCGGCATACTTCGGCGCGGTCCCGTGGGTCGCCTCGAACAGCGCCACGCTGTCGGACAGGTTGGCGCCCGGTGCCATTCCGATGCCGCCGACCTGGGCGGCCAGTGCATCCGAGATATAGTCGCCATTGAGGTTGAGGGTGGCAATCACGCTGTACTCCGCCGGACGCAGCAGAATTTGCTGCAGAAAGGCATCGGCGATCACATCCTTGATGACTATTTCCCGGCCCGTTTTCGGGTTTTTCATGACGCACCAAGGGCCGCCGTCCAGTTCGGTCGCGCCGAATTCCTCCCGGGCCAGTTCATATCCCCAGTTCTTGAACGCGCCCTCGGTGAATTTCATGATGTTGCCCTTGTGCACCAGGGTCACGGAATCGCGCTCCTGGTCAATGGCATACTGGATGGCCTTGCGCACCAGCCGCCTGGTGCCCTCGGCGGAGACCGGCTTGATGCCGATACCGGAGGTCTCCGGAAAACGGATCTTGGTGACACCCATTTCATTCTGCAGGAAATCGATGACCTTCCTGACCTCGTCGCTGCCCGCACTCCATTCGATGCCGGCATAGATGTCCTCGGAATTTTCCCTGAAGATCACCATGTCGGTTTTCTCCGGCTCCTTGAGGGGGCTGGGTGTCCCGTCAAAATAACGCACCGGGCGCTGGCAGACATACAGGTCCAGTTCCTGGCGCAGGGTCACATTGAGGGAGCGGATCCCGCCGCCGACCGGTGTCGTTAGCGGGCCCTTGATGGCAATGGCATAATCGCGGATCGCCTGCAGGGTCTCGTCCGGCAGCCAGGTATTTGAACCATAGACCGCGTTTGCCTTTTCGCCGGCATAGATCTCCATCCATACGATCGAACGTTCCCCCCCATAGGCGCGTTCCACCACGGCATCGACGACCCGCCTCATGACCGGAGTGATATCGACCCCGATTCCGTCACCCTCGATAAACGGAACAATCGGCTGCGCCGGCACGCGCAACGAGTTGTTCTCAGTGGCCCGGATCTTCTCTCCCGCAGACGGGATCGCTATGTGTTTGTACGTCATGGATCAGTCCTGCCGCATTAATGAAAATAGTTGATGAAATGGTTTCGAAAAAAAGCCCCTGCATGATGCAGGGGCTGCTGGTACGACGTCTGTAGAGTGTCGATTATTCACCTGCTGATAGCGGCACCTTGCCGGCAGCCATGGTCAGGGCATCCTCGATGGCACCCGGGGAGCACATGATCTTGAAGAAGGTGCCCTGTCCTTTCGGTGCGCCCACCATTGGCAGGTGCGGCCAGTTGATGGCGATACGGAAGCGTGCGTAGAGCGCATAGGCCGTGCCGTTGGACACCACCATCTCGTACGGCAGGTGTGCCGTGGAACGCGGGCTGGCCTTGTCGACGCGGTTCATAACGAACTCGTCAGCGCTGCAGTCATCGGGATTCGAGCCCTTGAGGGCCACGCCGAACACGGTCTCGTTCTTGCCGGGGATGTCGATGCGATAGACCTTGGACGTGGCGCCCTTGCCCGCTGCCAGTGCCGCTTCCACTGCCTGGACCGCCTCTTGATGGCTGCCGTACTTGGCCAGCTCACTGGGGTCATCGAAGTACTCCATCATCACCGTGTAGTGATACTTGCGCAGTTTTTTCGCGGTCAGGTTCTT
Source organism: uncultured Ectothiorhodospiraceae bacterium (assembly GCA_947258615.1). Taxonomy (GTDB): domain Bacteria; phylum Pseudomonadota; class Gammaproteobacteria; order UBA9214; family UBA9214; genus CAMYJZ01. Next base: position 202 of record CAMYIX010000021.1, on the reverse strand, counting down.
CTCGGAACCGAAATCCATTTCCGCACCCAGTGCACCTTCCAGCTGGGAACGAATGTCGGCCATGTCACCCGCCATGCGGTAGGCGGCTGCCATATAGACCGGGTTGGTGTAAACGACCTCGATGTCATCGCCGTTCTTGGTCACAGAGACGCGTTGCGCGGCACCGTAGGCTCCGAATTCCGACTTGGCAGCATGGTCCTTC
>CAMYIX010000020.1 GCA_947258615.1 uncultured Ectothiorhodospiraceae bacterium | reverse complement strand
ACTGGCGCTGGCGTCCGCGATTGCCCGCCTCGAGAAACTCGTCAGCCCGCTGTTCGAAAACCGTGACTACACCGAGGCGCTGCGCGAGCTCGCCGCCCTTCAGGCACCGGTCGACAAGTTCTTTGATGATGTCATGGTAATGTCCGACGACGCCAGTTTACGTGACAACCGACTGGCCCTGCTGAATGCCCTCTCCGATCTGTTCCTGCAGGTCGCCGATATCTCGCGTCTGCAGGGTTGAAGATAATCATTCACCGCCGAGACGCGGAGAACGCAGAGTGCAAAAAAACAAGAAACATATCACCGCAAAGACGCAAAGGACGCAAAGGACGCAAAGTAAACAATATTATTGTCACAACCCCGAACCGGGGAATGAGAAACATTAGGTCATTAGTCATGGGTAACGTGTTTGTTAGCATAAATTAGGTTTTGACTTTGCGTCCTTTGCGTCTTTGCTGTGAATAATTGTTTAGACTCAGCGTTCTCCGCGTCTCTGCGGTAGATTGTTGACCATGGATCCATTACCAGACCCCGGATACTGTTATGAGTAATAAAGATTCCTACGCTGACATGCTGGCCGCCGTACAGGCCTTTCATGACAAGCATGACTTCAGCAATACCGGTGGTGAGGAAATGGCCTACCGTGTCGCCCTGATGACGGAGGAACTGGGCGAGATCTCGGCCTGTGTCACCAAGGGCAAGGACACCAGCAAGCTGGCCGAGGAATGCGCCGACCTGTTCATCCTGCTGATCGGCACTGCCATCGCGGCGGACTTCGACCTCAAGGGGGCCTTCTGGGCCAAGATGGACAAGGTGATGCAACGTGATGCACGCATGATCAACGGCCGCATCCGCGTATCCGAATTCAGGGACACCTGAGGCCACGCGATGAAGCTGGTTATCCTGGAGCGCGACGGCGTCATCAACGAGGATCAGGACGATACCGTCACATCCCCCGCCGAGTGGCACTCCATTCCCGGCAGTCTGACGGCCATTGCCCGCCTGCACCGGGCCGGCTGGCGCGTTGTCGTGGCCACCAATCAGTCAGGGATTGCCCGCAACCGCCTCAACCTTGATGCCCTGGCGATGATCCACGACAAGATGCATCGGACCGTGATCGAGGCCGGAGGCCTGATCGACGCGGTGTTCTTCTGCCCACATGCCGCGGACGAGCACTGTGAATGCCGCAAGCCCAAGCCCGGCCTGTACCTGGATATCGCACGCCGCCTGCGCGTCGACCTGAAAAGCGTACCGGTCATCGGTCACTCCCTGGATGACCTGCAGGCGGCCCGGGCCGTGGGTGCACACCCGATCCTGGTCAAGACCGGCAAGGGTACTGAAACCCTTACCCACCCCGATCTGGGCTCGGATGTCTCCGTTTTCAGGGACCTGACCAGTGCCGTCGACGCCCTGCTGACCCCGGACGCGTGGAGATAACACCATGACGCCCGCCACACCGCAGCCTGAGAGCCTCTCCCGGTTCATACTCTATTTGCGCGCTACGGCCTTCTGGCTGGTGTTTGTCACCACCACCCTCGTCTCCGCCGTTCTCGTGGTATTCATGTTCCCGTTGTCGCTGTCCGCCCGCCAGGCATTCGTCAACGGCTATGTGCACTTCATACTCTGGTGGCTACGCGTCACCTGTCGACTGGATCACCGAATACGCGGCCTCGAGCATATCCCTCCGGAGGCCTGCATTGTCTTCTCCAAGCACCAGTCCACCTGGGAAACCTTTGCCCTGCAGATCATCTTTCCGCCCCAGATCTGGGTCGCCAAACGGGAACTGCTATGGATCCCGTTCTTCGGCTGGGCATTGGCCCTGATGAAACCGGTCGCGCTCAACCGCGGTAGTGGACGCGCGGCCGTTGAGCAGTTGACCAGGCAAGGCAAGGCACGTCTCGCCGAAGGCCTGTGGGTCATTCTGTTTCCCGAAGGGACCCGGGTGGCGCCCGGCAAGCGCGGACGTTACAAGATCGGTGGCGCGGTACTCGCTGAACAATCTGGCTACCCGATCATCCCCGTGGCCCACAATGCCGGTGAATACTGGCCACGCCGCAGCTTTATCAAACGCCCCGGCACCATCGAGGTGCGCATCGGGCCTGCGATTGATCCCGTCGGCAAGTCCGCCCAGGAAATACTGCGTGAGGCCTCGGAATGGATCGAATCCACCATGGCAGAGATCACCACCCTTAAGGACTGATGATCGTCCACTAAACACCGCCCCGACCCTTGGGCGGCGCATCAAATATAACTGTAAGGACAAAATTAAGGGTTTACTCTAATTAATAATCGGGCCTTGCCGAGCGGCCGTTCGGCAGGGATCTCCGTCACCCAGACCGATGAGCATAGAAACATATTTTATAATGTAAACACTAATATTGGTGTTCACATTAAATATATGCTATTGAAATTATTATTAATTGGCCTTTAATTAAAAGTTAACTATAACCAAATCGGGGCATTACGGATCCCGTATGGCTGCTAGCTGGCGTCATCAGGCAGCCCAAGGAGTTGTCTCGAAAGGGTGTGGGTATTGTGTGCGCTGTGGCGCCAGAGACGGCCACCTGCGGTTCGACAGGGCGCGGCAGAAACCGGAAGCGTTCAGATATCGAGGTTGGAAACCGCCAGGGCATTCTGCTCGATGAAGTCGCGGCGTGGCTCCACGTGATCGCCCATCAGGGTGGTGAAGATCTCATCCGAACCCACGGCATCCTCGATCTGTACCTGCAGCAAGCGGCGGGTCGCCGGATCCATGGTGGTCTCCCAGAGCTGTTCGGGGTTCATCTCCCCCAGTCCCTTGTAGCGCTGGATATGCTGGCCACGCTTGGCCTCATCCAGCAACCAGTTCAGTGCCTGCTTGAAGGTATGCGCATCTTCGCGACGCTCCCCACGCTGCACATAGGCCCCTTCCCCGAGCAGGCCATCCAGTTGGCTGCCCAGGGCACTGATGCGCTCGTATTCGCCGCTGGCGAAAAATTCGCTGGAGAAGCTTTGTTCGGCGGCCACAATCCCATGGGTCCACTTGCTGAATTTGGCGACAAAGTCATCCTCATCCGCACCGGCTGTCACCTCGACACTGTAGCGCTTGCCTGAGAACACGCTTTCGTTCATACGCTGCTCGAGTTCCTTGAACCAGGCCGTCACGCGAGCGATATCCGGCATGGCGGATGCATCAAGCGCCGCCATGTAGATCATCTTCTCGAGAATATCGGGATCGTAGCGGCGCGCCAGGCGGCGGATGGTCGCCATGACGGCCATATACTGGCTGGCCAGCGTTTCCAGGGCCGGGCCGCCAAGGGGCGGGGCGTCCGGATTGACGTACAGCTGCGCCTTGTCGACCGCCCCCTGCAGGAGCAGGGCATTCAACGCAGCATCGTCCTTAACGTACTGTTCTTGCTTGCCTTTTTTGATTTTATAGAGTGGGGGCTGGGCAATATAGACATGCCCGCGCTCGATCAGCTCGTTCATCTGGCGGTAGAAAAAGGTCAACAGCAAGGTGCGGATGTGGGAGCCGTCCACGTCGGCATCGGTCATGATGATGATGCGGTGGTAGCGTAATTTATCCGCGTCGAACTCGTCCCGGCCGATACCACAGCCCATGGCGGTGATCAGGGTGCCGACCTCGACCGAGGACAGCATCTTGTCGAAACGCGCCTTTTCCACGTTCAGGATCTTGCCTTTCAGCGGCAGGATCGCCTGGTACTTGCGATCGCGGCCCTGCTTGGCCGAACCGCCCGCGGAATCACCCTCGACCAGGAACAGTTCGGACAGGGCCGGGTCGCGTTCCTGGCAATCGGCCAGCTTGCCCGGCAGGCCGGCCACATCCAGAGCGCCCTTGCGGCGGGTCATTTCACGCGCCTTGCGGGCGGCCTCGCGGGCGCGGGCGGCATCCAGGATCTTGGAAGTGATGGCCTTGGCCTCCGCCGGATTCTCCAGCAGGTAGTTCTGGAACTGTTCACCAACCGTGGACTCGACAATGCCCTTGATCTCCGAGGACACCAGCTTGTCCTTGGTCTGCGAGGAAAACTTGGGATCCGGCACCTTCACGGACAACACCGCCGTCAGGCCTTCGCGGGCATCATCCCCGGTAGCCGATACCTTGGCCTTGCGCATAATGCCCTCTTTTTCCATATATTGATTCAAGGTCCGCGTCAGGGCCCCCCGAAAACCCGCCAGGTGGGTACCCCCGTCGCGCTGGGGAATGTTGTTGGTAAAACAGAAGATGTTTTCCTGGTAGGAATCGTTCCACTGCATGGCGACCTCGACACCGACGTCGTCCTTATCCCCCGAAAAATAGAACACCGTCGGGTGCAGCGGGGTTTTATTACGGTTGAGGTGTTCCACGAACGCCTTGATACCGCCCTGGTATTCAAAGACATCCTCTTTGTCGGTGCGCTCGTCCGCCAGCCGGATACGCACACCGGAATTCAAAAAAGACAGCTCTCTCAGTCGCTTGGCCAGGATGTCATAGTGGTATTCGGTATCCGAAAAGATCTCGCTGCTGGGCAGGAAGCGCACCTCGGTGCCGGTCTGGTCGGTCTTGCCGATGCTCTTGAGGGGGGCCTGAGGCTCACCCAAATGGTATTCCTGGGTATAGATCTGGCCATCGCGGTAGATGGTCAGGCGCAGGTATTCGGACAGGGCGTTCACTACCGAGACACCCACCCCGTGCAGCCCGCCCGATACCTTGTAGGAATTGTCATCGAACTTACCGCCGGCATGCAGCACGGTCATAATGACCTCGGCCGCAGAGCGCCCCTCCTCCGGGTGCATGTCGACCGGTATGCCGCGCCCGTCATCGGTGATTGTCACGGAATGGTCGTCGTGCAGGATGACACTGATTTCATTGCAATGGCCGGCCAGCGCCTCGTCTATGGCATTGTCGACGACCTCGAATACCATGTGGTGCAGACCGGTGCCATCATCTGTGTCACCAATGTACATCCCCGGGCGTTTACGCACGGCATCCAGGCCTTTCAGCACTTTGATATTGGATGAGGTATAGGAATTGATGTCGGTCATAGCGATATCCTTGAGTGAACCGACCTATTGTACCACTTCCCTGATGTCGCCATGTTCCACGTGAAACCTTTTGTGTACCGGCCACGCGGCAAGATCCAGCGCCCGGGAATCGATCGCGGTCACGAATACCTGGGTCTCGAGTTCAGCCAGTCCCGCAAGGACCCGGGCCTGGTGCTCCACATCCAGCTCGCTGGCCAGATCGTCCAGCAAAAAGACCCCTCTCGGTACCTCCAGGGCATGCTGCAGTTTCACCTGCCCCAGCAGAAACCCGACAATTACGGTCTTCTGTTGCCCGCGTGAATAATGGGCCTGTACCGGCCGGTCATCCAGCAGCAGGGAATAATCCGCCCGGTGGGGCCCGGCGTGGGTATAACCCCGAACCCGGTCCTTTTCCAGCGATTTTTCCAGGGCCTCCGGCAAGCTCAGGTCCCGGGCCCAGCCCGGCTGGTAACGGACAACAAATTCCTTGCCGGGAAGCAGGACCGCCAGTTCCCGGGCAACGTGCCGTGAAAGCTCATCGAGGTAGTCGCGCCGCAAGTGGTCCAGCAAGGCGGCCGCAGCCACCAGTTCACTGTCCCATACCGTGACCTGTGCCACCGGCGTATGCTCTTTCAGGGCCGCATTGCGCTGGCGCAGGGCCCGGGCATAGCGCTGCCAGGCATTCCGGTAACTGTGTTCCACGTGAAACAGCGCCCAGTCGAGTGACTGCCGCCGGTAGCGCGGTCCCCCGTTCAGGATATTGGCGGTATCTCCCGTCATGAGATGGACCGGAAAACGGCCCGCCAGATCGGAAAGACGTCGCAGGGGGCGGCCTTCAAGATGAATGTCATAGTTTCCCGGTCTGCGCTCGATCCCGACGGGAATGACCCGACCGTCCGGTAAACCGACGCGTCCGACTATGCGAAAGGCCGACTGTCCCTGGCGGATGAGCTGATCGGGCTGCGCGGTTCGAAAGGAACGGACCCGTCCCAGACAGTACACGGCCTCCAGCAGGCTGGTCTTGCCCGCTGCATTGGGACCGGTGATCAGGTTCAGGCCGGGGGAAAAGGTCAGTCGCGCGGTTTCGATATTACGGAACTGTCCGATATCGAGTCGCTGCAATCCCGGGGTTAGAGCTGGCAATGAATCACTTAACTGGTGCTGGGGCGGTACGATGCCGGGCGACTCTTACAGACGCATCGGCATAACCACATAGCGGCAGTCACTCACCCCGGGGGCGTGCATCAGCGCACTGCTGTTCGCGTCACTCAGCATGATCTCCACCTCCGAACTTTGAATGGCGCCCAGCACGTCCAGGAGATAGGTCACGTTGAAACCGATCAACAGGGGTTCATGATTGAAATCCACCTCGATTTCCTCTACTGCCTCTTCCTGTTCCGGGTTATGTGCTTGAATTTTAAGGTTATTTTTTGAAAGATCCAGACGAATACCACGGTATTTTTCATTGGACAGAATCGATGTCCGGGTCAGCGCCTGGCGCAACACCTCGCGGTTGATGACCAGGCTCTTGTCGGCCCCCTTGGGTATGACGCGGTGGTAGTCCGGGAAACGCCCATCGATCAGCTTGGAGGTAAAGCGCAATGCGCTGGTGGTAATGCGGATATGATTGCTGCCGATCTCGACCTGCACCTCGGCATCGTCCTCCTCCAGCAGCCGGTGCAACTCCTGTACCCCCTTGCGCGGTACGATGACCTGTTGCTCGGTGGTGTCGCCCGTGTCCAGGGAAAACTCGCATAACGCCAGTCGATGACCGTCGGTGGCAACGCCCCGCAAGACACCGCTGGCCGCTTCCAGCATCAGGCCATTCAGGTAGTAACGTACATCCTGCTGGGCCATGGAAAAGGCGGTGCGGTCGATGAGCGCGCGCAGGTCGTTTTGCGCAACCGCCAACTTGCGCGCGCTCTTGATCTTGTCGACCACCGGGAATTCGCTGGCCGGCATGGTGGCCAGGGTAAAACGGCTCTTGCCGGAACGAATCAGTGCGCGCTCATTCTTGATGGAGATATCGATGTCCGCCTCTTCGGGCAGGGTGCGGCAGATGTCCAGCAGCTTGCGTGCCGGCAGGGTGATGTCACCGGTTTCCGTGACCGCAACCTGTGCCTGTGCCTGCAGCTCGACTTCGAGATCCGTGGCTGTCAGCTTGAGACTTTTCCTGGTGGTATTGAGCAGTACATTCCCCAGTATCGGAAGGGTCTGACGACGTTCAACAACACCGACTACCTGTTGCAGGGGTTTGAGCAGGGTTTCACGCTGAATGGTAAATTTCATAATAGATATATTTAGATATTTAAAGACTATTGTTTATTTAATTAAGCAGAGTGAATGCTGTGGGTAAGCAGTATAAACGCTTTATCTACAGCCGGTTGTAAAGAGTATATCTGTCATCAAAAGCCCGTGATTAACGGTGGGCAACCTGTGGATAACAGGGGATAAAAAACGCGCAAATTATTATCCACAGTTTGTCCACACTATGTCGTCAGGGTTCTCAACAGGTTGCTATAGTCCTCGTTGATACGTGCGTCGCTTTCCTTGAGTTCAACGACCTTGCGGCAGGCATGCAGGACAGTGGTATGGTCGCGGCCCCCGAAGGCATCACCGATTTCGGGCAGGCTGTGAGTGGTCAGTTCCTTCGCCAGTGCCATGGCGACCTGGCGCGGCCGGGTAATGGTTCGGCTGCGGCGCGGCGACAGCAGGTCGGCCACGCGGATTTTGTAGTATTCCGCCACGACCTTCTGGATGTTGTCGATGGTCACCAGCTTGTCCTGCAGGGCCAGCAGGTCGCGCAGGGCCTCCTTGGTGAAATCCAGCGTGATGGGACGACCGGTAAACCGGGCGCTGGCCATGACCCGCCGCAGGGCGCCTTCCAGTTCTCGGATGTTGGACTGGATGCGCTTGGCAATAAAAAACGCCACGTCGTCCGGCAGCTCGATATTGTTCTGGGTGGCCTTGTTCATGAGAATGGCCACGCGGGTTTCCAGTTCCGCCGGCTCGATCGCGGCGGTCAGGCCCCAGCCGAAGCGCGACTTGAGCCGCTCTTCCAGGCCCTGGACCTCCTTGGGGTAGCGGTCACAGGTCAGGATCACCTGCTGTTGACCTTCAAGTAAGGCATTGAATGTATGGAAGAATTCTTCCTGTGAACGCTCCTTGCCGGCAAAGAACTGGATGTCGTCGATGAGCAGGGCATCCACTGTCCGGTAGAAGCGCTTGAACTCATTGATGGCGTTATGCTGCAGCGCCTTGACCATGTCAGCGACGAAGCGCTCCGAATGCAGGTAGATCACCCGCGCCGCGGGGTTGCGTTCCAGGATCAGGTTGCCCACGGCGTGCATCAGGTGGGTCTTGCCGAGACCGACACCGCCATAGATGAACAAGGGGTTATAGGCCCCACCGGGGTTTTCTCCGACCTGCATGGAGGCCGCGCGTGCCAGCTGGTTGGACTTGCCGCCGACAAAGGAATCGAAGGTGAAATCGGGGTTCAGGTTGCTCTTGTACTGCACCGGTGCCGTCTGGTCTGCAACTGTGGTCCGGGGGCCAGCGGCCGTTGCCGCTGCCGGCAACGGGTCTGCCACCCGGTTGCTGCTGCCGATATCGAGCTGGACGCGGGTGGTGGTGTCCGGACCGAGGTCATGCAGGGTGCGGGAGATGGTATCGAAGTGGTGTTTCCTGACCCAGTCGAGCACGAACTGGTTGGGTGCCAGCAGGCGCAGGCTATCCGAGGTCTCCACGGCGTGCAGGGGGCGTATCCAGGTGTTGAATTGTTGCTCAGGTAGTTCGTCCTCCAGACGAACCAGACATTTTTGCCAGAGCGACGCCTCCACCAGTCAAATCTCCCTGTTTTGTTGTTTAACAGCGGTTACCAAGGGGGAGCAGTCTATACCGGTCGCTGAAAGTTATCCACATGCCCGGGCGACGGCCGGGCTACTTTTCCGGTTGACAGTGTGGACGCTAAAACAGTAACCTTTGCGCCCTTTTCCCGCCCGCCGGTGGCGAGGACTATTTCGTTGTTATTTTTTTGTTGTTATTTTTGGAATTTGGTGTGCCATGAAAAGAACATTTCAACCCAGCAACCTGAAGCGCAAGCGGACCCATGGATTCCGTGCCCGCATGAGCACCAAGAGCGGCCGGGCCGTCATCAAGGCACGGCGCGCCAAGGGCCGCGCACGGCTGTCTGTCTGAAGCGCCATCCTGCGTCCAGGCGTGACGCGTTTCCCACGGCAGGCGCGTCTGACAGAGCCCGCCGAATTCAAACGGGTATTCGATGGTTGTCGCTGCAAGGCAAGCGACCGCTGGTTCACTGCATTGGCGGTACCCAATGACGGGGAGCAGCCGCGACTGGGCCTGGTAGTCTCGCGCAAGGCGGCGCGCCGGGCCGTGGCACGCAACCGCATCAAGCGCCGGATCCGGGAAAGCTTCCGCCATACGCAGGCCCGGCTGGGGGGGCTGGACATTGTCGTCATCGGCAGACCCGGCATCGACCGTCAGGACAACAAGGCCCTGGCCCAGGCACTGGAAAACATCTGGACACGATTGATCAAGAAATGCGCTGGCTCGTAATACAGCTCATCAAGGCATATCGCTTGCTGCTCAGTCCCTGGGTGGGCGGGCATTGCCGTTTTCATCCCACCTGCTCCTGCTATGCCATTACCGCCATCGAACGCTTCGGCGTGCTGCGCGGCAGCGCCCTGGCCGCGCGCCGCCTGTCACGCTGTCACCCCTGGCACGAGGGCGGCATCGACCCGGTACCCGACAAGGACGTGAGTCACAGCCATGGATAACCAGCGTTTGTTCCTGTTCGTTGCGCTCTCCTTTGTGGTGCTGCTGCTATGGCAGGCCTGGATGGAGGATTACGGTCCGAAACCGATTGCCGAAACTCCGTCACCTGCGGCGGAATCCGCCACCTCCCCTGCAGCGCCCGCCGAAGACCTGCCACTTGCCGCTGGCGATGCGCAGCCGGCGCAGACCCTGCCGCCGGAGGAACTGGTGCTGAGTAGCGGACAGCGGGTGCGTGTCGAGACCGATGTCCTGAGTCTCGAGATCGACACCACCGGCGGTGATTTGCGCCGCGCCGACCTGCTGACCTACCCGGAGACCACCGCAGACGATTCCGCACCGTTCCGCCTGCTGAATGGCACCCTGCCAAACCTGCATGTGGTGCAGTCGGGTCTGCGTACCATGGACGGTGAGGAACCCACCCACCATGCCATATTCAGTGCCGAGCAGGCGCATTACCGCCTGGCGGACGGTGCCGACTCCCTGCAGGTCCCGCTGCACTGGCGCAGCCCTGCCGGGGTCGAGGTCACCAAGATCTATACCTTCCATCGCGGCAGCTTCAAGGTCGACCTCGAGCACCGCGTTACCAATAACAGCAGCAGCGACTGGCGCGGGCGCCAGTACCGCCAGCTGCAGCGTACCTGGAGTGCCGAGGCCGGCCAGTCGACCTTTATCCGCACCTACCTCGGTGGGGTGCTCTACAGTCCTGAAGAAAAATACGAAAAGATCGATTTCGATGACATGGTCGAGGCCGATCTCGACCGCAAGGTCACCAACGGCTGGGCGGCGATGATTCAGCATTATTTTCTGGCCGCCCTGGTCCCCGAGGCCGGCGAGGAAAACCGCTATTACACCAAGACCCTGAGTGGTGCGCGTTATGTCATCGGCCTGATCTCGCCGACCCGGGCCATCGCGGCCGGTGACAGCGACACCTTCAAGACCCGGTTGTTTATCGGTCCCAAGCTGCAGGATGAAATGGCCGCACTGGCACCCGGACTGGAACTCACCGTTGATTACGGCGTGCTGACGGTGTTATCGCAGCCCCTGTTCTGGCTGTTGAAGTACATCCACAAGCTACTCGACAACTGGGGCTGGGCCATCGTCATCCTGACCATCCTCATCAAGCTGGCGTTCTACAAGCTCTCCGAGACCAGTTACCGCTCCATGGCCAACATGCGCAAGCTCACCCCGCGCCTGCAGTCGCTCAAGGAACGCTACGGCGATGACCGCCAGCGTCTCAACCAGGCCATGATGGAGCTGTACAAAAAGGAAAAGATCAACCCGCTGGGTGGCTGCCTGCCGATCCTGGTGCAGATCCCGGTGTTCATCGCGCTCTACTGGGTGCTGCTGGAGAGCGTCGAGTTGCGCCAGGCCCCGTTCATGCTGTGGCTGCAGGATCTGTCCTCCCCCGACCCCTATTACGTGCTGCCGCTGCTGATGGGCGCCACCATGCTGATCCAGCAGAAGCTCAACCCGGCGCCGCTGGACCCGATCCAGGCCAAGGTCATGATGGTGCTGCCGATCGTGTTCACCGTGTTCTTTGCCTTCTTCCCCTCAGGCCTGGTGCTTTACTGGGTGGTCAACAACGCCCTGTCCATTGCCCAGCAGTGGGTCATCACGCGGCGCATCGAGCGCGGCGGCAAATAGGCCCTGCCCCGCCGCGGTCGGCATGACCCCGGATACCATCGCCGCCATTGCCACTCCCGCGGGTCACGGGGGCGTCGGCATTGTGCGGGTCTCCGGTCCGCAGACCCCGGCCCTGGCAAGGCAACTGCTCGGCCGGCTCCCGCAACCGCGAATGGCCGAGCTGCATGCCTTTCGCGATGCCGACGGCCGGTTGATCGATACCGGCATTGCGCTGTATTTCCGGGCCCCCGCCTCGTTTACCGGCGAACATGTGCTGGAACTGCAGGGACACGGCGGACCGGTGGTCATGGACCTGCTGCTGCAGCGGGTACTGGCCCTGGGTGCGCGTAGCGCCCGCCCGGGTGAATTCTCCGAGCGCGCCTTCCTGAATGACAAGCTCGACCTGGCCCAGGCCGAGGCCATCGCCGACCTGATCGAGAGTGGCACCGCACAGGCGGCGCGGGCCGCCGTGCACTCCCTGCAGGGGGCATTTTCCACGCAGGTACACCAGCTGGTGGAAAGGCTGATCGAGCTACGCGTGTATGTCGAGGCCGCGATGGATTTTCCCGAGGAGGAAATCGATTTCCTCGCGGATGAAGGGGTCACTGACAGGCTGGCCGCGCTGCGTGCGGACCTGGCCGGGATTCAGGCGCGTGCCCACCAGGGCCAGTTGCTGCGCGACGGCATGACACTGGTGATTGCCGGTCGTCCCAATGCGGGCAAGTCCAGCTTGCTGAATGCCCTGGCAGGCCGTGATGCCGCCATTGTCACCGACATTCCCGGTACCACGCGCGACCTGCTGCGCGAGCATATCCAGCTTGATGGCATGCCGTTGCATATCATCGATACCGCCGGCCTGCACGACAGCGACGATCCGGTGGAACGCGCCGGGATGCAGCGAGCCTGGCGCGCGATCGAAACCGCCGATCGCGTGCTGCTGGTGGTCGATGACCAGCACGGCTTCGACGCGGCCGATGCCGCCATCCTCGGGCAGTTGCCGGCCCGGCTGCCGCACACCCGGATCTGCAGCAAGATCGATCTCAGCGGACGTGCCCCAGGGGTGTCCGGTAGCGGCGCCGCTGTGGAGGTGGCGGTCTCCGCGCTCAGCGGTGCCGGCATGGATGCCCTGCGTACTCACCTCAAGCATTGCGTTGGTTTCAGCGAACAGGTCGAGGGTGCCTTCAGCGCCCGCCGCCGCCACCTGGATGCCCTGGCACGTGCCCAGGCGCATGTCGATAGCGGTGCGGCCCGGCTCCGGGGTCGGCAGGCCGAGCTGCTGGCGGAGGAGCTGCGCCAGGCCCAGCAGGTCCTGGGCGAGATCACTGGCGAATTCACCAGTGAGGACATGCTGGGACGGATCTTCAGCAGCTTCTGCATCGGCAAGTGAGGTACCCCAACGGGGCGACCTGGTCGCGTGTCCACGTGCATTAAAATGGAGATATCCCTAAATTTAGGGCGTGCTTCGTCGCGTTGCAGCCATCGGTATCCGCCCGGTGCGGTTCAATGGGCCGATCCCGTCTATATATTGGAGTAATATCCAAATAAATGGTAAACAATAAATATAATTATTTTATTGTTTTATTTGATTATTTATTTGATCCTCAGGTCCTTATTCGTCAACCGGTGGCTGTGGTCCAGGCAGTATCCCGGTGATGCGGCCAATACCCCATATTGTTTGTGTATTAACGGGTTGGGCCGATAGCCGCTGGCAGGTCTGCAGCCATTTTGTGTGTCTAAGCCCTTTATCCAATGCATAAATTGAGTATAATTGGAGTCTCAACCAAATTTAGCGTAATCGATACTTATGGCATCTGCCCCGCGTTACTCGTTGCGTGAACGGAAATTCGCCCGTACCCGGCTGGCCCTGGCCGAGATCGTCACCCACCACCTGGAGAACGCCCCGCTGGATGCCCTGTCGGTTAAGGCACTGTGTGAGCGCGCGCAGATTTCGGAGGCCACCTTCTTTAATTACTTCCCCAGGAAAGACGACCTGGTGGCCTACCTGGACAAGCTGTGGTCACTCGAGCTGAACTGGTACGGGCGTCAGGCGGCGGCACAGCAACAGGGGCTGGCGGTGATCGAGGCCCTGTTCCGCTATACCGCCATTCAGGTGCAGAAGAAGCCGGGACTGATGGGGGAGATCATCGCCTATGAGGCCCGCGACCGCGCATGCCCGGAATCGTCGAGCTGGAGGACGACAGCCTGGAGGTGGTGCTGAGGACAGCACTTCAGCAGGCCATCGACCGGGGTGAGTTGCCGGCCAACACCCTGCTGCCGGCTGCAATGGTGGGGCTGGTGTCGATTTTCTACGGCGTGCCGCTGGCAATCATGCACAGCAACCCGGCCAACATTGGTCCCATGTACCGACAGCAACTGGCCATATTGTGGTCGGGGCTGCGCACCGTGGCCGGAGACTGACGCCGCGCTTAACGGCGCGCCTGCTCCAGGGAATCGCGCCAGGCGCGGGCGAAGCGCGGCCACCATTCGGGCTGGTTATCGAGCCACCAGGCGCGCGCGGTCCGTTCCAGCCAGCACGCGATGACGGGCAGATCGTAGAGCCAGAGGCGCATCAGCCGCTGCCGCAGCCGGGTTTTCAGTGACGGCCTGTCCAGCGCCGCCAGCATTCTGTGTTCGCGTTCCCGGGCCGCACCGAGTTCATGGTCCAGGCTGCGCTGCAGCACCTGCATGCGCAACTCGAGTTTCTCAAGATCACCGGCCCTGGCGAACTGGCCGGCCTGGCGGGCCTGGGACCGCAAGCGCCGCTCGATGAAGCCCATGCGGTCCTGCAGCTGTTCCAGGTCGACGGGGCCGCGTGCCGCCGCCTGTTTGAGCGGCATGGGTTGGGGCGGAAGCTGCACGGCCTGGACCTGGCGTGTCTTCAAGACGGATGATGATTTTTCGCTGGATTTGATGGTGTTTTCGGGGATTTTAGAGGGCAATTTACGCTTTTTGACGCTTTGACCAGGCCGGCGAGGGTTCGCTCCGCTGGTATCCTTGTCGAACTCAAGTAATCTCATTCAAGCCACCTCATATCGAAAGTGGCGCGGATGGTACCACAACATATAGTAATAACTACAAAAAGTAACTTGGATTTCCTAGAATTTGCGTGCATTGCCCTGGATTCTACCGGCGGCGTACACTAGCGGCTTTATTTTTAACGGGTTACGGGGGCAGATAGCGGGCCGTGGCAGCACAGCGCAGAACATATGACGTGATTGTGGTGGGTGGCGGCCATGCCGGTACCGAGGCCGCGTTGGCGGCCGCACGCCTGGGTGCGCGTACCCTGCTGCTTACCCATAATGTCGAGACCCTCGGCCAAATGAGCTGCAATCCCGCCATCGGCGGTATCGGCAAGAGCCACCTGGTGAAGGAGATCGATGCCCTCGGGGGGCTGATGGCCCGGGCCGCTGACCGGGCCGGAATCCAGTTTCGGGTACTCAATGCCAGCAAGGGGCCGGCCGTGCGTGCCACCCGCGCCCAGGCCGACCGTGTGCTGTATCGCCAGGCGGTACGCGAGGTGCTGGAGCAGCAGCCCGGTCTGCATATCTTCCAGCAGGCCGTCGATGACCTGATCGTCAGCGGTGGGCGGGTGCAGGGGGTGCTTACCCAGATGGGGCTGGCGTTTCACGCCCCCGCGGTGGTGCTTACCGTGGGCACCTTTCTTGGCGGCCTGATCCATATCGGCACGCAGCACTATGGCGGGGGCCGGGCCGGTGACCCGTCCGCCAGCACGCTGGCTGCGCGGCTGCGCGAACTGCCGCTGCGCGTGGAACGCCTCAAGACCGGGACCCCGCCGCGCATCGACGGGCGCAGCATCGACTACAGCTGCCTGGCCGAACAGCCGGGCGACTCGCCGCTGCCGGTGATGTCCTACCTGGGCAAGCCGGAGGAGCACCCGCGTCAGGTGTCCTGCCATATCACAGCGACCAATGAACGCACGCATGAGCTCATCCGTGCCGGCCTGGCGGATTCACCGATGTATTCCGGAGCCATCCAGGGTGCGGGTCCGCGCTACTGCCCCTCGATCGAGGACAAGGTCACGCGTTTTGCCGACAGGACCTCGCACCAGATCTTCGTGGAGCCCGAGGGCCTGACAACACACGAGGTCTACCCCAACGGAATTTCCACCAGCCTGTCCTATATGGTGCAGGAGGAACTGGTGCGTTCCATTAGCGGGTTCGAACATGCCCACATCACGCGGCCGGGCTATGCCATCGAATACGATTTCTTTGATCCGCGCGACCTGCAGGCCTCGCTGGAAACCCGGGTGATCCAGGGACTGTTCTTTGCCGGCCAGATCAACGGCACCACCGGCTACGAGGAGGCAGCCGCGCAGGGCCTGATCGCCGGACTGAACGCCGCACGCCGGGTACAGGATAAGGAGCCCTGGACGCCGCGCCGTGACGAGGCCTACATCGGGGTGCTGATCGATGATCTGGTGACCCGCGGCACCAGCGAGCCCTACCGCATGTTCACCAGTCGTGCCGAATACCGCCTGCTGCTGCGCCAGGACAATGCCGACCTGCGGCTGACGCCGCAGGGGCATGCGCTGGGCCTGGTGCCCGCAGCGCGTTGGCGGGTCTTCAATGAAAAGCATGCCGCAATCGAGCGTGAGCAGACGCGTCTGAATGCGCTGCTGCTGCACCCCGACAGGGCTCCCGGCAATGCGCTGGCAGGGCTGCTGGAGAAGCCGCTGGGGCGTGAACAGCGTGCCGCCGAGTTGTTGCGCCGGCCGGACGTGCCCTACCGTTCCCTGACGGCGATCGAGGGCATCGGCCCCGGCGTCGCCGACGAACAGGTCGCCGAGCAGATCGATATCCAGGCAAAGTATGCCGGCTACCTGGAACGCCAGCAGGCCGAGATCGAGCGCCTCAAGCGCCACCAACAACAAGCCCTGCCGGTTGATTTCGATTACAATGCGGTGCGGGGGCTTTCGAACGAGGCCTGCGAAAAGCTGCAGGCGGTCCGGCCACAGAACATCGGACAGGCGGCACGTATCCCGGGCATCACCCCGGCAGCCGTTTCCCTGCTTTTGATCCATCTAAAAAAGCGCGACCGGGTCGAACGCAAAAGCGCCTGACCCTTTAACCTGACCCAGAGAGGGGTGCATGCAGAAGCGCGGATTCAGAGGCAATGACCGACACGGCAGAAACGGGAATCCCGAGGAACTGCTTGCGAAGGGTCTGCGCGAGCTTGGGCTGGAACAGGCGCTCGCCGGTGACGACCGGCTGATGGAATTCATCACCGAACTGATGAACTGGAACCGGGTATATAACCTGACCTCGGTACGCAAACCGACCGAGATTGTCACCCGGCATATCCTCGACAGCCTGTCCATCATTCCCCACCTGCGGGGCAGGCGGGTCCTGGACATCGGAACGGGGGCCGGGCTGCCGGGTATCCCCCTGGCCGTGGCCTGCCCGGAGCGGGAGTTTTACCTGCTGGACAGCAGCAGCAAGAAATTGCGCTTTGTTCAGCAGACCCTTGCCACGCTGGGCCTGAACAATGTCGTGCTTGAGCATACGCGAGTCGAGAACTACCGGCCCGGCGAGCGTTTTGACACCGTCATCTGTCGCGCCTTTTCAGACCTGCACGACCTGTACGGACATGCTGCGCGGCTGTGCACGCCGGGGGGACGGATACTCGCCATGAAGGGTGTCTATCCCATGGCCGAGATCGAATGCCTGGAAGACAAGTCCGTGATACATGACGTGCTGACCATTCACGTTCCCGGGCTGGATGCCGAGCGTCACCTGGTGTGCATGCACGCGGCGCAACCGGCGGGATAGAGGGGCGTATGGGAAAAATACTGGCAGTGACCAACCAGAAGGGCGGGGTCGGCAAGACCACCACCAGTGTGAACCTGGCTGCCTCCCTGGTGGAGACCGGCCGGCGCATACTGCTGGTTGACCTGGACGCGCAGGGCAATGCCACCATGGGTAGCGGCTGCAACAAGCATGAGGTTGCCAGGACCGGTTATGACCTGCTGATCGGGCACGCGGACATCCAGGATGTAATTATCCATGCGACCGAGGCCGGCTATGACCTGTTGCCGGGCAACAGCGACCTGACCGCCGCCGAGGTGGAGCTGATGAATCGCGACGACCGCGAACGCAGGCTGCGCTCGGCGCTCACCTACGTTCAGAACGACTATGAGCTGATCATCATCGACTGCCCGCCGTCACTCAACATGCTGACCGTCAATGCCCTGGCCGCGGCGCACGGTGTGCTTATCCCGATTCAATGTGAATACTATGCCCTGGAAGGGCTATCGGCGCTGCTGGAGACCGTTGACCAGGTGCGCCAGGCCGTTAACCCGGAGCTGGAGATCGAGGGCCTGCTGCGGACCATGTATGACGCCCGCAACAATCTCGCCAATGATGTGTCGGCACAGTTGCAGGAACACTTCGGCGACAAGGTCTACCGCACCATCATTCCGCGCAACGTGCGCCTGGCGGAGGCGCCCAGCCACGGCATGCCGGTGTTGCATTATGATAAAGCCTCGCGCGGTGCCGCGGCCTACCTGGCACTGGCCGGTGAATACCTGCGGCGGCATGCGTCCGCAGAAGCGGCTGCGCAGGAACCCGTGCGCGCGCAACACGACGGTGCGCAACCAACACATTTCTGATCGATCCTGAACCTGACGGTAGAGACTATGGCAGCGAAAAAGCGCGGACTTGGGCGGGGCCTGGATGCACTTCTGGGGCCGGCGGCACGGGCACCCCAGCCGGCACCGGAAGCGGCACCGGTAGATGAGGCAGCGCCGCCGGTGCCGGCGGCCGAATTGAAGGCCGTGCCGCCCGCAGCTGAAACCGAACCCGCCTCCGGTGCCTTGCGCCATCTGCCGGTGGATATCATCCAGCGCGGCAAATACCAGCCACGCGTCGACATGCACCAGGAATCTCTACAGGACCTGGCCGATTCCATCGGCGAGCAGGGCGTGGTCCAGCCCATCGTGGTGCGGGGTGTCGAGGAGGGACGCTACGAGATCATTGCCGGCGAGCGCCGCTGGCGCGCCGCCCAGCTGGCCGGCCTGCACGAGATCCCGGCCGTGGTGCGCGCGGTCGACGATCGGGGCGCCATCGCCATTGCCCTGATTGAAAACATCCAGCGCGAGAACCTGAATCCGCTGGAAGAGGCGCGTGCCCTGAAGCGCCTGATCGATGAATTCGAGATGACCCACGAGCAGGCCGCACAGGCGGTGGGCCGTTCGCGTGCCGCGGTGTCCAACCTGCTGCGCCTCCTGGACCTGGAGGACATGGTCAAGGGCATGGTCGAGCGCGGCGAACTGGAAATGGGGCATGCCCGGGCGCTGCTGGCCTTGTCGGGTACACGCCAGGTCGAGGCAGCCCGCCAGGTGATCGCCAAGGGATTGACAGTGCGTGCGACCGAGCGCCTGGTCCAGCAGCTGCAGCAGCCCAGGCGCCCGGCCCCGGCCGTCGCCGGCAAGAACCCCGATGTCCAGCGCCTCGAGGCCAACCTGGCCGACCGGCTGGGTGCGCGGGTCCTGATCCGGCAGGGCCGTGGCGGCAAGGGCCGGCTGGAGATCCGCTACAACAGCCTGGACGAGCTGGATGGCATCCTCGAGCACATAAAGTGAGCGGTTTTTGCCTCGATTTATTGACCCTTACCTCCCGGCATCTTTATAATCCCCCGCTGCCTCGGGGTCGGCGGAAGGGCTGTCAGGCCTGCGTACAGCGCCTGCCGCACATCACCCGACCACTAGCAAGTAGCTGAAATTAGACGAATTACTGGGTCTTTGTTAACCAGGATCCGCAAGGTGTTACTGACCCAGCTGGCGCTGGTGTTACTGACCTCGGTGGTGTTTCTTGCTCTATCAGGCAATTTCGGGGCCTTGTCTGCCGGGTTTGGCGGACTGATCGCCTGCACCAACACCGGGTTGCTGGAGTGGCGACGCTACCGGGTGGACAGCGGTCGAGCACTGAGTGCCGGAGACAGCCTGCGGGTGCTGTACCGCAGTGCGCTGGAGCGCTACCTGCTGGTGGCCCTGCTGTTTGCGCTGGGCATGGGCATGCTGCGGCTGGAGCCGCTGGCGCTGCTGAGCGGATTTATCGCGGGCCATGTTGGCCTGGTTATTACAGGAATACGAAGGAAGAACTGATTCATGGCGACAGAGCCACTGACATCGTCGAGCTACATCAAGCACCACCTGACCAACCTGACCTATGGCAAGTTCCCCGAGGGTCACGAGCACGCCGGTCACTGGGGCTTTGCCCATTCCAGCGCCGACGCCCAGGCCATGGGTTTCTGGGCGATCAATGTCGACAGCATGCTGTTCTCCGTCGGCCTGGGGGTGCTGTTTCTGTGGCTGTTCCGCAAGGCCGCGAAGACCGCGACCTCCGATGTGCCCGGTGGCTGGCAGAACTTCGTGGAGTGGATAGTCGAGTTCATCGACACCAGTGTGCGCGGCTCCTTCAGCGCCAAGAACGACATGGTGGCACCGCTGGCGCTGACCCTGTTCATCTGGATCTTCCTGATGAACCTCATGGACCTGATCGCTGTCGACCACATCCCCTGGCTGGCCGGCCTCCTGGGTGTCAGTCACCTGAAGATCGTGGCGTCCACCGATCCCAACATCACCTTCGGCCTGGCGCTGCCGGTGTTTTTCCTGGTGCTCTACTACAGCGTGAAAATCAAGGGCCTGGGCGGTTTTCTGGGCGAGCTGGCCTTCCACCCGTTTCCCAAGTGGATGGCGCCGGTCAACCTGCTGCTCGAGGGCGTGACCCTGATCGCCAGGCCGTTATCGCATTCGCTGCGACTGTTCGGCAACATGTACGCCGGCGAAATGATCTTCATTTTGATTGCGCTGATGTATGGCGGCGGCCTGGCACTGGGCGCCTTCGGCGGCCTGCTGCAACTGGGCTGGGCCATCTTCCACATCCTGATCATCACCCTGCAGGCGTTCATCTTCATGACGCTGACCATCGTCTACCTGGACATGGCACATCAGGAAAGTCATTGATTTTTTGCTTTTGAACAATAGTTAACTCGGGAGAGAAAAATGGAAAACGCTTTGTTATATATCGCTGGCGGCCTGATGATGGGTCTCGGTGCGCTGGGTGCAGCAGTCGGTATCGGTATCCTCGGCGGCCGTTTCCTGGAAGGCGCCGCACGTCAGCCGGAGCTGATTCCGATGCTGCGTACCCAGTTCTTCATCGTCATGGGTCTGGTCGACGCCGTGCCCATGATCGCTGTTGGTCTGGCCATGTACGTGATGTTCGCGGTGGTCTCATAAACGATTACAGATCAGATATCTGTTTTTTGTTGAACGAGGTAGAAGCATGAATTTCAATGCGACACTGATCGGACAGAGCATCACCTTCATCGTGTTTGTGTGGTTCTGCATGAAGTTTATCTGGCCGCCAATCATGCATGCGCTGGAAGAGCGCACGAAAAAGATAGCGGACGGGCTGGCGGCTTCGGAGCGCGGCAAGCACGAGCAGGAGCTGGCCGAAGAGCGTGCCACCGAGATCCTGCGCGAGGCGAAGGACAGGGCGGGTGAAATCATTACCCGTGCCGAGAAACGTGCGGGCGAAATCGTCGACGAGTCCAAGGTCGATGCGCGTGAAGAGGGCGAGCGCCTGCTGACCGCCGCGCGTGCCGAAATCGACCAGGAAATCAACCGGGCCAAAGAAGACCTGCGCGGGCGGGTAGTTTCAATCGCCCTTGCCGGCGCCGGTAAGGTGCTGGAGCGCGAGGTGGACCAGAGCGCCCATGACGAACTGCTCAACAAGCTGGCCGCCGAGATCTAGATAAGCCAATGGCCGAAACATTTACCATTGCACGCCCCTATGCACAGGCGGCGTTCCTGTTCGCCAATGCCAGTCAGGCACTCGCGGCGTGGTCGGAGATGCTGGAACTGCTGGCGGCGATTGCGGCTGACCCTTCCATGGCCGGCCTGATCGATAGCCCGCGTCTCACGGATACGCAACGCGCCGACCTGTTCATCGATGTCGGTGCCGAACGCCTGGATGACAAATCCCGCAATTTCATCCGCCTGCTGGCGGAAAATCGGCGTCTGAAACTGCTGCCCGAGATCGCTGCACTCTACGAGATTCAGCGACGCGAGGCCGAAAAGATGGTGCGTGCCGAACTGATTTCGGCTTTCCCCATCAGCGATTCCCACAAGGTTGCCGTCACCGAGGCTCTGAAAAGGCGCCTTGGACGCGAGATCGAGCTCGACTGCTCGACCGATTCGGGCCTGCTGGGCGGTGCCATTATTCGTGCCGGGGACCTGGTTAACGCCTGGGCGGCACACTGAATCATTAAGAGGACTACAAGCTATGCAACTCAATCCCGCTGAAATCAGCGATCTCATCAAGAGCCGTATCGAGCAGTTCGAGGCGGTCGCCGAAGCGCGTACCGAGGGAACCGTTGTCAGCCTGACGGATGGCATCGCCCGGGTCCACGGCCTGGCCGATGTGATGCAGGGCGAAATGATCGAATTCCCGGGTAATGTGTTCGGGATGGCGCTCAACCTGGAGCGTGATTCCGTCGGCGCGGTGATCCTGGGCGACTACAAGTCCATCTCCGAGGGTGACAGCGTCAAGTGTACGGGCCGCATCCTCGAGGTGCCGGTCGGCGAGAACATGCTGGGGCGCGTGGTGGACTCGCTGGGCACCGATTGAAAAGATCGCCCCGGGGGTTATCGCACGCCAGTCGGTGGACCAGCCGGTGCAGACCGGACTCAAGTCGATCGACGCCATGGTGCCGATCGGGCGCGGCCAGCGCGAACTGATCATCGGTGACCGCCAGACCGGCAAGACCGCCGTGGCAATCGATACCATCATCAACCAGAAGGGCACCGGAATTAAGTGTATCTACGTGGCGGTCGGCCAGAAGAACTCGTCGATCGCGACGGTCGTGCGCAAGCTGGAGGAACACGGCGCCATGGACCACACCATCGTCGTGGCAGCGGCGGCGGCAGATTCCGCGGCGATGCAGTTCATTGCACCCTATGCCGGCTGCGCCATGGGCGAGTATTTCCGCGACAAGGGCGAGGATGCCCTGATCATCTACGATGACCTGACCAAGCAGGCCTGGGCCTATCGCCAGGTCTCCCTGCTGCTGCGTCGCCCGCCGGGTCGCGAGGCCTATCCGGGTGACGTGTTCTACCTGCACTCGCGCCTGCTGGAGCGTGCCGCACGCATCAATGCCGACGAGGTCGAGAAGCTGACCAACGGCGCGGTCAAGGGCAGGACCGGCTCATTGACGGCATTGCCGATCATCGAGACCCAGGCCGGTGACGTGTCTGCCTTCGTGCCTACCAACGTGATCTCCATTACCGATGGCCAGATCTTCCTGGAGTCCGACCTGTTCAATGCCGGTATCCGCCCGGCCATTAACGCCGGTCTGTCGGTGTCGCGTGTCGGTGGTGCGGCCCAGACCAAGATCATCAAGAAGCTCGGCGGCGGCGTGCGCCTGGCGCTGGCCCAGTACCGCGAGCTGGCGGCCTTTGCACAGTTTGCCTCCGACCTCGACGAGACCACCCGCAAGCAGCTGGAACGTGGTCAGCGGGTGACTGAACTGATGAAACAGAAGCAGTATTCACCGCTGACGGTAGCCGAGATGGCCGTGTCCCTGTTTGCCGCCGACCAGGGTTATCTCGATGATATCGACATAAAGAAGATCGTCGACTTCGAGCATGCGCTGCTTTCCTACATGCGTGCCAGTCAGTCCGATCTGATGGGCAAGATCAACGAGACCGGTGACTACAACGACGAAACCGAGGCCGGGCTGCGGTCTGCGATCGAAGATTTCAAGGCCAACCAGACCTGGTAGAGACGGAAAAACCCGGGAACATAAAGGTAAAGCAATGTCAGGCGCCAAGGAAATCCGCACCAAGATCAGCAGTATCAAGAATACTCAGAAGATCACCAAGGCCATGGAAATGGTCGCGGCGAGCAAGATGCGCAAGGCGCAGGACAATATGCAGGCCACCCGCCCCTATGCAGGCAAGATCCGCAATGTCATCTCGCACCTGGCCCATGCCCATCCCGAATACCATCACCCGTTCCTCGCCGAGCGCGAGGTCAAACGTGTCGGGCTGATCATCATCTCTACTGACCGTGGCCTTTGCGGCGGCCTGAACATCAACCTGTTCAAGCAGGTGATTACCAGCATGCAGCAGTGGCATGCCGAGGGTATCGAGATCGACCTGACCCTGGTGGGTGCCAAGAGCAACGCATTCTTCAAGCGCCTTGGCGGCAACGTCGTGGCCACGTCAACCCACCTGGGCGATGCACCCTCGATCAGCGACCTGATCGGTACCATCAAGGTGATGCTGGATGCCCATGAGGAAGGCCGCATCGACAGCCTTTACCTGGCCTATAACGAATTCGTTAACACCATGACCCAGCGTCCGCGGCTGGAACAGATGATCCCGATCCAGGGCCACAAGGAAAAGGAACTGGAAACACACTGGGATTACATCTACGAGCCGGATTCCAAGCCAGTCATGGATGCACTGATGATTCGCTACATCGAGTCGCTGGTCTACCAGGGCGTGGTGGAAAATCTGGCCTGCGAGCAGTCGGCGCGCATGGTGGCAATGAAGTCGGCAACCGACAATGCCGGCGAACTGATCGATGAATTGCAGCTTGCCTATAACAAGGCGCGCCAGGCAGCCATTACCCAGGAGATTTCGGAAATCGTCGGCGGCGCGGCTGCGGTATAGATCTGGCGGGGACAGAATTAAATTCTGTCCCCCAACAATATTTGTGAATTGAGGAAAACATCATGAGTGCTGGTAACATTGTTGAAATCATCGGCGCGGTGGTCGACGTGGAATTCCCGCGCGACAGCGTACCCAAGGTATATGATGCGCTGAGGATCGATGGCGAGGAAATCACCCTCGAGGTGCAGCAGCAGCTGGGTGACGGCATCGTGCGCACCATCGCGATGGGATCCACCGACGGGCTGCGGCGCGGGCTGGCCACCAGCAATACCGGGGCGCCGATTTCCGTGCCGGTAGGCACCAAGACCCTGGGCCGCATCATGAACGTACTGGGCGAGCCGGTGGACGAGAAGGGTGACATCGGAGCTGAAACCCGTTGGCCGATCCATCGTCCAGCACCAACCTTCGCGGAGCAGGCAGCGTCGGTTGAGATCCTGGAGACCGGCATCAAGGTCATTGACCTCATCTGTCCGTTTGCCAAGGGCGGCAAGGTTGGCCTGTTCGGTGGCGCCGGTGTCGGCAAGACCGTGGCGCTGATGGAACTGATTCGCAACATCGCCGTCGAGCACAGCGGCTATTCCGTATTCGCCGGTGTCGGCGAGCGTACCCGCGAGGGCAATGATTTCTACCACGAGATGACCGAGGGCGGGGTTATCGACAAGGTGTCCCTGGTCTATGGCCAGATGAACGAGCCGCCCGGTAACCGCCTGCGCGTCGCGCTGACCGGCCTGACCATGGCCGAGTATTTCCGCGATGAAGGTCGTGACGTGCTGTTCTTCGTCGACAACATCTACCGTTATACCCTCGCGGGTACAGAGATATCGGCGTTGCTCGGTCGCATGCCGTCGGCGGTGGGTTACCAGCCGACACTGGCCGAGGAAATGGGCGTGCTGCAGGAGCGTATCACCTCGACCAAGACCGGTTCCATCACCTCCATCCAGGCGGTGTATGTTCCGGCCGACGATCTCACCGACCCGTCGCCGGCGACCACCTTCGCCCACCTCGACGCCACCCTGGTGTTGTCGCGCCAGATTGCCGAGCTGGGTATCTACCCCGCGGTGGATCCGCTCGATTCCACCAGCCGCCAGCTTGATCCGCTGGTCGTTGGCCAGGACCACTACGATACTGCGCGTGCCGTACAGGGTATGCTGCAGCGCTACAAGGAACTCAAGGACATCATCGCCATTCTCGGTATGGATGAGCTTTCCGAGGAAGACAAGCTGGCAGTATCCCGGGCCCGCAAGATCCAGCGCTTCCTGTCGCAGCCGTTCTTCGTTGCCGAGACCTTCACCGGTACCGCCGGCAAGTACGTGTCACTCAAGGAGACCATTGCCGGCTTCAAGGGCATCGTGAACGGCGACTACGATGACATTCCGGAACAGGCCTTCTACATGGTCGGCACCATCGACGAAGTGGCAGA
>CAMYIX010000019.1 GCA_947258615.1 uncultured Ectothiorhodospiraceae bacterium | reverse complement strand
CAAGGGTGTCACCATCCTGATCGGCGGCAAGCGCACCCTGAAGATCGGTGATCTGATGGGCACGGTCGTGGTGCCGTTCAAGAAGCTCGAGACCGAGGAGGACTACGAGTCCCTGGTCGAGATGGCCGAGGAGATCATTGATTTCTGGGCCGAGAACGGTCTGGAGCACGAGCGTTGCGGTGAAATGATCGAGCGCATCGGCCTGGTGAACTTCCTCGAGGGCATCGGTGTGGATGTTGATCCGAACATGGTCAAGAACCCGCGTCAGTCTTCCTACGTCCGCATGGACGGCTGGGACGAAGAGGCCGAGAAGTGGTTCGAGCGCAAGCGCGAGGAGAAGCAGGCCGCTTCAGCCTGATCACAGAGT
Organism: uncultured Ectothiorhodospiraceae bacterium; assembly: GCA_947258615.1. Taxonomy (GTDB): domain Bacteria; phylum Pseudomonadota; class Gammaproteobacteria; order UBA9214; family UBA9214; genus CAMYJZ01. Next base: position 2,312 of record CAMYIX010000019.1, on the reverse strand, counting down.
AGGTTTCAGACAATCCCGGCGCCTGCCCGGTGCCGGGATCTGTTCAATAATTTCAGATTTTTCAGGAGAATCACATGGCACAAGAAATGCGTTCGCCAATTGAATCCGGATGCCCTGACGCGTTCCAGTACATGCATCCCGTGATGCGCAAGAATTATGGCCAGTGGGCCTACCACGAGGACCCGCAGCCCGGTGTCCTGGTGCACGTATCCAACAACGGTGACAAGATCTGGACAGTCCGCGCCGGCACCCAGCGTATCCTTGACCTGTACACACTGCGCAAACTTTGTGACATCGGTGATGAATACGGGGAGGGCTACATCCACTTCACCATCCGCAGCAACATCGAGTACCAGGTTGCCGATGAAGCCAAGGTCCAGCCGCTGATCGAAAAGCTGCGCGAGGAAGGTTTCATCGTCGGTGGTACCCGCAACTCGGTAACCATGATCTCCCATACCCAGGGCTGGCTGCACTGCGATATCCCGGGCACCGACGCCTCCGGTGTCGTCAAGTCCATGATGGACGAACTGATCGGCGAGTTCACCAGCTGGGAAATGCCCAACCGCGTTCACCTGACCACCTCCTGCTGCCAGATCAACTGCGGCGGCCAGGGCGACATCGCCATCAACGTGCAGCACACCAAGCCGCCGAAGATCAATCACGACCTGGTCTCCAACGTCTGCGAACGACCCTCGGTCGTGGCACGCTGCCCGGTCGCCGCTATTCGCCCGGCGCTGGTGAACGGCAAACCTTCACTGGAAGTCGACGAGAAAAAATGCATCTGCTGCGGTGCCTGCTTCCCGCCCTGCCCGCCGATGCAGATCAACGATGCCGAACATTCCAAGCTGGCCATCTGGGTCGGCGGCAACCACTCCAATGCGCGTGGCGTACCGACATTCCAGAAGCTGGTGGCCTCCGGCATCCCGAACAACCCGCCGCGCTGGCCCGAAGCCACCGCCGTGGTCAAGAAGATCCTCAAGACCTACAAGGAAGACGCCAAGGACTGGGAGCGCATGAACGACTGGATCGAGCGCATCGGCTGGCCGCGTTTCTTCGAAAAGACCGGACTGCCGTTCACCAAGTACCACATCGATAACTGGCGCGGCGCCCGTGCAAGCCTGAATGCTTCTACGCACATCCGTTTCTAAGGGGTACCTTGCATGAAGCTTACAATCCAGGTTAATGAAGGTCCCTATCAGCACCAGTCCGCTGACTCGGCCTACTTCTTCACCAAGGCAGCGCTTGAAAAAGGCCATGAAATCTTTCGTGTCTTTTTCTATCACGATGGAGTCAACAACGGCACCCGCCTGACCACCCCGCCCCAGGATGACCGCAACATCGTCAACCGCTGGAGCGAACTGGCCAAGGAACACGATCTCGACATGGTCGTCTGTGTTGCCGCCGCCCAGCGGCGCGGCATCGTCGACGATGGCGAGGCCGAGCGTAACGGGAAGAAATCAAGAAATTCATGTATGTCAACCGCAAGGCACCCTACGGGACCATCTATGCCTGGGAGGCGCTGGAAGTCGTGCTGATCGGCGCTGCCTTTGAACAGGATGTGAGCCTGGCATTCATGGATGACGGTGTTTACCAGCTGGCCAAGGGACAGGACACTGCCGGCATCGGCATGAAAAACTTCTCGCCGACCTACAGCGCACTCGGTGATTACGAAATCACCAAGATCTACGTGGAAAAGGAATCACTGGAAGAACGCGGCCTGACCCTGGACGACCTGCAACACCTGGTCTGGGAGGACGAAGACGAAGACTGGGCCGAGAAGGACTCCATCCGCCTGGTCAGTCGCAGCGAACTCGCCGATGTCCTCGCGACGCAGGACGTACTGTTTAATTTCTAGATAGGGAAGATCAGACAAATGGCAATGTTACATCTGGTAAACAAGTCACCTTACGATGCATGCAGTCTGGATACCGCTTCCTCAATCATGAAAGGCGACGACTCACTGTTGCTGATCGAGGACGGTGTGTACGCCGCCGTCAAAAGCGGCAAGGCAGCCGCCAGGCTTGAAGGTCTGAAAATCTCGGTGCTCGGCCCGGATCTGGCTGCACGTGGTATCGGCGAAGACAAACTGATTGACGGCGTAACCGTGGTGGACTACGCCGGCTTTGTAGACATGGTAGAGGCCAACGACAAGGTCCAGTCCTGGCTGTAACTTTCACAACGTTATTCATTTAGAGAGGAGATACACCAATGGGTAGTATTGAAGCAAACGGCAAGAGCTATGAGACGGACGAAGAAGGTTACCTGGCTGACCTGAACACGTGGGACAAGGACGTGGCGGAAGTCATGGCCAA
>CAMYIX010000018.1 GCA_947258615.1 uncultured Ectothiorhodospiraceae bacterium | reverse complement strand
GGGCGCCTGCGAACCGGTGTCGGGTACACCGTACGTCGGTGCCGACCAGTTTGCCGATGCCTGCCCCGCCACCCCGGCCGATACCGCCAGCCCGGATTTTCCGCAGCCGGTGGGTGCGCCGTTGCAGCAGTTCAGCGTGACCTCGCCGTCAGGCGGCGCGCAGCAGGCGCTGGGTTCCACGGGCGTGACCGGCAACCAGTACGAGCAGGGTCATATCACCGGTCCGTTCGGCATGGCGACCGGCAAGGTCACCGGCACCGAGGAGGCCCGTTTCGGTGGTGACTCTGTGCAGGTTGCCGAGATGCGTCCTGTCGTGGCCACGGAAATCGAGGGCCGGGTCAAGGGGCGTATCACCGGCGAAGGCCAGGACGCCGGCCTGAAGATCACCGGCGATGACTGGGAGCGCAGTGGCAGCATGACTGGCACGGAAGGTGTTTCCGCGACCCGCCGCAACCCGACCCTGCGCCACGGACCGGCCCAGGCGATGGCCATGGAGCAGAAGCGCAACGAAGAACTGCCGCAGCCGGTCAGCAAGGTAACCGGCAGCAGTGGCAACACAGGAAAGGGTTCCCTGGTTACCTACTCGGGAGGTGCTCGCGGATAAGCCGCGAACTGAACCGACATGATAAGCGCACGCAGAAGGCAGAATCGCTTTTCGCACCGTGGCCGGGCAGCAGCAGCGTCCGGGCGTCCCGGTGACAGGGCGATTCAGAAACCGGCGGCAAGTGCCGGCGGTGTTGCACGTGCGCGTTATACAGCGGCTTCGCATCCCCTGACCAATGGACAGGAAAACACCCGCCTCTATGCCTACGAGAGCAGCGTGAAGGAAGCCTTTGACGCCATCGTTCCGACGCTGAAGCAGGTCTCGGCGCTGCAGCACGAGGCCGGTTTCGTGCAACAGGCACAGGCGCTGGCGCGCGCGCACCTCGGTTTTGAATTGCCACAGGTGCTCCTGGAGGACGCCTGGGTCGAACAACTCGACATGCGCAGCCTGTTTGCCTGGTGCGTGTTTGAAACCTACCACCGTTTCTGTGACGAGGTGTTCACCCGCGATCCGCTGGGTGACAGCAGCGATGAGCAGTTCCAGGCGTTTCTGCAGGATTGCGGTTTCCATTTGCTTGATGTCTCGCCCTGCGCGGACGGCCGCCTGGCCCATGTGATTCGTTACGTGCTGCGCCTGCCTTACAAGGCCGTGCGCCGCCGCTCCTATGCAGGTGCCATGTTCGACATCGATGACAGCCTCGAAAAGTGGGTGAAGACGGAGTTGGTGCGGTTTCGCGAGGGCAAGCCGAATATGGCAGACGAACCCACCCGTTACCTGAAGACGGTGGTCTATCACCATAGTTCGGTCGACCCGCAGCATGAAGGCTGCGCCGCGCATGGCTCCGATACCCTCAAGGCAGCGCAGGGTGGACGCGACCGCCTGCTGGGTTTTCAGCAGGCGGTGCAGAACACGCACTGCTGCGGCGCGTCGATTGACTGCCTGCTGATCGGCATGGACACCGATACCGATGCGATTCGTATCCACATGCCGAATACCGATGGCGGGATAGATCTGGAGAACTACATCGATAGTCAGGCTGTGTATGACAAAACCGCATACATGAATGCCGGCCAGGCCGGGCAGTGGATCATCGAGCATGTGCGCGAGCACGGTGGTGAAACACTGGAAGATGGCATGGCCCGGTTCATCGCCCACCTGCTGACCAATAACCTGTCTCAGGTTGAGTATGTGCGAGATTATTACGGCGGACATTACAGCGATATCGGTCACGCCGAACGTTTCATCGGTGCCGGCATCGGTTTCGAGGAAGTGCAGTTGCGCAACCTGACGTTCTTCGCCTACATGAACACGGTCGAGGAAGCGGCCACAGACCTGGACGTCGGCATCAAGATTTTCACTGGGCTGAATGTTTCGCACGGCCTGCCGGTGCCGATCGTGGTCCGTTTTGATTATCACGGCAAGGTACCGGGAGCGCGTGATCGTGCTGAACAGCATTGTCGGCGGGTCTCGGATGCCTTGCGCATGCGCTACCGCGAGTTGAGTGCAGCAGGTCAGATTGAGATACTTGATTGTTCCGTGAAGACATCTGCAGCAGCAGGAGCTCATTGATGAAGATCTGCCAGGTAGAAAAACCACTGGTGGCAACCAACCGCATTCCTGGGCTGGAGCACAAGCACATGAAGGTGGTTCGTGACGGAAGCGCTCAGCTGGTTGCAGTCGATGTGGTTGGCGCCAAACCGGGCGACTGGGTGATCTGTGTCGGCAGTTCCGCCGCCCGCGAGGCGGCTGGCAGCAAGGAATATCCGAGCGATTTCACCATCGTCGGGATTATCGATCACTGGGAGCCGGAAGAGGCGGAGACATAATGGATATCATGCAGGCTGAGGAGACACTGGTATGTACAAACCGTTCACACGGCTTGCTGCATGTCAGCCTGCGGGTTCTGCGTGACCGCTACGGCAAGGTACAGGTTGCCGTCGATCCGGTCGGTGTACGTCCAGGCAACTGGGTGTTCACCATGAGTGGCTCGGCAGCACGCCATGCCACGGGAAATTTCGAGATACTCACCGATCTGACGATCGGCGGCATTATCGATTTCTGGGAGGCTGAAAATGATCAGTCAACCGGTAAAACTGTAGCAACGGGTTAGTCGTTGTAAGTTTTTTGGAAGTAATTACTCAAGTCAACAACCTAGGAGATAGTAAAATGGCAAATGACAATTACGGCATTGCATTGGGAATGATCGAGACCCGTGGACTGGTCCCGGCGATTGAAGCCGCGGATGCCATGACCAAGGCTGCAGAAGTTCGCCTGATCGGTCGTGAGTTCGTTGGTGGTGGTTACGTGACCGTCCTGGTGCGTGGTGAAACCGGTGCTGTCAACGCAGCAGTTCGTGCCGGCGCTGATGCCTGCGAACGTGTTGGTGACGGCCTCGTTGCTGCCCACATCATTGCCCGTCCGCACCGCGAAGTTGAGCCGGTTCTGCCGACTGGTGGTAGCGCGGCTAAGGCAGCTGCCTGATAGCAGCAACTTTTTTTCACCTACTTAAAGATTAAACAGGAGAAATCGGCCATGGCCAACGATAACACTGGCATTGCCCTGGGCATGATTGAGACACGCGGACTGGTACC
>CAMYIX010000017.1 GCA_947258615.1 uncultured Ectothiorhodospiraceae bacterium | reverse complement strand
CCAACCGATGAGGCTGGTTATGGCGATACCGCTGATGATCATAAACCACAAGGTGTGACGAAAACTGCTTAGAAAGCGCAGGTGATAGTCTATGGGGACAGCGACGATAATAGTGTAGAAACGGAGATCGCGTTGTGTTTTGCTTACTTGCCGGATAATCACGCGATAATGCTCCTGGCCATCACTCCAGTTCCGCACCGATCTGTCTAATGCGCTGCTGGCAGCCTCATTTACGAGCACCGACAGGTCCGGACCTGCGCTGGCGTACAGGGCACGACCATCCGGCCCGGTGATCAGCATTGATGCGCCGTGATGTCCTACCAGGATATCACCGAATCTTCTTCCCAGCGGCCTTCCAGCTTCTACGGCAAGCTTGCTGAGTAGCGCTGCTTCAGTGGCCCGGCTTATGCTTTCAAGCTCACTGGTATCTTGCTCGGCGAAGTGCCGCTTGATCGAGTCCTCGATAAGCCAGCCGAAGCCGGAAAACACGATGCCGGCGACAATACCGAACAGCAGGGTGAGCCGCAGCGTAAGCGATACAGGGCGCCGCATGGCGCTTATTCTTCCTGCTGGTCGAGCATATAGCCCATACCGCGTAGTGTATGAATCAGTTTGGGTTCGAAATCATCATCGACCTTGGCGCGCAGACGACGAATGGCGACGTCGATGACGTTGGTGTCGCTGTCGAAGTTCATATCCCAGACCTGGGAGGCGATCAGGGAACGCGGCAATACCTCACCCCTGTGTCGCAACAGCAGTTCCAGCAAGGCAAACTCCTTGGCAGTAAGCTGGATGCGTTGTCCCGCACGGACAACACGTCTGCTCATCAGGTCGAGTTCAAGGTCGGCAACCGTCAGCGTTGTATTGTTCGTCGGTGCGACGCCGCGCCGCAGCAGTGTGCGCACGCGCGCCAACAACTCGGAAAAGGCGAAGGGCTTGACCAGGTAGTCATCGGCGCCGAGTTCCAGCCCCTTGACGCGATCGTCAACCGTGTCGCGCGCGGTAAGGAACAGTACCGGTACGTTCCGGCCTGCCTCGCGTATGGACTTCAGGATCTGCCAACCATCGATATCCGGCAGCATGATATCGAGGATGAGCAGATTGTAATCTTCGGTCATGGCCAGATGGTGCCCGTCCAGTCCGTTGCGGGCGAGATCTACCACAAATCCGGCTTCAATAAGTCCTTGCCGGAGATAGTCGCCAATCTTGCTCTCATCTTCGACGATCAGAAGTTTCATCAGTATTCCGCATCAGGGACCCCGGCACCGGGGAAAGGATATTGAGTCTGCCGCTGGTAGGCAGTTGTTTGTGCAACGTTTGTGCACCCACTGCCATACTACCCGGTGGTAGCTGGCACAAAGATGACAGGATCATTACAAAATTGTAATGGTTCCGTCATGCTGGAGAAAGCGGCTTGTTGCTACCGTGTGTGCCATCAGGACATGGCTGGCGAACAGCGCCAGGTAAATTTCCCGCTAAAGTGTGAGTATATATGAAGAATATTACCCAACATTCCCTCGTCGTGCCCGACCCGTCACGCCGACGATTCATCCAGGGCCTTGCCGCCGGTGGTGTCGTGCTGGGTTTGCCGCCCTTTCTCAAAACGGCCCGGGCGCAGGCTGCCGCCGGGACGGCCACCGGGATGGCACCGGTGCTTACCGGTACTGAATTCGACCTCACCATTGCCGAGACAGCAGTCAACTTCACCGGCGCGCCGCGCATGGCCACCACCATCAATGGCTCGATCCCGGCACCCATCCTGCGCTGGCGCGAGGGCGATACCATCACCCTGCGCGTAACAAACCGACTCAATGTGTCTACCTCGATCCACTGGCACGGGATTATCCTGCCCTACCAGATGGACGGTGTGCCGGGCGTCAGTTTCGAGGGTATCGCGCCGGGAGAGACATTCGTCTACCGCTTCAAGGTGGAGCAATCGGGCACCTACTGGTACCACTCGCACAGCGGCTTCCAGGAACAGACCGGCATGTACGGGGCGATCATCATCGATCCGGCCGAGGGGAAAAACCGGATCCGGGCCGACCGTGATTATGTTGTGCAGCTGTCCGACTGGACCGATGAAGACCCGATGGACGT
>CAMYIX010000016.1 GCA_947258615.1 uncultured Ectothiorhodospiraceae bacterium | reverse complement strand
GTGGGACGAGGTCGGCGCCGAACTGGTGATCGAATGTACCGGTTTCTTCCTGACCGAGGAGACCTGCCAGAAGCATATCGATGCCGGTGCCAAAAAGGTTGTGCAGTCTGCGCCTTCCAAGGATGGCACGCCCATGTTCGTGTACGGCGTCAATCACAACAGCTATGCCGGCCAGGCCATTGTTTCCGCCGCTTCCTGTACCACCAACTGCCTGGCCCCGGTCGCCAAGGTGCTGAACGACAAGTGGGGCATCAAGCGTGGCCTCATGACCACCGTGCATGCCGCTACCGCTACCCAGAAGACGGTTGACGGACCCTCCATGAAGGACTGGCGCGGCGGACGTGGCATCCTGGAAAACATCATCCCGTCATCCACCGGTGCCGCCAAGGCCGTCGGCGTAGTGCTGCCGGAACTGAATGGCAAGCTGACCGGTATGGCCTTCCGCGTACCCACATCCGACGTGTCGGTCGTTGACCTGACCTGCGAACTGAACAGTGCTGCCGACTACAAGGAGATCTGCGCCGCCATGAAGGCCGCTTCCGAGTCGGGTGACCTCGCCGGCGTCCTGGATTACACCGAGGACAAGGTGGTTTCCACTGACTTCCGTGGCCGGACCACGCCGTCCATCTTCGACGCCGGCGCCGGTATTGCGCTGGACGGTACCTTTATCAAGGTGGTGTCGTGGTACGACAATGAGTACGGCTATACCTGCAATATGCTGCGCATGGTTCAGCACGTCTCGAAGTAAGGCAGCCAGTGGCCAGCCTCCAGCTGGAGGCTGGCCACTGATATACGAACTAACTGAAGCGGAGTAGTTATGTCTGTACTCAAGATGACCGATCTCGATCTTCACGGCAAGCGCGTGCTGATACGCCAGGATCTGAACGTACCCGTCAAGGATGGCAAGGTCACCAGCGACAAGCGTATTCTTGCCAGCCTTCCGACCATCGAGCATGCCATGAACGCCGGTGCCAGGGTGATGGTGATGTCGCACCTGGGTCGTCCGACCGAAGGGGCATACGACGAGCAGTTCTCCATGATTCCGGTGGGTGAGCACATGGCCGCCCTGCTTGGCCATAATGTCGAAATGGTCAAGGACTGGATCGACGGGGTCGGTCCGATGAACGACGGCGATGTCGTGCTGTGCGAGAATGTCCGTTTCAACAAGGGCGAAAAGAGTAATGACGAGGCCCTGTCGAAGAAGATGGCGGCGCTGTGCGATATTTTCGTCATGGACGCCTTCGGCACCGCGCACCGCGCCCAGGCATCGACCCACGGTGTAGCCAGGTTTGCCCCGATCGCCTGTGCCGGACCCCTGCTGGCCGGCGAACTCGAGGCGCTGGGCAAGGCGCTGGACAACCCGGCACGTCCCATGGCCGCCATTGTCGGCGGCTCCAAGGTCTCGACCAAGCTCACCGTGCTCGAATCGCTGTCAAAGGTGGTTGACCAGCTGATACCCGGTGGCGGTATTGCCAATACCTTTATCGCGGCCAGTGGCTACAATGTCGGTAAATCCCTGTACGAGGCGGACCTGGTCCCCGAGGCCAAGCGCCTGATGGAGGCAGCTCGTGCCAAGGATGGCGAGATCCCGGTCCCGACCGACGTGGTGGTTGGCAAGGAGTTCTCCGAATCCGCCGAGGCGGTCGTCAAGAAGGTCGAGGACGTGGCCGACGATGACATGATCTTCGATATCGGGCCGGAGACCGCGGCACGCTATGCGGACATGATGAATGACGCCGGCACCATCGTCTGGAACGGACCGGTGGGTGTGTTCGAGTTCGATCAGTTCGGCGAGGGTACCCGGATCCTGGGCGAGGCCATTGCCGCGTCGGATGCCTTTTCCATTGCCGGTGGCGGTGACACCCTGGCGGCGGTCGACAAATACAACATCGCCAGCAAGGTGTCCTATATATCCACCGGCGGCGGTGCCTTTCTGGAATTCCTCGAAGGCAAGAAACTTCCTGCCGTCGCCATGCTCGAGGAGCGGGCGAAATAAGGTTCAGGCCGTCTGCCGGCAGCTTTAATCAAGCTGATTGGGCAGGCCGCTCCCGAGAGGCACTTGAGAAACTGACGCTTTATGCCAAGACGCACAAAAATCGTCGCGACCCTGGGTCCGGCTACCGATGAAAAGCAGGTTCTGGACGACATGATCCAGGCGGGGATGGACGTGGTCAGGGTCAATTTCTCCCACGGCGATCCCGAGGAACATATAAAGCGTGCCGAATGTGTGCGCAACCGGGCCCGCGCCCATGGCCACCAGGTGGGAGTGTTCGCCGACCTGCAGGGCCCGAAGATCCGTATCGAGCGCTTTCAGGACGACAAGGTCAATCTGGTAAAGGACAGCCACTTCACCCTCGATACCGCGCTCGACCCGACGGCCGGGACCAGTGAACGTGTGGGTCTGGCCTACAAGGAACTGCCGAACGACGTCAACAGGGGCGACACCCTGTTGCTGGATGACGGCCGCCTGGTCCTGTGGGTGGAGGAGGTCGTCGGCACGGAGATCAAGTGCCGCGTGGTGGTCGGTGGTCAGCTGTCGAACAACAAGGGCATCAACCGGATGGGCGGCGGGCTGTCGGCGACGGCTATCACGGACAAGGATCGCCATGACATCCAGGTGGCCGCAAAGATGAGCGCTGACTACGTCGCCGTCTCCTTCCCGCGCTCCGCGGATGACATCAACCTGGCCCGGGAACTGCTGCGCGAGGCCGGTGGCCACGGGGGCATCGTGGCCAAGATCGAGCGCGCCGAGGCGATCGACGCCCTGGAGGATATTATCGAGGCCACCGATGTGGTCATGATCGCGCGCGGCGACCTGGGTGTGGAGATCGGTGATGCGGAACTGCCGGCCGTGCAGAAGCGCATCATCCAGGTGGCCCGTTCCATGGACCGCGTGGTGATTACCGCAACCCAGATGATGCAGTCGATGATCGAGAGCCCGATACCGACGCGTGCCGAGGTCTTCGACGTGGCCAACGCCGTCATCGATGGTACCGATGCCGTGATGCTCTCGGCAGAAACGGCCACCGGCAAGTATCCCGCCAAGGTGATCGAGGCCATGGACCGTATCTGTGCCGGGGCCGAGCGCCAGCGCGCCACCGTGGCCGCGGAGCGGCGTACCCAGGTGCGTTTCAGCCGGGTCGATGAGGCCATTGCCAAGGCCACCATGTACACGGCTAACCACCTGGGCGTAAAGGCAATTGCGGCGCTGACCGAATCCGGCGCCACCCCCCTGTGGATGTCGCGCATCAGTTCAGGCATACCGATTTTTGCCTTGACGCGTCATGTCGAGACACGTAGAAAGGTGACGCTCTACCGCGGGGTATACCCGGTGAGCTTTGATGTCACCACCACCGATCACCCGCAAGTCAACAAGGAGGCCATTGACGAATTGATGCGGCGCGGTGCGGTGCGCGACGGGGACCTCGTCATCATCACCAAGGGTGACCTGGCCGGCGTGCTGGGTGGCACCAATGCCATGAAGATCATCCGCGTCGGTGAACACGAAATCGTCGAACAATAGTTTTTGTACAGGCGGGCTATATGGCCCGCGATTTGGTTTATTTGGACATCTATCACGTTAACGACAAACCTGAAAGTCTGAGGAGAGAACAATGGCACTGATATCACTACGCCAGTTGCTGGACCACGCAGCCGAACACGGCTATGGCGTGCCCGCCTACAATGTAAACAACATGGAGCAGATGCACGCCATCATGGAGGCTGCCGATGAAACCGACAGTCCGGTGATCTGCCAGGCCTCGGCCGGTGCGCGTTCCTATGCCGGCGCCCCCTTCCTGCGTCACCTGATCCAGGCGGCCATCGAGCAGTGGCCGCACATCCCGGTCGTCATGCACCAGGACCACGGTGCCTCCCCCGCCGTCTGCCAGCGTTCCATCCAGCTGGGCTTCAGTTCGGTCATGATGGACGGCTCACTGGGCGAGGACATGAAGACCCCGATGAGCTACGAGTACAACGCCGACGTTACGCGCCGCACGGTGGACATGGCGCATGCCTGCGGCGTGTCTGTCGAGGGCGAACTGGGCTGCCTGGGTTCGCTGGAGACCGGCATGGCCGGTGAAGAGGACGGTTCCGGTGCGGAAGGCGTACTGTCGCACGACCAGTTGCTGACCGACCCGGAAGAGGCCGCCAAGTTCGTCGAGGATACCAAGGTCGATGCGCTCGCCATCGCGATCGGCACCAGCCACGGCGCCTACAAGTTCACGCGCCCGCCGACCGGCGACATCCTGGCCATCAACCGCATCAAGGAAATCCATGCGCGTATCCCCGACACCCATCTGGTGATGCATGGTTCATCCTCCGTGCCACAGGACTGGCTGAAAATCATCAACGAGCATGGCGGTGACATGGGCGAGACCTACGGTGTACCGGTCGAGGAGATCCAGGAAGGCATCAAGCACGGTGTGCGCAAGGTCAACATCGATACCGACCTGCGCATGGCCTCGACAGGCGCCATTCGCAAGCACCTGCATGACAATCCTTCCAACTTCGATCCGCGCAAGTATCTGAAGGCCGCCACTGAAGGCATGAAGGACATCTGCAAGGCCCGCTACGAGGCCTTCGGTACCGCCGGTAATGCCTCCAGGATCAAGCCGGTCAACCTGGAAGAGATGTACGCGCGTTATGCCAGCGGGGAGCTGGATCCGCGGGTGAACTGACAGGAGCTTCGCAGGTCATGAAAAAGGCGGCCCCTGGCCGCCTTTTTCTTTGGGAGATACTGGAAAATCCGTCATTAGGAGGGGGCAATTGCAAGGCAGTCTGTCACCGTATGATTGTACGGTCGGGAGCTTGCTTCGCCAGGCCTTCAATGACATGACACTTATATAAGCTGGACTTCCTTTGCCAGAAGCTGACCACGCCGTCATTCCGTGCGGAGCTGAGCTGCGACCCGGAATCCAGTGGCTCTTGCTCAGGTTGCTACTGGATTCCGGCTTTCGCCGGAATGACGAAAGGCGAGTTAATCAGTCCCTGGTTTATCTATTCAGGGGCAGTCGATTTATGTGTCCCTGTTCCGGTCATAGGCCTCCATCTTTTCTGCCAGGCTGTCCCAATTGCATTCCCTTAGCACCTTGGCGATGCGGTGTATGGAGCCTTCCTTGATGGCCTCGCGCCGCTCTGACTTCTTCTCGATGCCATAAAAGGGCAGGGTGACGTCGAATGCCCGGTCGGTATACGTCTTGATTGGTGTGAGCACGTCCTGGCGGCGAGTGAAGTAGGCGTCCTCGCCCTCTGCACAGACCCTGTCGAATACATTGAACTGCCTGCAGGCCATGGGGCGCAGGGGGTGTATGGCGCAGACATCGTCGACCAGGAAGGGGCAGCCGGGCTGCTCGCTGTATTCCCTCAGTTGTCGCTTGAGCCGTGTGCGCAGATCACCTTCCAGTTTCTCGGTGACGTACCAGCTGATGCCCACGAGCTCCAGCGGGTAGACGGGTATGGTGGTGTGCGAGCGGCAACAGGCGGCGCAACCCCTGGCGCATGCGAGAGTCCTGCCCTGTTCCGTCTCGCGCCGTATGCCCTCCGCCACCCCTTCGTCCGTGATCTGATAGGCCTCCAGCAGTCTGGACAGCCAGGGATGGATGGCTTCATCATCGGGAAAGCTCAGTCGGTCGGACATGGGGCTGGTGGCGTGTATGAATCAGGCAGTAATCCGAAACGTTAACCCGTGCGCGGAGGTCGCGCAAGGCATGGGGGCCAGGCAGACGGAATCAGCCACCGGCGACGACCCGGGTCGGTGAACCGGCCGCTTTACGGCATGATCAACATGTAGTATCAACAGAATGCCGTGGCCCACGATCGGCAAGCCGGTTCCGCCCTATGATCAAGCGCATATTCGTATTACCGTTCCTCGGCGTGGTCCTGCTGGCGGGTGTCTTTGCCCTGATGCTGACGGCAAACCTGTATACCTTCCACCGCCTCACCGATGAGTCCCCGATCGCGGAACTCAGCTTTATGGCTACGGGCGCCCGGCAGTATCAGGCCACCATCGCCTACGGCGATTTCTGCACGCCGGAGCACTACGCGCTGGAAGGAGACCAGTGGCGCCTGGATGCCTTGTTCCTTAAGTGGCATCCCTGGGCAAACCTGCTCGGACTGGATTCGTTGTATCGAATAGAACGGCTGGGCGGACGTTACCGCGATTCTGCAGAGGAGAACACCAGGCCACGTCGTGCATATGAGCTGCACCCGGAACAGGGTATTGATCTGGCCGTGATGATCGAGCGTTACGCGGGGTGGCTATCCCCTGTGGATACCCTGTTCGGGAGCTCGGTCTATCACGACATGGACGAGGCATTCGTCTACCGGGTCTACCGGGGCCAGTCCGGCCTGCTGGTGAGAAAAACCCGGCGGCCAGCGCCAGGGGACGCGGACGGTGTGATCACCATCGATATCAATAAGACCTGCGGCCGAAATCCGGGACTATGGCGGCGCGCGGTCAGTTTTACCGCGGGGCTGGTCCGCAGCGACAGCCGCTGAAGCCCTGTGCAGCTGGTCGGTGCCTCGATTAAAGTCTAATAATTACAAATAGATACAAGCTCTCTCCCGGGAGTCCGGTGGTAGCCGGCTGAGCGCGCAGCGGCCGGTGTTTTTTTACTCAACAATCCGGCCCTGCGACCGATATCCCCTGTATGTAAAAAATATATTTTTTCCAAGGTCTTAGGAATGACTGGCAACGCAGGGGGCGTTTGCCGGCGAGACCGGAGGGCTCATCATTATGGCAGGCAACAAGGCACAATCAGCGACACTGGACACCACGACGCTGGACCAGGATGTTATACCGAGGCTGGTGTCCTCGGGGATGGATATCCAGAGTGAGCAGACCGAACTGCTCTATGCCCAGGCACCCGTCTCCCTGCTGGCGGCAATGGCCGTGGCCCTGTTGCTTACGTTCAGTCTCTGGGGGGTTGCCGACCAGCAATTGCTGCTGCTGTGGTTCGGTGTGCAGGTTCTCCAGACGCTGACCCGTTCCGTACTGCTTGTCTCCTACCGGCGCACATCCGTGATGGAGAGGCGGCAGCCGCGCTGGGCCGCCTTGTATCTCTCGGGTGTCCTGGTCTCCGGCATTGTCTGGGGCTGCCTGGGGCTACTGATAGATTTTAACTGGCCGGTCGAGTATCAGACGCTTGCCATCATCGGTATTGCCGGCATACTCGCCGGTGCGATCTCCGCCTACGCGGTCATGATGCCGGTCTATATTGCGTTTCTTGCACCGACCATAATGATTACTTCCCAGGCGATGCTGACACAGGCCAGCCAGTCCCCGAACACCATGGGTTTGCTGTTCATGGTGTTTGCTGCCGCGCTGCTGATTATCGCCCGCAACTACAATCAGAGCGTGGTGCGTTCGCTGTCCCTGCGCCACGAGAACATCGAGCTGCTGCAGCGGATGAAGAAGGCAAATACCTCGCTGGAAATACAGGTTCGGGAGCGTGAGCAGGCGGAGGACAAACTCAGGCGCGAACGGGACCTGTTTACCGAGGGGCCGGTGTCGGTCTATCGCGTGCGTGCGGAACCCGGCTGGCCCATTGAATACATGTCGCAGGCGATATCCAAGTATGGTTATGATGCAGCCGACCTGATGGCTGAACAGGCCCCGTTTGCACGCCTTATTCATTCAGGTGACCTGCATCATGTGGAGAGCGCAGAACCTGTCAGGGGCGCTAACGGATCGATGTATCTGGGGCTCGACTATCGGGTGATTCGGCCTGACGGGGAAGTTCGCTGGATCTACGATTACACCATTCCGGTGAAGTCAGACACCGGGAAAATTACCCATTATGCCGGGTATTTTCTCGATATTACGGAACGCAAGCAGGATGAGTACGAGCACCTGAAGGAAAAGGAACGTGCCCTGGTGACGCTCCATTCGATCGGTGATGCGGTCATCACTACCGATGTCAACGGCCAGGTCGAGTATCTGAACCCGGTGGCCGAAAAGTTTACCGGCTGGGACAGTGGCCTGGCACGCGGTCTTCCGATTGCACGTATCTTCAGCCTGTTCAGCGAGACCAGCCGGCATCGTCTGGAGAAACCAATACACGCGGCCATAAGCGCGCGTGAAGTCATCCACTCTGACCGGGACTGCATCATGCAGTGTCCGGATGGCAGCAAGTCGTCACTCCAGTATTCTGCATCGCCGATCATGAACAACAAGGGCGAACCACTGGGTGTGGTCCTGGTGTTCCGCGACATGACGGAAACACGTGCGATTGCGCGGCAGCTGACGCACGAGAGCACTCATGATGCCTTGACGGATCTGATGAACAGGCGTGAGTTCGAGGCGCGTCTGCAGAAAGTGCTGGAAAACTACCGGGAAGAGAATGAGCGTCACATTCTCTGCTATCTCGACCTGGATCAGTTCAGGATTGTCAATGACACCTGCGGGCATGCGGAAGGCGACAAGTTGATCAAAAGGGTTGCCGAACTCCTGCCGGAATGTCTGCGTGAATCCGATGTACTGGCGCGCCTGGGTGGTGATGAATTCGGGATGCTGCTCAAAAATTGTTCCCTGGATGACGCCCTGGGCATAATTCAGGATGTCATGTCGGTCCTGAGGGCCTTCTACTTCAACAGTCGTGGCAATACCTTCGACGTGAGTGCCAGTATCGGTGTTGTCCCGATAGATTCGGATTCGGAGAGCGTGCTTGATGTGATGAGTGCGGCCGACCTCGCCTGTTATGCCGCCAAGGATATGGGGCGAAATCGCGTGCACGTCTATGAATCCAGTGACCGGGAACTCGCGCGCCGTCATTCTGATATGCAATGGGTATCGCGGGTAACAGAGGCAATCAATACGGATCGCCTGGTACTGTATTTTCAGGATATTGTTCCTGTGGTACCCGGCACAGTGGCAGGCCACCATTTCGAAGTCCTTGTCAGGATGCTGGATGAAAATAACAAGATAATTCCGCCCGGACTATTCATGCCCGCAGCAGAGAAATATAACCTGGCCCCGGCGCTTGACCGTTGGGTCATCTCAAAGAGCCTTGCATGGTATCGGGACACCGGCAGGCACCGGCCTGCAGCTGAGCATCAGAAGATATCGATCAATCTGTCAGGTGCCTCGATTGCCGATGCCAACTTCCTGGGTTTTATCAAGGATGAGCTCGCCAATAATGCGGTACTGCCCGAGGTAATCTGTTTTGAAATCACCGAAACAGCGGCTGTTACCAATCTGAATGCAGCTATCGAATTTATCAATGAATTGCGTCAGCTGGGCTGCAGTTTTGCGCTGGATGATTTCGGCACAGGCCTGAGTTCATTTGCCTACCTGAAGGATCTTCCGGTCGATTATCTGAAGATCGACGGGAGCTTTGTCCGTGATATCGATAGCAATCCGGTGAACCGTGCGATGGTCCAGTCAATCCACCAGGTCGGCCATGTCATGGGGCTCCAGACGATTGCGGAGTTCGTTGAAAATACCGCCATCATAAAGGTGCTTGCCGATATCGGTGTGGATTATGCCCAGGGTTATGGTATCGCCATTCCCAGGGATATCAGCGAAGTGGACTCCTGCGACAAGCAGACTGCCTGAATCGGTTCCTCTCGCCTGCGATCTTCCACCGCCTGATACCGACCCTGACAGGTCTTCCGGTCAGGACAATCGGGCACGGCCATTGGTGGTGCCTGGCTGATTCTGTTTGCAACAGCGCATGGCGACAGGCATGTCATTGATATATGCTGACCGCCGGGGCGAAGTGCTATGCTTATAGACAGAAAGCTCAGTCAGGGGGTTGCCATGAATGCCTACAGTCATATCCTGTTTGCGACCGACGGCTCGGAGGAGCATGAGGCCATCGGCGAGCACGTCAGGCGTCTGGCACAATCCTTTGATGCCCGCCTCAGTGTCTTGCGGGTCCTGGACCACCTGGCATTCGATTTCTCCACCGACCCGATGTTGCCGGATGACGTGGACAAGATCGAGTGGTTCACCAAAAGTGCACAGGATTCCCTGCGGACGTTTGCAGAACATATCGGAATTGATGCAGCCCAGACGCACACCAGGGTCACTCCGGGCCCGGCGCAACGGGAAATCATCGGTTTCGCCAGGGAACATAATGTCGACCTGATCGTGGTGGGTGCGCGTGAGCGTCATGGGCTGGCGATGTTCCGCGAGGACACCATGGACAAGGTCGCCCATAACGCACCCTGTGATGTGCTCGTGGTGCATGTCGAGAGCAGGGTCTCCTGACCACCGCCTCTAGCCATAGCGTCCGTCCACGCGCGGCTGCACCAGCATCGGCAGGTAAATAATACTGAACAGGCTGAATGCTGCGATCCAGAAAGCCTGGGAAAACGTTACCCATAGGGCATAATGGTCGGGGTCCAGCAGTGGGGCCAGCACCCTGAACAGGGTGCCGCCGCAATAGATCAGGAAGATCCAGTTGAGAATGGCGGGTGGTTTGAAGACATCCCTGCCGGTGTGCCCCAGTGTGACCCGGGCCATCATGCCCAGGGTGATCATGCCGATCCCGCCGACGGTGAAGGCGTGCAGGGCAAGAAACGGTGAGGCCCCAAAGAGATAGACGGCCGCCTTGAGCCCAAACCCGAAGATTATCGAGGCATACCCGACGAACAGCACCCAGAGCAGCGGTTTACGCCAGATGCCGGGGGTGTGCCAACCGGTCAGGCGGATGCCGTGCAGTATCAGCAGGACGATGGCGGACAGGGCGACCGGCAGGGAGTCAGGGTCAAGAATATCCGCCAGCCAAAAGACCAGGAAAACCACCAGGCTGCTGACATCAAGCCATTTCCGGTTTTTGAGCTGCACCTCGTAACCGACTCCCTTTGCGATAAAGAACGGCATGACCCTGCGGCCCATGACGAAGATCAGGGCGATCAGCAGATAAAGGCCTGAATACAGACCGACACGGACGCCTCCGCCGACCAGGTTCATGGCACCGGCATAGAACAACAGATTGCTGGCAAACAGCAGCACCAGCTTTGACAGGATGCCGAACTGTTCCCGTTGCTTCACCTTTACGATCGGCAGGCTGACCGCAATGACCAGCAATGCGGCGAACAGGCAGTCCACAAATCCTGTCACTGCCAGGGGAATGGCCTCGCCGAGAAATACCAGGACGCGTCCGGCAAGCCAGAGCAGGAACAGCAGCAACAGGGGCGTACGGTGCAGTGTCTGCACCCCGGTCCAGTTTTTGACCGCGGTCAGCAGGAAACCGGCTACCACGGCCATGCCGTAGCCATAAATCATTTCATGGGCATGCCAGACGACCGGTGACGGCCCGGCATAGGGCCACTGCAGGTTAAAGGCGGTCAGTGCCAGCCATATCAGCATGGCCGCAAGGGCATAGATCACTGCGCCCGAGAAGAAAGGGCGGAACCCGAGGTTGAGCAGGGCGGGACCGGTGGCCCCGCTGCGGTTTTCAATACCGATCATCGGGCGAACACCAATTCGGTTGTCATCAATAGGACAACCCGGGTGGCAGCGGCTGGCTACAGCGGGCTGTCACGCTGATTGTCCCGTCTTGAGTGAAAACAGCGTATCCCGATCGCGCAGCAGGTACAGCGCAAGGCATGCGGCCAGCATCGGCCAGGCAGCGAAGAACAGGATATTGGGACCATCATAGGGGGCCAGGTACTGCTTGTACGAGGAGAAGGTGGATATGGCGTGCAAGACCAGGACCACACCGTAGGTGAAACGTTTCCAGGCGCCGGTAACGAATCCGGCGAGGATGACCAGTTCGATGACGCCGATGCCGTACATGATCTCCTTGCCGAGTCCGCCGATCAGGTAGAACTTTTCGTAGACGGCGGCGGCATGTCCCGGGTTGATGAACTTGTCGAGTGTCCAGACCAGCATGACAACAAATATGCCGATCCTCAACAGCAGTAGTGAGAGGCTCAGTCGATCTGTCTCAGTCATGGTATGTCTCCCGTTTGTATTGAGGATAGGTAAAACCGTTTCCGGTTCGGGTGATATCGAGTTCGATATGTTCAACCCCGGATTCCGTTCGTGAGGCAATGGCAAAACCGCTGCGCCTGAATATCTCGAGCATATTCCTGTTGCCTGTGTGGACATCCGCGAGCAGCCTGGTAAAGCCCTGCGACTGCGCTATCCGCACAATGTGCCCGAACAGCGCGGTGCCGGCGCCGAGACTCTGGTATTTGTCCTCGACCGCAAAGGCGATGTCGGCGGCCCGTTCGTTTGGTCTGCCATCCATTTCGATCAGCCTGCCCACACCGATCGGTTGTTCGCCTGACCGGCCCTGGAGAGCGGCGACGATGGCAATGTGGTGGATGAAATCGACTTCGGTGAAGTATCTCAGGTCTTGTGCGCCAAGTTCCTGCCGGGGTCCCATGAAACGGAAGTAGACCGAGCGACCTGACAGGCGCTGAAATCCGTCCAGCAGGGCCTGTTTGTCATCCGGGCGGATCGCACGCAATTGCAGGGGGGTGCCGTCGCGGAGGTGGTCTGTAGCAGAATACGTTGATAGATCCATGGGCGCTGCCGGCTCCTGCGGGCATCCGGATACCGTGCCCGGCCCGGACGGGCTATGTCCCTGCAGTCTAGACAGAAAGCGGTGCCTCATCCAGCAGACCGGCTTGTTCACGCAGGGCCAGAATGTGTTCTTCCCAGTAGCGCGGGCTGTCGAACCAGGGAAACGCCAGCGGGAAGGCAGGGTCCTCCCAGCGGCGTGCCAGCCAGGCTGCATAGTGAATGATGCGCAAGGTACGCAGGGCCTCGATCAGCTGCAGTTCGCGGTAGTCGAGGTCGTGGAACTGTACATAGCCCTCGATGATGTCGGCCAGCTGCGCCTGCATTTCATCGCGGCTGCCCGATATCAGCATCCACAGGTCCTGCATCGCGGGCCCGGTTCGACAATCGTCCAGGTCGACGAAGTGCGGCCCCTTTTCGGTCCACAGCACGTTGCCCGGGTGGCAATCCCCGTGCAGGCGGATCTGTCTGACATTACCGGCACTGTCAAAGCGGCCGGCTACCTGCTGCAACAGGTCCTCGACCAGGGTCCGGTAGGCCAGCTCTATGTGGGCCGGGATAAATCCCTGCTCCAGCAGGAACTGGTACGAGCCGGTGCCGAAGCTGTCGATGTCCAGCACGGGTCGGTGGCGAAAGGGCCGGGTCGAACCCACGGCGTGGATGCGGCCGATAAAGCGGCCCATCCACAGGCGGTCCTCGCGCTGATTCAGTTCCGGCCAGCGGCCACCCTGGCGCGGGTAGAGGGCAAAGCGGTAGCCCCGATGGCTGTGCAGGCTGGTGTCATCAATCACCAGTGGCGCGACCACCGGGATTTCCTGTGCGGCCAGCTCCAGCGCGAAGGCATGCTCCTCGAGTATGGACTCATCCGACCAGCGTCCCGGGCGATAGAACTTTGCGATCAGCGGCAGGCCCTCGTCGAGGCCTACCTGGTAGACGCGGTTCTCGTAACTGTTGAGCGCCAGGAACTGGCCGCTGGTCCGGTAGCCGCAGGCGTCCACCGCGTCCAGCAGGGTGTCGGGGGACAGGGCGGCGTAGTCGACGGGGATGGCTGCGGCTTGGTTGTTCATGGGTACAAGCGCCGGGCAAAATGCCTCAAGGGTGCAAATTTACGGAACTGCCTAGTGTAGAGATAAAGCTATTAACTCCCTAGTTTTTTCCAGTAATCAGTGAGTTTAGGTTAATTGCGGAGACTATCCGTCAATAATCTGTCGCCATGACGGCGTCATGCTCTCTGATGTCTTATAAGAACTAAGTCCATCAGGGGTGTTTCCGGGAGAATGTAGCGCTTATCACGAGTTATTTTGCAGCTGAGAAATAAATTTCCAGGCAGCCTCTCTGTCCTGATCCTGCTGCTGTGTGCAGGAACACTCGGTGCGGCGGAACCCGGAACGCCAACTGGCCCGGCTAAGAATCGGGTGGCCGGGCCGTTGCCGACCTCGCTGCCCTGGGGTGCGGATATCAGGGACCGCATCCCGCGGTTTGCACCGGATCGCCTGCTGGTGAAATTCCGGCCCGGGACGGCCGCATCCGAGATGGGCCGGTTGCATCGGAAAAATGCCGCCAAACCATTGCGCGAGATACCGGGGATCGGTGTGCATGTTCTGCAGGTGCCAAAGGGCAGCGTTCGCAAGATGCAGGCCCGGTACCAGGCCAATCCGAATGTCGACTATGCTGAACCGGACTATTACCGGGTACTGGTCATTCCGGACGAGGGCAATGATCCAGGCCCGGATGTGGGGGGGGATTATTGCCGGCAGGGAATACTTTGAAGAGCAGTGGGGGCTGAACAATACCGGCCAGGATCATACCTCTTTTGATCTCTTGGGCAATCCGATACAGGTCAGCGGGATCTCCGATGCCGATATCGATGCGCCCGAGGGCTGGGACATCATGACCGGCGATCCTTCAGTCAAGATCGCCATTCTCGATACCGGTATCTATTGCAATAGCATTGAACACGCCGGCAAGTGTGTCGAGGAAATGAGTTTTGTCGGGGATTACAGCGATTACCTATCCCTTGGCAATCTCAAGACCTGTTTCGCATATCAATTGGAAATAATCCCGGATATTTATTACCTCACAGTGGGCGTCTGCCCGGTATCGGCCTCGGCAGCTGCCATCACGCATGCAGCTGATAACGGCTACCACGTCATCAATATAAGTTATGGTAGTGACCAGCTGGATGAAAACAATGACCCTGTCGGCCCGCCAGCCCAACCCAACACGGAAACAGATGCCATTGCCTATGCCTGGAGCCAGTATGGACGATTGAACCTCCATGGCGCACTGGCCTTCGCGGATAATGATGCGGACGGCATCCCGGATACAACGAACCCCGATGACGACAATGACGGCCTGTCGGACCTTGACGAAATAAATGACATCGGGACCGATCCCCTGGTCGCGGACACTGATGGCGACGACCTGCTGGGTGGTTTTGAGGTCAACTACAAACCGAACCTGCCCGACACCTACACCCCGGGCCAGGATCTCAATCCGTTGGCAGCCGACACCGACACCGACGGCTTCAAGGACGGCATGGAGTTTGCCGCCGGCTATGATCCGCTGGATGTGGACGACTTCCCGGTCTGGGGGGACATCAACGATGACCGGGTCGTCGACACGGTTGATGTGTTGATGGCGACCCGTGCGACCCTGGGTTTGCTTGTCCTGGACGATGGGCAGCTGGCACGCGGCAACGTGGCACCGCTTGAGGCCGGCATACCCAATCCGCCGCTCGTTGATGAATTCAACCTCGCCGACCAGCTATTGATTATGCGCAAAGCGATGGGCAACAGCAGTTACTGATCCCGCCTGCAGTTCCAGCTTCCTGCCGACATTTCCCTTGCATGCTGCGCTGGTCTGGCACGCCAGCGCTGACCATGGTTTACAAATGTTCACATTCATCTGCCTCGATGATGCCTATACTCCTGCCTTAAGTTGAAAGCCGATACCGGCAGACGGTGCTTCGTCGTGATCATCGACGGCCGCTGGAGATCACAAAACAAATCGCGGTGCCTGAGCGTCGCCATTGAATGAAAGCATTGTATTGAGGGGAAAGATCAAATGGATATTTCTGCGCTGCTCGATTCCATTTTAAGTACGCTGGGTGAATTCCTGCCCAAGATTGCCGGCGCGCTCGGTATTCTCATCGTCGGCTGGCTGGTCGCGGTGATCGTACGCGCCGCGATCCGCAAGGGCCTGTCCCTGGCCGGCCTGAATGAAAAGGTCGGCAAGGACAGCGAGAAAAAAATGGACCTTGAAGGCGGGATTGCCAAGGGCGGCTACTGGATTGTCATCATCATGACCCTGATCGCCGTGTTCAACGTGCTCGACCTGGAACTGGTCTCGCGACCGCTGGAAAACATGGTGGGCCAGGTGCTTGACTACCTCCCGCGCATTATCGGTGGCGGCGTACTCCTGCTGCTGGCCTGGCTGCTGGCCACCGCCGCGCGCACCTTGTCGGGCAAGGCACTGGCCGCCACCACGCTCGATGACAAGCTCTCCGCCGAGGCTGGCATGGCACCGCCAAGTGCAAATATCAGCAATGTCGTCTACTGGCTGATCCTGCTGCTGTTCCTGCCGGCCGTCCTGGGCGCCTTCCAGCTGGGTGGCCTGCTGGATCCGGTGCAGGGCATGGTCGACAAGATCCTCAACATGCTGCCGAATATCTTAGCCGCTGCCGTGATCGGCCTGGTCGGCTGGTTCGTGGCCAAGATCCTGCGCGACCTGGTCAGCAACCTGCTGGCGGCCGCCGGGGCGGATGGCATCGGCGAGAATGCCGGACTGAAGGGCACGGTCAGTATCTCGCGTCTGGTAGGGACGGTGGTGTTCATTTTCGTGTTTATCCCGGCCCTGATCGCGGCCCTCAACGCCCTGCAGATCGAGAGTATCTCCGCACCGGCCACCGAGATGCTCGGCCTGATGATGGCGGCCATTCCGAACATCTTCGCGGCGGCCATTATCCTCGGCATCGCCTGGTTCGTGGCGCGCCTGGTTGCGAACCTGCTGAGCAACCTCCTCGAAGGCATGGGTTTCAACGCCCTGCCGGAGAAGGTGGGCCTGGCGGATGCCTTCAGCGGTGAATTCACGGCGTCGAAACTGGTCGGCAGCATCGTTATTTTCTTCGCCATGCTGTTTGCCACCGCCGAGGCGGCCAACCGGCTGGGCTTCAGCCAGGTGAATGAACTGGTGGCAATGTTCATCGAGTTCGGCGGCCAGATCATCCTCGGTTCGCTCATCCTGGCGGTCGGTTTCTGGCTGGCGAATCTGGTTTACCAGGGCATCAGCAAGGTAGGTGGTGCCAACTCGGCCGCGATGGCGAATATTGCCCGTATCGCCATTCTCGGCCTGGTAACGGCCATGGGCCTGCGCGCGATGGGAATCGCCAACGACATCGTCAACCTGGCCTTTGCATTGACACTGGGTTCTGTTGCGGTTGCCGTTGCCCTGTCATTCGGGCTGGGGGGACGTGAGGCCGCCGGCAAACAAATGGAATACTGGCTGGCAAAAACAAGGGACTGATAACCAACAGGCTTCGGGCGGCAAGCATTGCGGGGGCGAAGTTGGCCCCCGCCTTTTTATGCGCGGTAGCCGCTGACCTGCGCCATACTTCCCACCCATCCCGATCTAGCGACTACTGCTGTACCAGCTGCAACAGCAGAATCACGTCCTGCAGGTTGATCACCCCGTCCGGTGCGCCCGGCGGGTAGAGATCGCCATGGGCCAGCGTATGGGTAGTCTCGGCACGCTGCCCGGTTGCGATCTGCAGGGCGATCAGGTCGTTACTGTCGGTGTCCAGGTGCAATGGACTGGTCCCGATTGATTCCTCAGGGTAATCTGGCAGTCCATTATCCTCATCTTGCTGTCGCAGGCATCATTTACACTGCCGCTATCAGTGAGGTTCATCCATTTTCATCCCGTGCAGGCCAGGTCATGACTACGGCTGATGCCCGAAGCCTTTGCATGCGGGAGCGCGCTGTCCACCTGGCTCGCGCTGGCGCTGCAGGATCTCCCGGCGCGTTTCCACTAATGTCCCGCGCAGGGAATCATCCGGTCGTGTGATTTCGAGTGCCTGGTCCAGGATGTCGAGTGCGGTCGGGTGGCAGCCGCGTTCGGCGAGCAGCATGGCCAGGTTGTTGGAGGCCGCCAGGTAAGCGGGGTCTGCATGCAGTGCCTGGCGAAATGCACGCTCGGCTTCAATCGGACTGCCCAGCGCGTAACGGGTGTTGCCCAGGCCGAGCCAGGCGGTGGCGTTATCCGGCCAGCGTTGCGCGGCCGCAGCATAGGACCGGTGGGCGGCCCGAAGCTGGCCGGCCGACTCCAGGCCGGCGGCGGCCTTGATGTAGGTAACGGCATCGACCTGGGCCGGCATTTCGCCGGGACGCAGGACCAGTAGGCCCCAGGCGCCGGCGTTTTGCCAGGTCCTCATGAATCTTGCTGCGGGCATCAGCTTGCGGCGGTGGATCTCCGAGCGCAGGATGATTTCATCGGAGGCCGGCAGGTAACCGATCGCCACGGCATAGTGCCAGGCGGGCAGGTTCTGCAGGCCCAGGTTCTGCAGGACCAGCACCGGTCGCGCGGCCCGCAGTTCACCCAGTAACGCAGACAGCCGCGGCGCGATGACGTAGGGCAGGCGACCATGGCGGCGCGTGGCCGCGACCAGTTCGAGTTGCAGGCTGCCCCGACGGGCGGGCAGGTAGACCTCGGGTGCCAGGTCCGCGGGTGTGACCCGGCTGCCGGTGTTCTGCAGCACCATGGCCAGTGCGGCCGGGCCGCACTGGTAATCGCTCTGCGCAAAGAAGGGGGTGTCCTCCAGTTCGACCGCCGTGTGGCGGCTGTCTTCCGGCAACCGGGGCGACAACACCGGCCCGGTGCCGGCGCAGCCGCCCAGTAGCAGCGCCATCAGTATAGCGATGGCGCGCAATGGCCGGGTCCTCCCGGTAGGCTAGAACTTGGAGAAGATGTTGGTGACGCCGACCAGCTCCAGGATCAGCAGCACCACAAAGACCACGCCGATGACCTCCAGCACGCCGGCACCGGCGGGCAAGGTCTCGATACGCTGGTTCAGTTGCGCTATCTCGGCATCCGTCAGTGCCGCAATGCGCTCGATGGCGACAGCGGGTTCGATACCCAGCGCTACCAACTGCTGTTGCACATCCTCCCGCGCCAGGGCCTCGTTGAGCTGTTGCCGCGATACGCCGTGTTCCTCTGCGGCGATGGCATCCGGCGTCTCGACCAGTCCCGCCAGGGCAGACGGAGGGAAGGTGGCAATGGCAAACTGGAGTATCAGGGCATAGATGCCGGCTTTTCTTGTTAAGTTGGTGTTCATGGGGTTCCTCTAATTGTCAGGGTTTTAGCCAGCCTGATTCTAGTGCATTCCGGTACATCGTGTCCCCGTCCTCCGGCGGGGGTGCGGGTTTTTTTACTGTTGTCCCCGGAATCGGTAACATGCCAGTTGATTTTGGGCGGCTGCCATGACAGCCGTTAAAAAGTCATGAAATTCATTGGAGTAGGCCTTTGTGGAAACAGCTTGCAGCGTTCTGGGACGTGTTCAAAGGGAGTCTCCGGGACCTGACGCCGATCATCCTGGTCATCGCGTTTTTCCAGTTGCTGGTGCTGCGCCAGCCGATTCCCAACCTGGG
Organism: uncultured Ectothiorhodospiraceae bacterium; assembly: GCA_947258615.1. Classification (GTDB taxonomy): domain Bacteria; phylum Pseudomonadota; class Gammaproteobacteria; order UBA9214; family UBA9214; genus CAMYJZ01. Next base: position 12,724 of record CAMYIX010000016.1, on the reverse strand, counting down.
CGACCTGGCCATGGGGATCTTGCTGGTAGTGCTGGGCCTGACCCTGTTCGTGCGCGGACTGGAACTGGGCCTGTTCCCGATTGGCGAGTCCATGGCCTTTTCCTTCGCCCGCAAGGGCAGCCTGATCTGGCTGCTGCTGTTCGCGTTTGCACTCGGTTTCGGTACCACCGTGGCAGAACCGGCACTGATTGCCGTTTCCAACGAGGCGGCTTCCGTGGCGGCCGATGCACAAATCATCGCGGCGAGCGAATCCGCTCACAAGTCCTACTCACTGGGTCTGCGGCTGACCGTCGCACTTTCCGTCGGAGTCGCCATCGTGCTGGGGGTGTTCCGCATCATCAAGGGCTGGCCGTTACATTACATGATCATGGTCGGCTATCTCTTGGTGGTGGTGATGACGCCGCTGGCGCCCAAGGAGATCATCGGGATCGCCTATGATTCCGGTGGGGTAACCACCTCGACTATCACCGTGCCGCTGGTAACGGCCCTCGGCGTGGGGCTGGCGATGTCCATCGAGGGGCGCAATCCCATGGTGGACGGTTTCGGTCTGATCGCGTTTGCCTCGCTGACCCCGATCATTTTCGTGCTCGGTTACGGGATGCTGTTCTGATGGAAACCCTGTCCCTGTATCTGGACACCCTGCTGGGCACGGTCCGTGACGTGTTGCCGATCGCGGCCATCCTGTTCGGCTTCCAGGTCTTCGTACTGCGCCGTCCGGTTCCCCACCTGAAGCGCGTGCTGACCGGATTTGTCTATGTCCTCCTCGGCATGGTGCTGTTTCTCCAGGGGCTCGAGCAGGCCCTGTTCCCGCTGGGCCGGCTGATGGCCGCCCAGCTGACCGATCCGGCCTTCATTCTCGGTGATGGCGCCGTCGCCCGTGCCCTTTCCTGGACCGACTACGGCTGGGTATACCTGTTCGGCGCCCTGTTGGGGTTTTCCACTGCCCTCGCGGAGCCCGCCCTGATCGCCGTAGCGATGAAGGCGCGCGAGGTTTCCGCTGGATCCATCGGCGTCTGGGGTCTGCGGGTGGCAGTGGCCCTTCGACGGTGACGGTGCCACTGGTCATGGCGCTGGGCCTGGGTCTGTCCAGTACGGTCCCCGGCAGGAGTCCGCTCATGGACGGCTTCGGGATGATTGCCTTCGCCTGTCTTTTCCCGATCATGGCGGTCATGGTCTATGCGCAGCTCAGTGAATGGCGGGCGCGACGCAGGGACGATCGTGAAACAGACTAATATTGATGTGTCAGGAGGGTTGGAATTATGCATTTCAAGCTGATCATTGCCTTTGTAGAGGATGACAAGACGGATGCCGTGCTGAAGGCCGCGCGCGAATCGGGTGCGACAGGCTGCACCGTGGTGACCAGTGCGCGCGGCGAGGGTGCGGAACGTGCCAGGACATTTTTTGGCCTCACCCTCGAGACCCAGCGTGATGTGCTGATGTTCCTGGTCGAGGAACATATGAGCCGTTTCATCCTGGAAAGGATCGGTGATGTGGGTGAATTCGAGAGCAAGCCCGGTACCGGCATCGCCCTGCAGATCGACGTCGAGGATGCCGTCGGGGTTGCCCGCCAGATTGAACGGCTGAGCGATGCCGTGGAGGAAAAACTATGAGTGAAGAACAGATCATACGGGTTCGTGAGGTGATGAAAACCGCGTTTGACGAGGTTGATGGTATGAGTACGATTGTTGAGGCAATCAAGTACATGAGGCATAAGGACAATAAGTCCCTGATTGTCAGCAAGCGCAATCCCGATGATGAATACGGGATACTGCTGATATCAGATATTGCACGCAAGGTGCTAGGTCAGGGCCGCTCGCCCGATCGCGTCAACGTCTACGAGGTGATGGCAAAACCGGTTATCTCGGTGGATCCCGAAATGAATATCCGTTACTGCGCCCAGCTGTTCGAGCGTTTCGAACTGTCGCGTGCGCCGGTACTCGAGAACGGGAGAGTGATCGGTATCGTCAGTCTGACCGACCTGGTCCTAAAGGGGCTCTGCGAGTCGATCAAGTGATGCGGCCAACTGTTCCTGTGAGTACTCAAAGGCAGAGTATTGTGCCTTACCCCGTCTTGGGCGTATGCAGGCGGGGTGGTTTCAGGTAATAAACGCTCGTGCGATGTCGGGACGTTTAGTTGTCGGAATCCATGTCGCATGAATCTTTCAGCTCTGACAGTACAATCACCCCGAAAACCAGCAACAGTGATGCCAGCGGGAAGACGAGTGCCATGAAGGATTCGGGTGATAAATAGCGTTGAGTCCAGTTTGCATCGGCGGCCGCACTGACGACAGCCAGAACGACCAGTACAAATAACAGAAGATTTGCTCTCAACATACAGCAGTGGTTGCACTTCCTGATCATGTTCTTCCTCCTGGTCCCGTGGCTGAATGTTCCGCCCTTGTGAATTCAGCTCCCGTTTTGGGTCTGCAGATCATTAATCAGTATCTGTAGGCTGTCCCATTGTTCATCCGAGAATGTACTGATGATGTTTGTTCTGCATGACAGTTTGTAAGCCAGCACTTCCTGTTGCAGCACAAACAGCCGCTGCTGGCGAGCATGGAGCTGGGTTTCTGTGATGTCCGGATCCAGGGATGCCTCTATGAAGTCGGCGCGTCCTTTCACGATCGCCTTCATCCTGCTGTACATGGGCCGAAAGTTGTCCTTGCGCCATTCCGTGAATAGGGTTATCTGTTCCGGGGTCAGCTCAAGGTAATCGCTGTGCTGCAGGATAATCGGCAGCAGGTTGGGGTGGTAGGCGATCTTGTCCAGGCGTTCCAGGCTGGCCGTGATCTCGTCAAGGTGCAACGGCGTGGGAGCAGGTGGCGCTGCCATGGTCTGGAACGCGGTCAGACACAGGATGATGCCCGGCCAGGTGGGTGTGAATATCCTCATTTCATTCCTCCTTGAGAAACGCAGGAAATCAGGTAATAACGGGATAATTAATCAGCAATCAGTGTGCCAATCGCGCCAGCGAGGATGCTCGGTATTTAACTAATTGAATTGAAGGGACTATTCAAGCGAGGCGGTTTGTCTGGAGGAAAGCAGGGTGGGCATCTTCGCCCGCCCGTGGGGCATGGAGGATCAATATTGGTGCATCTTACTGTTCGCGGCTCGTAAACAATGCCTTGTTGCAGTCGGCCTCCTGAAGCCTTGCGAACTACCATGCGAGGCTAATATGGGGTGCTGTGTTTGCACCAGGAATCCCGGGCGACAAGGGGCTGATAGTTACCGCACGCTTCATTAACGTGATTGTTGTCTGCAGAATTTCCTTGCCGTCACTGCTCAGGCAGAAACCCCTCCGGGGGGCGTGATCAGGTGATCACCGTGGGTTGCTTGCGTCCTGTGCGTGTCTCGATCTCCGCCATGTCGGTGGCAATCTCGACCAGGGGTTGCATGACAGCGGCGGTCTCCTGGTCCTGCTTTTCCCGGTCGGGTTCAAAGGCCTCGAGATAGACCCGCAGGGTCGCGCCGGCGGTGCCGGTGCCCGAGAGCCGATAGACAATGCGTGATCCATCGGTGAAGCCGATGCGAATTCCCTGATTCTTCGAGACGCTGCCATCCACCGGATCGGTGTAGGCGAAGTTGTCGGCATAATCGACCGTGTAGCCGTCCAGCGTCGCCTCCGGCAGGTCCGGCAGCCGTGCCTGCAGATGGGCCATCAGGCCATTGGCGGCCTCGGTGTCGATCCCTTCATAGTCATAGCGGGTGTAGAAATTGCGGCCGAACCGGCGCCAGTGTTCCTGCACAATCTCTTTCACGGATTGCTTGCGCACCGCCAGCAGGTTGAGCCAGAAGAGTACCGCCCAGAGGCCGTCTTTCTCTCTGACATGATCGGAGCCGGTGCCGAAGCTCTCCTCGCCGCAGAGCGTGATGCGTTTTGCATCCAGCAGGTTACCGAAAAATTTCCAGCCGGTCGGTGTCTCGAAGCAGTCGATGCCCAGCGCCTCGGCGACGCGATCGACGGCCTGGCTGGTGGGCATGGAACGGGCCACTCCGTTGATGCCGCCGCTATAGCCCTTGATATGGTGGGCATTGGCGGCCATGACCGCGAGGCTGTCACTGGGGGTGACGAAGAAGTCACGTCCCAGGATCATGTTGCGGTCACCGTCGCCATCGGAGGCGGCGGCAAAATCGACTGCGTTGCGCCCCGATGTCAGGGCGACCACTTCATGGGCGTGCACCAGGTTGGGATCGGGGTGGCCACCGCCGAAGTCCTCACTGGGAATGCCGTTGATTACGGTGCCGGGTTCCGCACCCAGCATTTCCTCCAGAATGCGCCTGGCATAGGGGCCGGTGATGGCGTGCATGGCATCGAAGTGCATGCGGAAAAGTCCGGAGTCGAACAGCCGGTGGATGCGCTTGAAATCGAACAGCTGCTCCATTAACGCAGCGTAGTCGGCCACCGGGTCGATGACCTCCACACGGGTGTTTCCCAGCGACAGGGTAGCGATGGTATCGAGGTCGATATCCTTAGATGCGAGGGTGCGGTATTCGGTGATCTCCCGGGTGCGGGCAAAGATGGCCTCGGTGACGCCTTCCGGGGCCGGGCCGCCGTTGGGCGTGTTGAACTTGATCCCGAAGTCCCCGTCCGGGCCGCCCGGATTGTGACTGGCGGAGAGAATGATCCCGCCGTTGGTGCCGTGTTTGCGGATAATGCCGGAGGCGGCGGGCGTGGAGAGCAGGCCGCCCTGGCCCACGATGATTCTGGCGACCCCGTTGGCTGCTGCCATGCGGATAATTATCTGGACCGCCTGGCGGTTGTAATAACGGCCATCACCGCCCAGGACGAGGGTGCCACCCGCAAGGTCCGTCCGGGTGTCGTATATCGACTGGACAAAGTTTTCCAGGTAGTGGGGTGCCTGGAAAACGCTGACCTTTTTGCGCAAACCGGAGGTGCCGGGGCGCTGGTCAGAAAAGGCCTGGGTGGCGATGGTCAGAATTTCCACTCTAATCTTCCTTGCTGCGTGGTTGAACACGAGTATATTCAACCATGGTTTGGAGTGGAAATAGAAGCCCTGCAGGAGAAATCAGGGTAATCCGGTGCGAGTCTGATGGGTCGGGTACCGGGCGTGGTGAGCCGCCTGGCCGCGACACCCTGCGCCGTTTCCGGTCATCAGGCGGCCTGGAACGTTGCACCCGGTGGCGCGGTGAATGCCGGCCCTTGAATCGGGGTGCGTCCCACGGGCGCCATGACGTCATGGTTTGCAGCTGGCGAAGTATTCCTTGTCCCTGTCGGCCTTCAGGCACTGTCCGCTGGTGAAGGTCATCAGGTTGGTGTTGTTGCTGGCCTCGCGCTCTTCGCGTTCCATGCTGAGTAACTGCTGTGACGGGCCACAGCCTGTGACATCAACGCACTGGCCTTGTTTTCCGCACACCCGGCGCACCAGTTTTTCACAGGGTGAATAGCCGATGATGGGGGCGTCCTCCCACTCCGATGGCTCCGGTAGTGGCAGTTCGCGGGACTCGAGGATACCCTTGTTCGGTACAGCGACCCCGCTGCGGATAATCAGGACAGAACCGTCTTGCAGGCGATGGGTGCCTTCCCATAACTGGGTAGTGACGCCATGGACGGTGACCGTGGCACGGTTGGTGTCTGGATCCACCACGATTTCGTTGCCGTTGAGCATGCGCGCATTCCAGTTGCCGGCCTGTGCCGTGAAGGCAGTTGCTGCCAGAATGGCAATAATGATCGGGCGTGCCATTTGATTGCTCCTGTAAGCTTGGCCGGGTGTTGCCCGATTATGGATCCAATAACCGTAATTGGCTACCGCAGGTGAGGTCGTCGGCCGGGCCATGCTGAAACGCTGTTACAATAGGCGGCTTGATATCATAAAGAGAGTCAGCGAATGAAGATCACCATCATCAGCGGTAGTCACAGGGAAGACTCGCAAAGCGAGAAAGTGGCACGTTACATAGAAAAAACCCTCAAGGAACAGGGGGTCTGTGATGAAACCTGGCTGTTCAGCCTTGCCGGTAATCCGCTTCCGCTCTGGGACGAAGGGATATGGAATGACGACCCCCGCTGGGACGCTCTGCTTGGGCCGATCTCCGGGCAATTGAAATCAAGTGACGGTTTCGTTGTGGTCTCCCCCGAATGGCATGGCCAGGTGCCTGCCGGGCTGAAGAACTTCTTTCTGATGTGGACCTCCAAGGGCGCCGAACTGGCGCATAAGCCGGCCCTGATCGTGACGGTGTCATCGGCCGATGGCGGCGCCTATCCCGTGGCGGAGCTGCGCATGAGCAGCTACAAGAACAGCCGCCTCTGCTACATCCCCGAACATGTCATCGTGCGCAATGTTGAGTCGGTCCTGAACAGCAATCCGGATGACAACAATGCCGGTGCCGATGAGTATTTCCGGGCCCGGATTCTGTATGCCCTGAAGGTGCTGCGCGAATATGCCCTTGCCCTGGGCCAGGTCCGCGCCAGCGGGGCCGCTGATCTGTCCGTGTACCGCAATGGTATGTGATCAGCTGCGCTGGTCAGGTCGCGGCTGTTACGGCTGTGAACAATTGTAAATGATGGACCGTGCAGGTCCCTGTACCAATGGGGGCAGGCTAGAATTCACATTATCGTCACTGCCCCGAGGGCGGCACGCCAACCCCCTGGGGAGTCGTGGAATCAAGGAGTGTTCAATGGAGTCGGGAAACAGGATCATCACTGACGTTACCGCCTGGGACTGGTACCAGCAGCGTTACCAGAAGTGTCTCGAGTGCTACGGCCCGGAAAGCATGATCACACAGGGCTACAAAGAGGTGCTCGACCGGATTGATGGGGGCGTTATCGAGGAGAAGACCCTCAGTGTCCACTATGCATCGGAATACAGCCGGCCGCAGGACACCAGCGTCTAGCCAGTCAACCTCTACTGACTGAAGAACCCGCCAATCGGCGGGTTCTCTGCTTCCGGGGCACGGCGTTGCGGCGCAACGCCCGGCTTCAGGATACAAGCAGGGTAAACACCAGGTAGGCGGCACTGACAATCGACAGTCCCGAGCCCCAGATGCTGAGCCAGTAATGCCTGCTGCGGATACCGGCGACTACGAAACCGATCCCCAGCAGGAAGCTGAACACGGCAGCGCCGGCAAATACACCCTGTCCCACGGGTGGGCCCAGTTCATCCGGCGTTTCGCCTATCCGGTAGCGCATGTTTTCTGGCAGGGTCTGGTCAAGGGTGCAGGTTGCAACTGGCCGATAATGCGGCAGGTGTGTATTAGAACGGTACACTGGCTGCAGCGTCAATGCTTGATAAATCGAGACAGCGGATGACGTGTGGTTAAAAATCCCTATAATTGACGCTGATTCATAACGAGAGCGATGCAATCTTGCTCAAGACCGTTCCCTTGCTGTTGCTTGGACTCAGCCTGATTGTGGGATCCACGCCCGCGTGGTGCGGATGGGATGAAGGCGAGGACGCCTACCGGAGCGGGGATTACGCCACGGCCTTCAGGCATTGGCAGTCACTGGCGGAACACGGTGATGTCGCCGCCCAATATGATATCGGTGTGATGTGGCATCAGGGCCTGGGTGTCGCCCGGGATGATGCGCAGGCCGTTCACTGGCTCAGGAAGGCGGCGAAACAGGGTTATGCCATGGCGCATTATGCTCTGGGCTACCTGTACCAGGCGGGACACGGTGTGCCGCGCGACGTGCATGAGGCCATGAAGTGGTACCGCCGCGCCGCGGAGCAGGGCCTGGGCCGGGCCCAGTACAACCTGGGCCTGATCTACCTGCAGGGTCCGGCTATCGGGACGGACGTTGCCGAGGCCTTGAAGTGGCTCACGCGGGCCGCCGAACAGGGCCTGGCAGAGGCGCAGCTCCAGCTGGGTCATATCCATGCCGAGGGGCAGGGTGTTCCGCAGGACTACCGCAAGGCCGTGAAGTGGTACCGGGCGGCGGCCGAGAGCGGTCATATCGGTGCCCAGTTCAATCTCGGCGTGCTTAACACCCAGGCGCAGACCTACACCGAGGCGCTGCGATGGTATCGCGCGGCCGCTGCAAGAGGGCATAAAAAATCACAATATAATCTAGGAGTTATGTATTCCGAGGGGCGGGGAGTCGCGGCGGACCCGGCGCAGGCCCTGCACTGGTACCAGGCGGCTGCGGAACAGGGCCTGGCCCGGGCCCAATATGCCCTGGGTCGCCTCCACGAACAGGGCGTCGCCGTCCAGCGGGACCCGGCCGCGGCCCTGCGCTGGTACCTGCAGGCCGCGCAACAGGGTGACGCCGGGGCGCAGTCGAGGCTCGGGCAACTCTATAAAGAGGGCGTCGGTGTGCCAAGGGACAGCGCCGAGGCGCTTAAGTGGCTCCGACACGCAGCCATGCAGGGTGATGCAGAGGCCCAGTTCAACCTGGGCGTGATGCACAAACAAGGCGTCGGTGTGCCGAAGGACATGGCCGAGGCGGCGCGCTGGTACCGGGCGGCGGCCGAGCAGGGCTATGCCAAGGCGCAGAATAATCTCGGTTACATGTACGGGACCGGGAGTGGCGTTCCCCAGGACTACGTGCTTGCACACATGTGGTACAACCAGGCCGGGGCGAACGGTATCGAACTGGGCATCAAGAACCGGGACAAGCTGGCCGGCGAGATGACGTCCGAACAGATTGCCGAGGCTCAGCGACTGGTGCGGGAGTGGTTGAAACGCTGTGAGGGGACCAGCCGCAGCCATCTGGCCACCGCGCCGGCTGTGCCCCCTGCCGTGTCCGTGATCGAATCCGTTGTGCAGTCGGCACCCCCGGCCGCTGGCACGGGAGAGCATAACCGGCCATGAGTAGAACCTGTTGTCTTGGACCGCGTTCCCTGTTTCAATGGTGCCGCATGGAACGTCCGGGTGGAGGTCGCTGTTGACCGGGCAGGAAGGTTCGCAGAGTCTGATAAGAGAAGGAAATTGCAGTGTCCCGCGCCACTAACAGAAGACTGAAAAATTTCATGCAGAAAATGCAGGATGAGGGGCCTGAAGGCTTCGCGGCCGGTCCCTGGTCGAGTGCCGAAGGTGATACGGGCCAGGTCCCACCTGCCAGGGGGGGGCGCCTCCGGGCGCTGTGGCCGTCGGCAAACAGCATTGTCGCGGTACTTGCCCTGGCACTGATTGTCACGGGGGTGGTGGGTGCCTATCTATCCAACAAGTCCAAGCGCGAGGCCGTTATCGCCCAGGTCGACGCTATTCTGAATGAGCCCTTGCGCAACCCGGAAACGGAGCGCCTGCAGGACCTGGAGGTGCGGCTGGCAAACAGTCTTACCCCCTATCAAAAACGCCTGCGCGACCTGGAACTGGACCTGACGCAGACCCGCGCCTTTTATGACGAGCGCATGCAGGACCTGGAACAGCGGCTGATGCATGTCGGTGAGCCCTACGAGGACCGTCTGAACAAGCTGGAGACCATGCTGGTCAGCGCGAGTGAACCCTACAAGCGGAAGCTGCAGGGTATCGAGCAGCGACTGGTGCATACCACCAACCGTCTGGACGAACTGTCCGCCGTAATGGCATCCCTGACGAGTAGCGCCGAAGCGATTATCGAAGCCAACGTCGCCATGATGGCCGATCCTCCCGCGGCATTGCCGATCAAACCGGCCGCCGTCTCCCGGGACAATGTGGTATTGCCGCAAAAGGAACCGGCTGCGCCGGCCGTTGCCCTGCAGGCACCCGCCGGTCCGGCAAAACAGGCGCTTGCCCTGAAGAAATCCGTCGAGCCGGTAATCGACTCGCCGGCCCCGGGCAAATCCGGCCCCTGGGTAATCAATATCGGTTCCTACGCAAAAGAGTCCATGGCCATTCGCAAGCAGGCCGCGTTCCAGCGCAAGGGTGTCGAGACGGAACGGGTGACCGCCGATGTCGGGGGGCGGACCCTCTACCGCCTCCATGTCGCCGGTTTCAACAGCCACAGGGAGGCGGCTGCCCACGCCAAGACAGTACAGCAACAGCTGGGACTGAAGGAAACCTGGATCAAGCGTCGCTAGCAAGCCCGCATCCTTACCCCAATCCATCTCTCATTACACCGTTCCGCCTGTGATGCGCCATAATTAAATCAAGGCGCGCATCAGCCTGGGGAGCGTGATGTGAACGATCTAAAATACGAAAGCATGTCATTCCGCGAAGGGGTTGACCGCATGGTTGACCGCGCCACCCTGGCGGCCGGCCTGGATCCTGATGCCGCCTGTGTCATCAAGGCCTGCGATGCCGTGCTGCAGGTGAAGTTCCCCGTCAGGCTGCGAGGCGGTATCGAGGTGTTCACCGGCTGGTGGGCGGTACACAGCACGCACCGCCTGCCCGCGAAGGGTGGTCTGCGGTTTGCGCAGCAGGTGAGTCAGGACGAGACCGAGGCCCTGTCTGCCCTGATGAGCTACAAGTGCGCCATAGCCGATATCCCGTTCGGCGGCGCCAAGGGGGGGCTGATCATCGACCCGGCTAAATACCGCATCGATGAGCTGGGCGAGATCACCCGCCGCTTTGCCCGGGAACTGGCGCGCCGTGATTTGCTCAACCCGGCCACCAATGTTCCGGCGCCGGACATGGGGACCTCTTCCCGGGAGATGGCGTGGATCGCGGACACCTACAAGACCCTGTTTCCGGAGGACGTCAATCAGGATGCCTGTGTGACCGGCAAGCCGGTCAGCCGGGGCGGTATCCCGGGACGTACCGATGCGGTCGGCAAGGGCGTGCAGTTTGCCCTGCAGGAATTCTTTCGCCATCCCGAGGAACTGGAGAAGACCGGTCTCAGCGACGGCCTGTCCGGGCAGCGCGCGATCATCCAGGGGCTCGGCAACGTGGGTTACCACACCGCCAAATACCTTTCCGAGGAGGACAAGGTCAAGGTGATTGCCATCATCGAGCGTGACGGCGTGGTGTTCAATGAAGATGGCCTGAACGTCCATGACGTGCGCCAGCACTTCGCCGAGAACGGTGAACTCAAGGGGTTCCAGAAGGCTGATTACAGCCCGCAGGGCGGCGAGGCGCTGGAGATGGAATGCGACCTCCTGATACCCGCTGCACTGGAGGCGCAGATCCATGCCGGTAATGCCATGAATATCAAGGCCGGCCTGATTGTCGAGGCAGCCAATGGCCCGGTGACCTACGAGGCCGATGAGATCCTGCAGCGTCGCGGGGTGGTGATGCTGCCGGACATCTATGTCAATGCCGGTGGCGTGACCGTGTCCTATTTTGAATGGGCGCGCAACCTGTCCCATATGCGTTTCGGGCGTCTGCAGCGCCGCTACGAGGAGCTGCGCGGTACCGGTTACCTTGCTGCGCTGGAGAGCCTGACCGGACGGGAGGCCTCGCGGGACCTGCGCACCGAGATCGTGCGCGGTGCCAGCGAGCTGGACCTGGTGCGCTCGGGTCTGGACGACACCATGCGTGCCGCCTTCCAGGACATCCGCGACGCCATGAAACATAACGCCAATATCCATGACTACCGCACCGCGGCCTATGTCATCGCCATACAGAAGCTGGCACAGTCCTACTATGATATGGGCCTGGTGGATTCGCCGGGGGACTAGGGTGCGCCGGGCGCTATTGTCCGGGTCCTGCCCGCCCGCCTTCCCTGTCCCGGCTGGTCGGTTTCCCCTCCAGGTGCCCCTGCAGTCCGGTCCTGCCTGCTCGACTGTGTTCGATGACATGCATGGCCACGTCCGCCAGGGTCTTCAGTAACAGGAACATGACCAGTCGGCCCGTCGAATCGCCGGCGAAATGATTGCCCATCAGTATCATGGTGTGCATGGGGAGAATGCGCACGTAGGGGAAGAACATGATGAAGCCGATGTTCGGTTTGCGAGTGGCGTCGCGTTCCCGGTTCCAGGTATACGAGTAGCGGTGATTGAAGAAAAATATCAATACGCAACCAGGTAGGCAAAATGAAAAAAGCCGTAGTGCACGGCAAAGAAGAACGCGGTCTGCCGCTGGGTCTTGCGCGTCGGTTCTGCCGGCCGGTTGTTGATGCGGAAATTCTCGGTCGAGTACTGCTTCAGCGCGAGCATCCTGCGGACATTGAAATAACCGATGATGACGCTTTGCCCCCAGTAGATCCACATCACGACAGAGACATCCCATTGCTGCACCACGGCGAACAGGATGGTCGCGAGATTTGACAGCAACAGTACCCTGGTCGAGTGGTAGACCTGTCTCTGTCTTGTCAGGGGCATGGTGCTGTGCTGGTTCCCGTTGCTGTTGTCGATGCCGTGCTCAGAGGATTCCCTGCAGGTAGGCGGTTCCACCCAGCAGTTCCATTTGCTGCAGGATCCATGCGCGGCGTTCGCTGATGTAGTCTGAGGGGTCGTGGATGCGATACTTGCGCGGATTGGGCAGGATGGCCGCGAGCAGGGCGGCCTGCTCGCGGCTGAGGGTGTGCGCGGACTGGCCGTAATGGCGGCGGCTGGCGGCCTCGATGCCGAAGCTGCGCTCACCCATCTCGGCGATATTCAGGTACACCTCCAGTATGCGTCGCTTGGGCCAGGCCAGTTCCAGCAGGGCGGTCATCCAGGCCTCCAGGCCCTTGCGCAGGTAGCTGCGCCCCTGCCACAGGAACAGGTTGCGCGCGACCTGCTGGGTCAGGGTGCTGGCGCCGCGCAGGCGCCCCCCGCGGATATTGCTGCGGGCGGCATCCCGGATGGCCGCGTAGTCGAAGCCCCGGTGGCGCGGGAATTTCTGGTCCTCGGCGGCAATCACGGCCAGGGCGGCGTGTGGCGAGATGCGCTCCAGGGGCACCCAGCGGTAGTCCTGGCTGTGTCCTTCGG
>CAMYIX010000015.1 GCA_947258615.1 uncultured Ectothiorhodospiraceae bacterium | reverse complement strand
CGGGAGTCTATGGCAACGAGCGTATTACGACCGTGCTGCCAGGAAGGATGAGGATGTTCGCCAGATTGCCCGATATAGCGTTGCCAACCCGTTGCGAGCGGGTCTGGTCCGGGATATTGGCGATTACCCACATGGGGATTGCATCTGGATAACAGATGACGATGAAACACCGTTGGTCGAAAACACCGTTGGCCGAATGAATTCGGCCCTACAGCAGGAACGAATTCATTCGGCCAACAACCTTGCCATCAGAAGGTATGCGTCTCGGCTGAATTGATGTGTTACCCACTCAATCAGGGGAAGACCCAAAAAGTGAAAGGTAAAACGTGAGATGTAGGAGTGCCTAGCAGGCGCGATCAGTGCCGGTTGGGTGCGTTTCACTTCTCATGCTGCCAGAATACGTCCAGCTTCTCTGCCTGCTTGTTCAGCTGGTGCGCCATGACTAACAGCAGGTCGGACAGGCGGTTGGGGTATTAGTGCAACGCCGGATTAATCTCAGTGGTATCCGCCGACTGGCAGGTAGCGCGTTTGATGAAGAGCTAGACGGTGATCGCCAATCACCCGGTATGAAGGATGAATCCTGCTGTTACGCGACCCGGGTTTTTCTGGAAGTCACGAAGTCCATTAATTCAGCCGCCGGGAGAGGTTTACTGTACAGGAATCCCTGCGCCATCTCGCAGGACCAGGATCGCAGCAGGTGATGTTGCTCGTCGGTCTCGACCCCTTCAGCCACCACCTTGCATTTCAGGCTGTGTGCCATGGCAATTGTCGCATTGGTAATGGCTGTATCGTCCGTGTTTTCAGGGATCTCTTTCACGAAAGAACGGTCGATCTTGAGGATGTCAATGGGGAAACGCTTCAGATAACTCAGCGAGGAGTAGCCGGTACCGAAATCATCGATTGCAAGCCCGATGCCCATGGCGCGCAATTCTTTGAGTATGCTGATAGTGTGGTCAGCATTCTGCATGATTGCATTCTCGGTAATCTCCAGCTGCAATAGAGATGCTTGCATCCCGGTATGCGAAAGGATTCCCTGGATCAAGTCCGGAAGTTTCGGGTCGTAGAGGTTCTTTGCCGACAGGTTTACAGCCAGGCGAAGTTCACTCATTCCTCCCGAGTGCCATTCCTGGCACTGGGTGCAGGCCGACATAAGTACCCATTCGCTGATTGGTTTAATGAGGCCCGTGTCCTCGGCCAGAGGGATAAACTCATTTGGCGGGATGAGACCGTGCTCCGGATCGTCCCAGCGTATCAGGGCCTCGACACCGCATACGGCGCCGGTGTGCAGGCTGATCAGTGGCTGGTAATGCAGCACCAGCTGGTTATGCTCAATGGCCCGCCGCAGCCCTGATTCCACGCGCATCCGCCGGGACATGATCAGGCTCATCTCGGTTTCAAAATGGCGGTAGCAATTGCCACCGTCATCTTTGGCCCGGTACATGGCAGTGTCCGCATGTTTTATCAGCCTTTCACTGTCCTTACCGTGTTCCGGGTAGATCGAAATACCGATACTGGGCGAAATGAACACTTCCTGCTTGTCGAAAACAAAAGGTTGTTCCAGAATCTTGAGGACACGGTTGGCAACCGCCTTGCCAGCGTCACTATGGCAGGCATTGTTGACGACTACGGTAAACTCATCACCTCCAAGCCGGGCGACGAGGTCCTCGCCACGTACGCAGTTCTGTATCCGTTGTGCCGCTTCTTTTAGTAGCTGGTCACCGACTTCATGACCCAGGGTATCGTTCACCAGCTTGAATCGATCAAGGTCGATGAACAACAGCGCCAGTGATGTCGAAGTGTCCCTGCTGTCCTGCAACGCATCGACCAGGTAGGCGTTGAAATGCGCCCGGTTGGGAAGCCCGGTCAAGGCATCTGAGTAGGCCTGCTTGTGCAAGGCATTTTCTGCATATTGGCGCTGGTCTCTCATGAGACCAAACGCCTGTATCAGTCGTCCGACCTCGTCTTTGCTCGGGGTAGGCAGGCGTACCTTGAAATCGCCCCTGGCTACCTGGCTGGCAGCATTGGCAAGCAGTTTCAGGGGACGACTGATCATCCGGTCCTGCATCAAGGCGCTGGCCCCCGAGGCGATCACTAGCAGGAATATCAGGACCCAGAACAGGTCTCTCAAATGGCTTTTCTGCTGGGCCACGATTTCACTCAAGTCCGCTGCCAGGTACAGTTTCCCAAGCGTTTCGTCCAGATAAGTGATTTCCTGCGACAGGTTGATCAGGAATGGTCCGGGTGTCGGTTCTGTGATAGTGCCAACTGGATAGATACGACGCCCGTCCGGGGCAATCAGGGTAATGACCCTCCACTCCGGCTGCTGTTCGAGGATGAGGTTCAGGGTCATATGTACCTGGGCGAGGTTTCCCTTGAGCAGGGGGTCTTCCAGGGTGATTCCAAGTACCTTCAGTTGCTGCTGCTGAAGGTGATGACGATCCTGAAAATGCCGTTCGATGCTTTGCGGGATGATATAGAGTTCAAGCACGGAGGCAAACATCACTACCAGCAGGAGGACGGGTAGCAGGAGTTTGGAACGGATGCCGATGCTCATGCTTTTGCTCAGGGTGTCACCTGATGTAGAACTCATCCAGCCCCCATGCATCCATTGGGTGATAGTCATCGATAGCAGCGCGACCTATGCGCTGGATAGGAATTCGTGACAGCAGCCGGCTCCCTTCCTCGGTAGCGGGAATGGACAGAAAGCCGTTGCGGACTGCATCGCGTACCTTTTCAGGTACCCGGGGGTGTGCAGCGACGGGGTGGGGTGGTATATCGCGGGTACGGTACAACACACGCAGGGAATCACGGATCGCGGGAGGCTGCTGGGCAAGCGTTTTTTGTACGCCGCCACCGGCAGCGGTTTCGCCCATTACCACGTTCAGGTAGACAGAACTGTGACTCTGCACATAGCGCGGCAAGACATTTATACCGAAGGTGTGCTTGAAATCTGATCGCGGTACCAGGGTGGCGCCCAGCGCGTTGGGTGCCGGAAAGGCAACTTTCTTGCCATTCAGGTCCTCGACCCGGGTGATGGGACTGTCCTTGCGCACCACGATGATGCCATGCAGGGTCCGTCCAACATCCCGCACCAGGGGGACATAACCCACGGACTCGGCACCCTTGAGCACTTGATATGGATTCATATAGGCGAAGTCAAACTCCCCTGACAGGAACCGTGTTTCGAATTCGGGTATGGTCGAGGTGCCCACCAGCTGGAAGCGCTGGCCGGTCTCGGCCTCGAGGCGAGTGAGGATAGGTTTCCAGACCTGGCGTATCTGCCTTGCGTCGAACTGGGGCACGACACCGAAGGTATAAGTATCGGCAACGGCTGCTTGCAGCGATGCAAGCAGGAGTGCCGTGATCATGAGCGTTGCCCCCCGCCCGGAAAAAAAGGAAGACATTGTCTATCTCCGGTTTTCTGAAGTCTCCCGGCTTGTATCGGGTTTCTGACGGTAAAACTTTATTTATTTCAGGCGAATGGGTATGTGCCTCCCCTCTTGCTGAGGAAGGCAGAATGCAGCCGGGGCCCTGTCGGTGGTTATGGAGAGAGTAAAATCATCGTTAAAACATGAGCCTGTAGAAGGTTGCCAGGAGCAGAATCCTTTCAGGCCAGGTTCACTTCGCCTTGATCCCGGCTTCGGGTTTATTCCCCGTTTTTCCAGAACACGTCCGGGTGCCCTGCCTGCTTGTTGAGGCTGCGTGCCATCACGAACAGCAGGTCGGACAGGCGGTTCAGGTATTTGAGCGTGGCCGGATTGACTTCAGTGTCGCCGGCTAGCTGGCAGACGCGGCGCTCGGCGCGGCGGCAGATGGCACGTGCCAGGTGACAGTGGGCGGCCGCCGTGCTGCCGCCCGGCAGGATGAATTCCTTCAGGGGTGGCAGGTCGCTGTTGAGTGCATCGAGGGCTTCCTCCAGGGCCTCGACACGTCCGGGGTCGAGGATGTTTGTGCCGGGCATGCTCAGTTCACCGCCGATGTCGAACAGGCGGTGCTGGACCGATGTCAGTGTCGAGCGGTTGGTTTCGGGAAGCACATCGCTGAGTAACAGGCCGATGGCGCTGTTGAGTTCGTCCACCGCGCCGATGGCCTCGATGCGCGGGTCGTCCTTGCGGATGCGGCCGCCATTACCCAGTCCGGTACTGCCATCATCACCGGTGCGGGTGTAGATCTTCGAGAGTCGGTTGCCCATGTCAGCCCTCCATTAACCGGTACTGTACCGGCAGCGTGATTTGCATCGGGTAGTCCGGTGCATGCGGGTCATGCGCCCATGGCAGCCGGGTGATGGCCTGCGCGCTGGCAAGGGCCGCACGATCGAGGATCGGGATGCCCGAGCTGCCGGTGACCTGGATGTCGGTCAGCTGTCCGTTCGGTTGCACCTGCATGACCAGGGTGACCGTGCCTTCCCAGCCGTTGCGTCGTGCCCTGCGCGGATAGCGAAAGTAGGTCTCGAGGGCGTGCCGAACCTGTTGGATCAGCCTGCCTTTTACCACTGTGCCGGTGTTCTCCGGTCCATGGGCTGGCTCTGTGCTTGCCAATTCCGGTGACGTGACTGTGTCGCTTGGGGGTGAAGTAACGGGAACGGGGGCTGCCGCAGCGGTGGGCACCGGATCCTGGTTTTCCGTATGCGTCACCGCGATGGGTTTGTCGCGTCGCGGCCGGGCCGGCGGATTGTCCGGGGTGGGCGCCACCTCGGTTGTCTCCACCGGCGGTCTGACTGGATGTTGTTGAAGGGCGGTGCTCCCGGGTTGGGTCATTAGCAGTGTCACGGACAGCGCTGTGTCGGCCGGTGCCGTGCCTGCAGGTGAACCCAGCTGGTGCCAGGCGCCGATGACCAGGCCATGCAACACCAGCGAGATGAGAAAGAAGCGCAGCATGGCGATGCTAGCGATGGGTGTCGTAACGCAGGCTCAGGTACAAGCCGCGTCCGGGGGAGTTGTAGGTGGCCACTGTTTCGTAGTCGCGGTCGAACAGGTTTTCAATGCGCCCCTGCAGTTTCCAGTGACGATCAAGTGACCACGATGCGCGCAGGTTGACGAGCCCGTAGCCGCCGAGCCGCATGTTGTTGGCCTGGTCGTCGTAGCGCGCACTCTGTGCCAGGAAGGTTGCCCCGAGGCCGGTCTTTCCAAACCGTCGGTCGATGTCCAGCTTGAGGCTGCGCCTGGCGCGCCGCGGCAGGGTGTTGCCGGTGTTGTCATCCGTCGGGTTGAGGAAGCTGGCGGAAGTGCTCGTGGTCCAGCCATACAGGTCACCGGACAGCGTGGCCTCCAGTCCCTCGATGGTGGCTTCATTCACATTGGCCGGCAGAAAGCTGGCCAGGTCGAATACGATCAGGTTGTCGATACGGGTGCGGAACAGGCGCAAGTCCCAGTCGATCCCGCCGGCTCGGCCTTCAGCACCCAGTTCCAGGGTCTCCGATTCTTCGGGGTCAAGGTCCGGGTTGCTGGTGGGGAAGCCCATGAAGTCCGGAAAGTACAGGTCGTTGAAGGTGGGTGCCCGGTAGGCCGTGCCCCAGGAGGCAACCAGGCGGGTCGTCGGGTGTAGCTGATATCCCCAGGCCAGGTTGCCGGTCGTGTGGCTGCCGAACTGTTCGTCATCCAGTGGCCGGATGCGCGCCAGCAGGGTGTGCCCACCGCGCTCGCCGCGGTACTGGGCAAACACGGCCTGCGTATAGCGCGCGGTTTCCTTGTAGGATGTGCTGCTGTCGACCCGGTCGTCATGATAGTCAAGGCCAAGGGTGACGATGTCCGCATCGGAGGGCGCATAGTCCCCCTGCAGCGAGAAACTGCGACGCTCCGAGTCAAAGTGTATGGTCGAGCCCGGCACTCCGGCACGAAAACTCTCCCGTTCATCCAGGCTGCGGCCTGCCGTAGCAGTGAGGTCCAGGAATGCCGTGAGCGGTGTGCGCAGCGATACTCCCAGCACCTGCTCGACAAAATCGTCTTCGTTTGGGAACGGGTCGCTGCTGTCGAACTCGACGTTGCCTTGTGCGTGCAGGCCGTGGAATTCCAGTTCGCTGCCGCCGGAGAAACGGTGCCCGGCCCTCAGGCTCAGGGCGGTGTTGTCGTGACCGTCGTCGTCCGGGTCGTCAATCGGACTGCCGAATTCCACAGTGGGATCACGGGCGTCAAACCCGCCAGTCTCCAGCCTGGAGAGCTGGCCGGAAAACCAGTTGTCGCCGGCGGAGCCGCTAACGTCCAGGGTCGCCTCGCGGGTGTCGTAGCGCCCGCCGCCGGCCGTTACGCTCCACTGCAGCGGGCCCTTGCCGCGCCGGGTGAAGACCTGGATGACGCCGCCGATCGCCTCGGAGCCGTACAGTGCCGAGTTGGGGCCGCGTACGATCTCGATGCGCTCGACCTGTTGCAGCGGGATGAATTCCCAGGACACCCTGCCCGCGGTTACGGAACCCATGCGCAGGCCGTCGACCAGCAGGGAGACATGGCCGGGATTGGTGCCGCGCATGAACATCGAACTCAGCTGCCCCGAGCCACCCTGGCTGGCGATGTCGATGCCGGTCACGCTGCGCAGCAATTCGCTCAGGCTAACTGCCTGGCTGCGTTCAATTTCAGCGCGGGTAATAACGGTGACGGAGGCAAGCGTTTCATCAGCCGTCTGCGCCATGCGCGTGGCGGTGACAATAACAGGGGTCTGCGCGGTTGCGGCGCCCGCTGCCAGGCCGGTGAACAGGCAGCCAAGGGCAAGCAACCCCATGAATGGACGTCGACCCGGTTCCATCAATTTCTCCAATGCGCACACCCGCGCTGTTATGGTGGCGAGGGAAAATGACAGAGAGGAGGTCGAGTGCTTCCTGCCTGCATCGCCCGCCGCGATACGTTCAAGTCATACTCCAGGCCGGTCTCCGGGCTTGCGAGCGGGACGAGTCCCCGGTGTGCCGTCTTCCCGCGCCCTGCGCAGTGACATCGTGGCCCACCCTGTCTCGCTTACCGTTGCGGGGGCAGCGCCGGACTTGTCATGGCTTGACGCACCGGCTTCCCGTTTCATCCCTGGGACGATTGTCCGCGGGACACCTGTAAGCGCGGACGACTTTAAGTCCCGCCCGCAGGGGTGTCAAGGAGGGCACTGAATGGCGGCGCTTATCCCGGCAGCCAGACCGGGCCCCTGGGGCCGTCCAGGGTGTGCATCGGGTGTCCATACAGGTGCTCCAGTGTCGACCGGGTCAGCACATCGTCGGCGCTGCCCTGGGCGGTCTTGCCAGCGCCGAACAGCAACAGGAAACGGTTGCAGTAGCGCAGGGCCAGGTTGAGGTCATGCATCACCAGCAACAGCGTCTTCCCCTCCGCCTGCGACCGGGCCTGCAGCAGGTCAAGGATGCGGATCTGCTGGTGGACGTCGAGGTGATTGGTGGGTTCGTCGAGTAGCCACAAGGCCGGGTCCTGGGTCAGCAGGGTGGCGATGCCCAGGCGGCGGCGTTCGCCCCCGGAGAGCGTGGCCACGTTGCGGTCCTCGAGGCCATCCAGCCCGACGGCACGCAATGCGTCGCGGGCGAGCGCGTAGTCAGCCGGGCCTTCCCACTGCAGCGACCCCAGGTAGGGGTGGCGTCCGATCAGCGCGGTCTCCATGACGCTGGCCGGGAAGGCATCCAGGTGGTCCTGCAGCAGGACGCCGACCTGTCGGGCTACGTGCCGTCGCGGCAGGGTGTCCAGTGCCGTGCCATCCAGCAGCAGCGTGCCCTGGTCGGGACGACGCAGGCCGGCCAGGGTGTGCAGCAGGGTGGTCTTGCCGGCGCCGTTGCGGCCGAGTATGGCCCAGCGTTCGCCGCCCCCCAGCCGCAGGTCCAGCCCGCGACAGACGGCGGTGTTGCCGATGTGGACGTCGAGACCTGATATTTCCAGCTGTGCCATGGCCGTTAGCCCTCCCGGCCATGCAGTTCGCGGCTGCGATACAACAGCACCAGAAACACCGGCACCCCTACCAGTGCCGTCAGTATTCCCACCGGCAACTGGCGCGGTGCCAGCAGGGTACGCGCCAGGGTGTCGGCGATCAGCAGCAGGCTGCCGCCCAGCAGGGCTGCCGCCGGCAGCAACAGGCGGTGGTCGCGCACCCCCTGCAGGCGCAACATGTGCGGGACCACCAGGCCCACAAAGCCGATGCTGCCGCCCATGGTGACCGCCGCGGCGGTGAGCAGCGAGGCCAGTACATAGATGAGACGGCGCAGGGCCGCGACTGGCACGCCGAGGGTAGTGGCGGCCAGTTCGCCGTGGGCGAGGATGTTGAGCGAACGGCCCAGGGCCAGCGCGATCAGCAGCCCGGCAACCAGGACGATAAAACCTGCCAGCGGCATGCCGGCGTAGGCCAGGTCGCCCATCAGCCAGAACAGCATGCCACGCAGGTTCTGCTCGGGGCTGAGTGCCAGCAGGAAACCGATGACCGCCCCCCAGCCCGCGGCGATGACGATGCCGGTCAGCAGCAGGCGGTTGATGGTCCAGCTGCCGCGGCCGTGCGCCAGGCCGAACACGATCAGCATCGAGAACAGGGCGCCGCTGAAGGCGGCTCCGTGCAGCCACAGGCCGCCGAGACCGAGCAACAGGGTCAGCAGGGCGCCGGTGGCCGCGCCGCCGGAGATGCCGAGGACGTAGGGGTCGGCCAGGGGGTTGCGCAACAGCACCTGCATCAGCGCCCCGGCCAGGGCGAGCAGGGCGCCGGTGACAAAGGCCGCGGCGGCGCGTGGCCAGCGCAATTCGAGAATGACCCGGGCGTGCAGGTCAGGGTCGGTATCGAACACGGCCGCAGCCAGTTCCCGCCAGCCGATGTCGATACTACCGCTGGTCAGGCTCCAGCCAAACCCGGCCAGCGCCAGTGCCAGCAGCCCGCTAAACAGCAGCAGCGGGCGCATCGGACGGGACTTCAGAATAAAGGGGACATTCTGCTTTTTTCATTTTTTCATCTGCAGGCAATGCTGTGCCATAAACATTGAAAGGAATTTATATAAAGTTAAGGAAGGCCTGATTAATTCATCTTTCGTCATTCCGGCGAAGGCCGGAATCCAGTCACTGCCTGATTACCAGCTGCTGGATTCCGGGTCTCCACTACGCTTCGCCCGGAATGACGGCTTGATCAGACTTTCCCTTTTTTCATTTATTCAAACGGAGGTGCATTCAGATACCAACAAAAAAGCAGAATGTCCCCTTTTCCTAATCCCGCAAGCTCATCACCGGCCAGTCATGGTCCAGGGCATGCTGGCGCAGGATCTCGTCCGGGTCGACGGCAATCGGGTGGGTGACCCGGCTCAGCAGCGGCAGGTCGTTGTGGGAATCACTGTAGAACCAGCTGGTTTCGAGGTCCTGGTCATGCGCCTCGAGCCAGCCGGCCAGTTTCTCCACCTTGCCTTCCTGGAAACAGGGCACGTCGCTGACGCTGCCGGTGTAGCGGCCCGCACTGATCTCGGGTTCGGTGGCCAGCAGGTGTTCGACGCCGTAGAGCTCGGCAATCGGTCCGGTGATGAAGCTGTTGGTGGCGGTGATAATGACCAGGGTGTCGCCCCGGGTCTTGTGCGAGTCGACCAGCGCCCGTGCCTTCGGCAGCAGGATCGGCCTGATCTTCTCCTCGATGTATTCTCCGCGCCAGCGATGGAGCGTGTCCATGTCATGCGCGGCGAGGGGCCTGAGCTGAAAGCGCAGGAACTCGTGGATATCCAGCTCACCCGCCTTGTACTGGTCATAGAAGCGCTGGTTCTCCCGCTCGTAGGTGTCTCCGTCCACGATGCCGTGCTCGGCAAGAAAACAGCCCCACAGGTAGTCACTGTCACCGCCGATCAGGGTGTTATCGAGGTCAAAGAGTGCGATACCCACAGCTGCTCCCGGATGGAAAACGCCGCCAAGGATAGTGGGTGGGGCCGCAAAGGTAAAACTGCCGTCGCTCTCATCGGCCGGGGTCGTTTGCTACACCTGCACGCCTATGGGAGAATGATCGTTAATCAGGTTACGTATTGAAGGTTCTGTAAGTGATTGACCCGGATGGATTTAGGCCGAATGTCGGCATTATCCTGTCCAACTGCCAAGGCCGGCTGCTGTGGGCGCGCCGCATTGGTCAGGATGCCTGGCAGTTTCCGCAGGGCGGCATACGCAGTGACGAGACCCCGGCCGAGGCCATGTACCGGGAGTTGGCCGAGGAGGTCGGCCTGCGTCCCGATCATGTCGAGCTGCTGGGCGCGACCCGCGGCTGGCTGCGCTACCGCCTGCCGCGCCGCTTCATCCGGCGCAGCAGCCGGCCGTTGTGCATCGGCCAGAAGCAGGTCTGGTTCATGCTGCGGCTGCTGTGTGACGATGCCGAGGTTCACCTGGACCGCACCGAGCAGCCCGAGTTCGACCACTGGCGCTGGGTCGATTACTGGCGGCCGCTGGACGAGGTGGTCTCATTCAAACGCAGTGTCTATAAAAAGGCGCTGAACGAACTGGCGCCGCTGCTGTTTCCCGACGGGGTACCCAACGCCTGCCGTTAACAGCAGGTTTCCAACCGTGCACACACGGTATTAAGGCCCCGGATCTCCCGGGGCGGTGTAACACCCGGCCCACCCACAGACAGGCGGAATGGCGTACATGCTCGATATCCTGCGACGCATCATCCAGGAGGTCAATTCAGCCAATGATCTTCAGCACGCACTCGACATCATTGTCGAGCGGGTGCGGGTCAACGTGGGTGTGGACGTGGCATCGGTCTACCTGACCGATCCCGAGAATAACCAGCATGTATTGATGGCCACGCAGGGCTTTCGCAAGGATGCCATCGGCAAGGTGCGCCTCAACCAGGGGGAGGGGCTGGTCGGCATGGTGGTCACGCGCGAGGAGCCTGTGAACCTGGATGACGCCCCCAGTCATCCCAACTACCAGTTCATTGTCGAGACCGGCGAGCAGCCCTACCACGGCTTTCTGGGTGTGCCCATCATCCAGCACGGCAAGGTGCTTGGTGTGCTGGTGGTCCGGCAACGGGTGTCACGCAAGTTCGATGACGAGGAAGAGGCCTTCCTGGTCACCCTGGCGGCGCAGCTGGCCGGCGCCATTACCCATGCCGGGGCCAGTGGCGAAATAGCCAGGCTGCTGGAGGCCACCGACGAGGTCTCGGTCACCCTCAAGGGGCTGCCGGGCGCACCCGGGGTGGCCATCGGCCAGGCCATGGTGGTGTACCCGCTGGCCAACCTGGACGCCATCCCGGACCGCAAGGCCGCCGACATCGAAACCGAGATCCGCACCTTTAACGAGGCCGTCGATGCCGTGCAGGACGATTTGCGCGACTATGCCAACCGCATGTCCGGCAGCCTGCCCGCCGAGGAACTGGCCCTGTTCGATGCCCTGGTAATGATGCTCGGCAGTGACAGTATCGTGGGCGAGACCGTGGAACGGATACAGGCGGGCAACTGGGCGCCGGGCGCCCTGCGCGCGACCATCGCGGAACATGTGCAGGTGTTCGAGGCCATGGAAGACGCCTATCTGCGTGAACGGGCCAGCGATATCCGTGACCTGGGGCGCCGGATTCTCACCCATATGCAGTCCGACCGTCCGCCCAGCCGCACGGCCTATATCCGTACGATACTGGTTGGCGAAGACATCAGCGTCGGCCAGCTCGCGGAGGTCCCGGCAGGCATGCTCGTCGGAATAGTCTCTGCCAGCGGTTCCAGTTCATCGCACGTCGCCATCCTGGCCCAGTCCATGGGCGTGTCGGCGGTCATGGGGGTTGCAGACCTGCCGGTGAATCGCCTGGAAGGCCAGACCATGATTGCCGACGGCTACCGGGGCGACGTGTACGTCAACCCGTCCATGCTGGTGCGCAAGGAGTTCCTCCGGCTGCAGGCGGAGGAGTCCGCGCTCACCGAGGGTTTGAAGAAAATCGCCGCGCAGCCGTCGCAGACACCGGACGGCGTATCGATGCCGCTGTACCTGAACACCGGACTGGTGTTCTCGGACATCGAGTCACCGGTGTACAGCCAGGGTGACGGTGTCGGGCTGTACCGCACCGAGATCCCGTTCCTGATGCGTGAACAGTTTCCGGGAGAGAACGAGCAGCTACGCCTTTACCGCAAGACGCTGGAGGCATTTGCCCCGCGGCCGGTCACCCTGCGCACCCTCGATGTTGGTGGTGACAAGATGCTGTCCTATTTCCCGGTCAAGGAGGACAACCCCTTCCTGGGCTGGCGCGGCATCCGTATCTCGCTGGATCACCCGGAGATCTTCCTGACCCAGTTGCGCGCCATGCTGCGCGCCAGCGTCGGGTTGGACAACCTGACTATCCTGCTGCCCATGATCTCGACGGTGAGCGAGCTGGACATGGCCATGACCTTTATCTCCAAGGCCATGCTCGAACTGGTCGACGAGGGGGAGGAGGTACACCGCCCGCCCGTCGGCATCATGATCGAGGTGCCTTCAGCGGTCTACCAGGTCAAGGCGCTTGCGTCGCGGGTGGACTACTTCTCGATCGGCACCAACGACCTGACCCAGTACCTGCTGGCCGTGGACCGCAACAATACCCGGGTTGCGAGCCTCTACCAGTCGCTGCACCCATCGGTGCTGCAGGCCATCAAGCAGGTGGTGGATGAGGCCCACCGGCTGGGCAAACCGGTGAGCGTGTGCGGAGAAATGGCGGGCGACCCTGCGGCGGTACTGGCGCTGCTGGGGCTGGGTGTCGATAGCCTGAGCATGTCCGCAAGCAGCCTGCCACGCATCAAGTGGGTGATTCGCAGCTTCGCACGCAGCGAGGCGCAAGAACTGCTGGCACAGGCGCTGGAAATGGAAGACCCGCGCGCCATCCGCGAACTCTACAACGGTGTGCTCGAGCAGGGTGGCCTGGGCGGGCTGGTGCGCGCCGGTAACTAGATAATGGTGTCAGGAACCTTTTCTTGTAACGATCCGGATGTCGCGGGAAAATACGGAAAAGGTTCCTGACACCTTTATTTCCTTTATTTCCTGAGGAAGGCGCCATGGTCAACAAACTGCCGGATGCCCACGAGAAGGCCCTGATGGTCAATCGGGACCGAAGCAAGTACGGCACCATTGCCGAGATCGGTGCGGGCCAGGAAACGGCGCGCTGGTTTTTCAAGGTCGGCGGTGCCGCCGGTACCATTGCCAAGGCAATGTCCGCCTATGACATGCGATTCAGCGATTCCATCTACGGACCCTGCCAGCGCTATGTCAGTCGCGACCGCCTTCAGGCGATGCTGGGCTATGAATACAAGCTGCTGATCGAGCGCCTTGATGAGACGCGTGGCGCAGAGACCACGTTCTTTGCCTTTGCCAATACGGTCACCGTGCACAGCTACTCTCACGCCGAAGACGGGCATGGTTGGCTGGGTATCCGTTTCCAGACCCAGCCGCGCGAGGCGCCCTCGCAGATCGTCCTGCATGTGCGTCTGCTCGGCCAGGACAGTGCCCAGGACCAGGACACGCTCGGCGTGCTGGGCGTGAACCTGATCTACGGTGCCCAGCACCTGTACCGCGACCCACGCGAACTGCTCGAGGCCCTGCTGGACAACCTGACCATCGACAACCTGGAGATCGACCTGCTGGATTTCAGCGGGCCGGCATTCGAAGGTGTGGATAACCGCCTGATGGCTCTGTTGCTGGTGCAGCAGGGCGCCAGCAATGCCGCCATGTTCACCGCCGACGGCAAGGTGGTGCACCCCGGTGACATGCTCTACAAGAAGGCGGTGCTGATCGAACGCAGCCGCTTCCGGCCGCCGACCAAGCTGACCATGAACCTGCTGGACAGGGCGCACACCGAGTTCATCAATGAGCCTGAGGTGTGTGACGAGTGCGCCCTGGTGATCAGCGAAATGACCCTGCACAACCTGTCCGATGGCAGTGATATCCAGATCGAGGACTTCCTGCAGCGTGCGGACATCCTCTGCATGCTGGGCAAGAACGTACTGATATCGAACTACGGAGCTTTCTACAGTCTGGCCGGATACCTGCACCGCTACACCGACAAGCCGGTGGGCGTCGCTATGGGGGTGCCTACCCTCAGGGAGATTCTCGATGAACGCTACTACGCCGATCTGGCCGGCGGCATCCTCGAGGCGTTTGGCCGGCTGTTCAAGAACAAGCTGCGTTTCTACGTGTGTCCCAGCAAGGACTCTGAAACCGGCCAGCTGGTGACGGCCGATGGACTGCAGGTTGCCCCCCATCTACAGCACCTCTATGAGTACCTGCTGGAGAACGGGCTGATCAGGTCGCTGACCAGCATAAACCAGGACTACCTCGACTACTTTTCCAGCGACATCCTGGAGAAGATTCGCTGTGGCGACACAAGCTGGGAGGCGATGGTCCCCGAAGAGGTCGGCCGAATGATCCGGGAGCGCGCCCTGTTCGGCTGCCGTGAAAACACGTGAAGCGTGAAGCGCGAAAAAGACAATCCGTAGCTTGGGTCAAGGAGCGCCAGCGTCGGACCCAACAACCCAGCACAAATCGTCACGGAACCACACACATATACACGGAACAGAAATGATTTTGTAGGAGCGTCCCGTTTATGCCCAGCGCTTAATTGGGTGCAAGCGCGAAATACCGTTTAACCGCAAAGACGCAAAGGACGCAAATATATAGCCACGGAAGACACGGAAGACACGGAAGACACAGAAAGATAATAATGCGAAACGTAAAAAGGCAAACCGTAGGTTGATGAGATGGTCTCCTCCCCCTTATTAACGGCGTCGCAATGCGCCATGATGGAGTTGTAATCAACCATCAGAAAGGAGGAGAAGACC
>CAMYIX010000014.1 GCA_947258615.1 uncultured Ectothiorhodospiraceae bacterium | reverse complement strand
CTCCAGCATCTCGATCCAGGCCAGCATGTGGTGACCGAAGCTGACCGGCATGGCGACCTGCAGGTGGGTGAACCCGGGAATGATGGTGTCGACCTCGCGCTCGGCGAGTTCCAGCAGGCCGGTCTGCAGGCGGACCAGCTCGGCGCACAGGGTGTCGATCTCGTCGCGCAGGTACAGGCGCAGGTCGGTCGCAACCTGGTCGTTGCGCGAGCGGCCGGTATGGAGCTTCTTGCCGGTCTCGCCGATGCGCTCGATCAGGCGCGCCTCGATGTTCATATGGATGTCCTCGAGGGCAACCGACCAGGCAAAATCACCGCGCTCGATGTCCGCGCGGATGTCTTCCAGACCGTCCACGATCCGCTTGCACTCGGTCTCGGTAATGATCCCGACGTGTGCCAGCATGCGTGCATGGGCGATCGAGCCGGCGATGTCATAGCGGTAAAGCCGGTGATCGAATCCAATCGAGGCAGTGAAGGCCTCGACGAAGGCATCGGTCGATTCGGTAAACCGGCCGCCCCAGGGCTTTTCCTTGGTGTTATCGTCCGTCATGCTGAAACCCGTGACCACGTGTTGCCGCAGTATAACCAATCCGCAAGCGCTTTGCGTTTGCGGCTGCGGTCCGGTGTGGCTTGCAGGAGGGCCGCTTAACCATGAAACTGTTCCCATGAACGACACGGCGGCGAGCAGCACGGGTATCGAGCAGGAGGACACATTCTTTCTGCCCAATTTCTGCGATGTGCGGCTGGTTTTCGCGGTGGTCATCATGGCCGAATTGCTGGCCTTCGTGCTGGTGCTGGTGACCCCGGGTCTGCTGGGCGACCGCTGGAGTGACCTGGGCGTGATCTCGCTGTTCGTGCAATGGGTCGCACTGACCGGCGCGGCGCTGCTGTGCCTGATGCGGCCGCTGCTGTCACGGCTGGGCAATGCCGCGGCCGTGCTGATCAGTTACCTGCTGGTCCTGCTGGTCACGGCGCTGCTCAGCGAGGTCGCCTACTGGTTGATGGTGCACAGAGACATCCTGCCAACGATAGTCAGCGAACAACATACTGTGTTCGTGCTGCGCTGCCTCGGCGTCAGTGCGGTGATCACGGCCGTCGTGCTGCGCTACCTGTATGTCCAGCACCAGTGGCGCCAGCAGCTGCGGGCCGAGGCGCGTGCCCGGGTGGCAGCCCTGCAGGCGCGCATCCGCCCCCATTTCCTGTTCAACAGCATGAATACCATCGCTGCGCTGACGCGCTCTGACCCGGATAATGCCGAGGAGGCCATCCACGACCTGTCCGACCTGTTTCGCGCCTCGCTGGACAGCGTGGATGAGCGCGCCACCCTGGGCGCGGAACTCACCCTGGCGCGGCGCTACCTGAACATCGAGGCCCTGCGCCTGGGTGATCGCCTGGCGGTGGAGTGGGACATGGATGCCTTGCCGCTGGACGTGAAGGTTCCGCCACTGATCCTGCAACCCCTGCTGGAGAACGCCATCTATCACGGGATCGAGCCACTTCCCGGGGGCGGCACCATCCGCATTAGCGGCGATGCCGAGAACGGCAGGATCGTGATCCGGGTTAGCAATCCGGTGGCCGGGCAGGTCACTGCCGGCCACACACAGGGCAACCGCATTGCCCAGGAGAATATCCGCCAGCGCCTGCAGCTGGCATTCGGGGGCCGTGCCGGACTTGAGACGCTGCAGCGCGACGGACACTACCGGGTGACACTGCGCTTTCCCGCGGGGCAGCCGGCATGAGGGTGCTGGTGGTCGACGACGAGGCGCCGGCGCGTGAACGCCTGGCGCGCATGCTGGAATTACTTGGTAGCTATACGCTGTGTGGCGAGGCGGCCAACGGTCAGGCGGCGCTGGCGCTGGCCGAGGAACGCCAGCCGGACATCATGCTGATGGACATTCGCATGCCGGGCATGGACGGCCTGGAGGCGGCGCGCCACCTGCTGGTGATGGAACAGCCGCCTGCCATCATCTTTACCACGGCCTACAGCGACCATGCCCTGGAGGCCTTCGAAATGCATGCCGTCGATTACCTGCTCAAGCCCGTCCGCCGGGAGCGCCTGGCAGAGGCGCTGGCAAACGCCCGGCGCCTGACGCGCGTACAGGCCGCAGCACTGCGGCAGGCCGGTCAGCAGGGCAATGCGCGCACCCGTATCTGCGCGCGCGTGCGCGGCAGCCTGCAGCTGATACCCATCGATGAGATCCGTTATTTTCACGCGGACCATAAATATGTCACCGTTGCCACGCCCGACGGACAGGTGTTGATCGAGGAGACGATTAAGTCACTGGAGGAGGAATTCCCGGAACAATTCATCCGCGTGCACCGCAATGCCCTGGTCGCGGCACGCTACCTGTGCGGCCTGGAGAAGGATGCCGGTGGCCGCCAGCGGGTGCAGCTCGACGGGGTCGATGAGCGTCTCGAGGTCAGCCGCCGCCATGTCGCCGACCTGCGCCAACGCATCAAGTCGCTACGGTCCTGATTGGATGCGGGCTAGTCCTGGCCGAGGCGGCAGGGCGTGCGCTCGGAAATCCGCTCCACTTCCCTGACCATCAGCAGGGCGGTATCGATGCAGCCGTCCAGGTAACCGCCGAACATCTCGATGGTGTTGATGCCGCGCATGCGTTCCGCGAGCTCCCGGCCATCGGCATCGACGAACAGGATGGTGGGCGTGACGAACACCCGGTAGGCATGGGCCAGCTGCGCGGCCTCCAGGGAATGGCCGGAGAAATCCCTGACATGGGAGCCGTTGTCGAGGACCAGCTTGCGAATGATGATCTTGTCCGTATAGTCGCCGCTGAGCAACATGGGTTCGAGGAATTCCTCTTCCAGTAGGTCGCAATAGGAACACTCGATGGCGCTGAAGGCGATCAGGATCGGCAGCCTCGCGGCCCGGGCGCCCTCCCCGTCCCGGTGCAGGTCCTGGGCCACCGGCACCTCGACCCCGGCACACGGGGCGGCGGCCAGCCACAATAATGTCCAACCACAAACAACAGACTTGTATAATCGTTTCATAAATAACCGCTTGCTGATTCGACTCGATGACAGCCAGTCCCTATTAATCTGACACTCATATGCCCATGTCAACCGAAGTTTTACGTATCGCTACCCGTAAAAGCCCGCTGGCCCTGTGGCAGGCCGAACATGTACGCGCCCGCCTGCAGGAGGCGCATCCCGGTCTTGTCGTCGAGCTGGTCACCATGAGCACCCAGGGCGATCGGGTGCTGGACAGCCCGCTGGCCAGGATCGGGGGCAAGGGCCTGTTCGTGAAGGAACTCGAGCAGGGCATGCTGGCCGGGGATGCCGATATCGCGGTGCACTCCATGAAGGACGTGCCGGTCGATTTCCCGCCCGGTCTGGGTATTGGCGCGATTCTGGAGCGTGAGGACCCGCGCGACGCCTTTGTCTCGAACCACTATGCTTCGGTCGACGCCTTGCCGGAGGGTGCACGGGTCGGCACCTCCAGCCTGCGCCGCCAGTGTCAGCTGCGCGCCCGGCGTCCCGACCTGGAGATCCTCGACCTGCGCGGCAACGTCGGCACCCGCCTGCAGAAGCTCGACGACGGTGACTACGATGCCATCGTGCTGGCCTGCGCGGGCCTTAAACGCCTGGGTCTGGAGGCGCGAATTAGCGCTGCGCTGGGACCGGAACAGTGTCTGCCGGCCATCGCCCAGGGCGTAATCGGTATCGAGTGCCGCCTTGATGACAGGCGTGTCCAGGACCTGATTGCGGTGCTGGACCATCCCGATACCCGTCTGCGCACCCTGGCCGAGCGCGCCATGAATGCCACCCTGGCCGGCGGGTGCCAGGCGCCGGTGGCCGGATATTCCGTATTACTGGGCGACCGCATCGAACTGCACGGCCTGGTGGGCTGGCCGGATGGTAGCGAGATCATCCGCGGGCATATCAGCGGACCGGCGGTCGATGCCGAGTCCCTGGGGCGCGAACTGGCCGAGGACCTGCTGGCGCGCGGAGCGCGCCCCATCCTTGAAAAACTCCTCGGCGAGGCCTGAGGCACCCGGCGCCCGGCGTGGAATGACAGCTGAGCCGACATTGCAGGGCCTGCGTGTACTGGTGACGCGTCCCGCCGGGCAGGCGGGATCGCTGTGCCGGCTGATCGAGGCCGCTGGTGGTACGGCCGTGCGTCTGCCGGCCATCGAGATTCTCGATCCTGTGGACATGAAGCGACTGGAGGCCGTCACTGCCGCGCTGTCCTCCTATGACCTGGCGGTGTTCGTCAGCGTCAACGCGGTCCGCAAGGGGCTGGACTTCATCATGGCCCGGCGGGCGTGGCCGAAAAACGTCCGCATTGCCACTGTTGGCGCGCGCTCGGCGCAGGCGCTGGAACCCTACGGGCTGGCGGTGGACCTGGTACCGCAACACCAGTTCAACAGCGAGGCCCTGCTGGCGCTGGATGAATTGCAGGACATGTCCGGGAGGCGTGTGGTCATCTTTCGCGGCAATGGCGGACGCGAGTACCTGTTCGATACCCTGACGGCGCGCGGTGCCGCGGTCGAGTATGCCGAGGTCTACCGACGTGCCTGCCCCGAGGGGAATGCGGCCGACCTGCTAGGGCTCTGGCAGCCGGGGGCGCTGGAGGTGATCACCATCACCAGCAACGAGACCCTGCAGAACCTGTTTGACATGGCGGGGAGATCCGGCCAGCCGCTGTTGCGCCGGCTTCCCCTGGTCGTGGTCAGTCAGCGCCAGGCCCAGCTGGCCGAGCGGCTGGGGTTCAGCCAGGCGCCGTGGGTGGCGGACAATGCCAGCGAGGAGGCGCTGCTGGTGGCCTTGCAGCAGTTCAGGGCCGCACGCAATGCCTGATGCCGTGCCGGCAGGGTATCAATCGGCGGCTGCGGCGTATTCGAAGGAATCGGAATAGAACTGCGCCTCGTCCATGCCGTGCGCCATGAACAGCCGGTGGCCGGCCTCCACCATGGCCGGCGGGCCGCTGGCATAGACGTCATAGTTGGTCAGGTCCGGGTAGTGGCTCACCACGCTGTCGGTGACCAGGCCGGTCGCGCCGGTCCAGTTGTCCTCGGGTAGCGGTTCCGACAGCACCGGGGTGTACTGGAAGTTGTTGTGTTCCATCAGCCAGCGCAGCGGCAGCTCCTCGAGGTAGAGGTCGCGCCTGGAGCGCGCGCCCCAGAACAGGTGCAAGGGGCGCTGGATCCCGGTATAGAAGGCATGTTCCAGCATGCCCTTGAGCGGGGCGAAGCCGGTGCCGCCGCCGATCAGGATCAGCGGACGCTCGCTGTCCTCGCGCAGGAAATAGGTGCCCAGCGGGCCCTCCAGGCGTAGCAGCGCCTTTTCCCTGAGGTCGTGAAACACCTGGCCGCTGAAGTGGCCACCCTCGACATAGCGCACGTGCAGCTCGATGAAGTCGTCGTCGTGCGGGGCGTTGGCGATGGAAAATGCACGCGGCATCTGGTCCTTGAGCAGTACGTTGATGTACTGGCCGGCGAGAAACTGCAGCCGGTTGCTGCTCGGTACCTTCAGGTAGATGCGGATGACATCGTGGGCCAGCTGCTCGAGCCGGTCGACGCGGCAGGGCAGTTTCTTGATTTCGATATCCCTGACGGCATCGACCTCGCGCACCTCGATGGTCAGGTCGCAGCCCGGGTGTGCCTGGCAGAACAGCGCCTTGCCCGCGGCCACGTCGGCCTCGCTGAGCGCAGGCGGCAGGCCGCCGGCATAGTCCACAGTGCCGCTCAGCAGCGTGCCCATGCAGGAACCGCAGGCCCCGTTGCGGCAGCCATAGGGCAGTATAATATGCTGGCGCAGTGCGGCATCGAGCACCGATTCATGTGCCTCGACGCTGAACTCGTGGCCGCTGGACTGGACTTTGACTTGATATGACATTCAATTACTTACAGCGATCCGAACCGGATGGCATTGTCGCTGATTTCACCCGGGAGATAAACCGATGGAGTCTGTGTTAATCGTCGGCTGCGGTTATATCGGCCGCCGGGTTGCCGCCCGGCTGCAGGCGCGCGGCGCCGCTGTCACCGGGCTGGTGCGTTCCGCTGCAGCTGCACGCGGTCTGCACGAGCAGGCCATTCGGGTCCTGCAGGCGGACCTGGATACGGCGGGTACGCGCGCGTTCCCGGCGGACGGTTTTGCCGATATCTTCTATTTCGCCCCGCCACCCTCGCAGGGCGAGACCGATACCCGCATGGCGGCCTTTCTGAAGGCGCTGGACACAGGGGTGCCACCGCGGCGCATGGTTTACATCAGCACCAGTGCCGTTTACGGTGACTGCCAGGGCCGCTGGATTAGCGAGACCGAGCCGGTCAATCCGGCCACGCCGCGCGGACGGCGCCGGCTGGATGCCGAAAACCGCCTGCGTGCCTGGGCCGAAGACCATGATGTGGAGTGGATCATCCTGCGGGTCCCGGGCATCTACGGCCCGGGGAAACTGCCACTGGACCGGCTGCGCGCCGGTACCCCGGTGCTGTGCGAGGCGGATGCGCCCTATACCAACCGGATCCACGCTGATGATCTTGCCGCGATCTGCGTGGCGGCCATGGACTGTGCCGGGGCCGATACCGTGTACAACGTCAGCGATGGCCATCCCAGCAACATGACGGACTACTTCTTCCGGGTGGCCGATGCCGCCGGCCTGCCGCGCCCGCCCGAGATTGCGCGCGCCGAGGCCGCGCAGGTGCTTACCCCGGGGATGCTTTCCTTCCTGCAGGACTCGCGCCGCATGGACAATGAAAAACTGCTGAAGGAACTGGGTATCCGCCTGCAGTACCCTGACCTGGATGCCGGACTTAAGTCATGAGATTGCCGTTGTAGGGCCGAATTCATTCGGCCAACAACCTTGCCATCAGAAGGAATGCTCGTCTGAATTGATGTGTTACCCACTCAATCAGGGGAAGATCCTTTATATTTAGTTACCCGCCTCTGTTTGCCGTTTTCACGCAAATCAGCGAATGCCTGATTAACTCAGCTTCCGTTATTCCGGCGAAAGCCGGAATCCAGTAACCGCCTTATTAACACCTACTGGATTCCGGGTCGCAGCTCAGCTCCGCCCGGTGAGAAATGCGGGCTAGACCTCGATGTTGATGGGCAGTGCGGTGGTGAACTTGATCTGCTCCATGGCGAAGCTGGAGGTCACATTGGATAGCTCGATCCGGTCAACCAGCGTTTTGTAAAACCGGTCATAGGCCTCGATGCTGCTGACCACCACGCGCAGCAGATAGTCGACCTCTCCGCTCATTCGATAGATTTCCATTACCTCGGGCAGGTCGCTGACTGCCCGGTCAAAGCGCTCCATCCATTCCGTGGTGTGCTGGTCCGTCTTGATGGCCACGAAGACCGTGACGGCGGCATTGACTTTTCCGGAGTCCAGCAGGGCAACCCGGGC
The DNA here is from genome assembly GCA_947258615.1 of uncultured Ectothiorhodospiraceae bacterium. Taxonomy (GTDB): domain Bacteria; phylum Pseudomonadota; class Gammaproteobacteria; order UBA9214; family UBA9214; genus CAMYJZ01. The sequence continues at coordinate 14,128 of CAMYIX010000014.1, read as the reverse complement.
CCGGATCACGCCGTCCTTTTCCAGTTTCTGAATTCGCTTCCAGCAGGGTGTCACCGACAGGGGGATCTGTGCGGCGATTTGCTTGACCGTCTGATCGGCGTCCGCCTGCAGGAGCTGGAGAATTTTCCTGTCCGTGGAATCCATAAAATTAATTTCTCTAAATAATCATAAAAGCAGTAGTAAATTATACATAAACCGCGTTGAAAGGGTTAATAAAATATTATATTTCTACATAAGCCCTATTAAGGATAAAAATATTATAGACTGGAATTGTGTTTTAAATGCTGGCCAGATCAGGACAGGAATCATGGAATCAAACCCGATGCAGCTGGAAATCCTGGGACAACCGACCTATGTCGCGAGCTGGAGCGTCGCCGGTATACCCGGTTTCATGCAAACGGCGCTGGCGGGCTGGCAGCGCAACCACGGGAGACTGCCTGATCGCTTTGTGCTGGTGGCCTGTCCGCAGGTGGAAATCAGTGCCCGGGGTGGGTTGCCTGTGCGGGTTCGTGAATTGACCAATCCGCGCCTGCGTTTCCAGCATTTCACCGGCTGCCACAAGCCCTACCTGGTCATTCTCCTGGTTGGCGAAGATGCCGGCGCCCGCCGGGAGGTGGTGCAGAAAATGCTGTCGTGGTCCGAGGGCTACCAGGTGGAGTGCGTGGACAGGACCATGCGGTTACGGTTTATCGAGGCCATCGAGGAGCGCGAGGACCTGGCAGGCTAGGAATCGGGGCGGCACATCCCGGTTTTCCGGCACTGGAAAATCAGCACGCCCCCTTTTTCGAATTCAGTCAGCGCAGCTTAAGGGTCGCATAATCGCCCAGTGCCGCCTGCATCTCCTGCAGGGTGGGGTAATCGGCATGGAAAGGGTAATTGTAGGCGCCGCCGCAAATCAGGGTCGGCGTTTCCGGGTGTGCACCGGCATGCAGCGTTATGTGATAGGCATGCATGTACCACTCGGACGAGGAATCCGATGCCAGGGTCATGTCGCCGAGCGCGGCCAGCATGAGCCGCTCCCGTGGTTGTGTTACGTAATGAATGTCACCGCGGATCTTGATGATCCGGTAACGCCCGGCTGGCACGGTCTGCGCTTGCTCGCTGATCTTGCGTACCTCGATTTCGCAATGTGGTGCGAATTCGCTGGCTGCGTATGCCAGCCCGCCATCCTGGAACACCACCCGGACGTGGCCGGGATTGATGGTAAGGTCCCGGTGCAGGATGAATTCGGCGCCGCTTAATCGATGAAACAGGGTGTCACCGGAGCGGACATTGAATCCGCCCTGGCAGGCAGTCAGCCCGATCACGGCGATCACCGGGACAAGATGAGAAATCTTCATGGGTGTTATTCTAGCAGGCGTTTGTGTATCGAGTCCGTCCGGTGATTTAATTCATAGCGATGAAAGAAGGGTATGATTTCGCCATGGTGGCTTTCTAGATTTATGAGATCACCTCGAAAGATGCTGCGGCTGTTCCTGGCCATGCTGATCACGAGTGCATTCCTGTCGCCTGTCATTGCACAGGCGCAGGAGGACTGGTTGGCCATGGAAGCGGATTATTTCAGCGAGATTCCGCAGGTCAGTTCAGCAACCCGCCTGAACCAGTCGCTGCTCGATACTCCATCATCAATCACCATTATCGACCGGGACATGATCGAGTCCTCCGGCTTTACCCAGGTCGCCGACCTGTTCCGGCTGGTACCCGGCTTCCAGGTTACCTACGCCACCGGTTATCACCCGGTGGTCAATTACCACGGCCAGTCGGATCAGTACCCGGGGCGGCTGGAGGTACAGATCGATGGACGTTCGATCTATCGTCCTTCGCTTTCATCCATCAACTGGAGTTTTTTAGGCGTTGAGCTGGCCGATATCGAGCGCATCGAGGTCGTGCGTGGTTCCAATGCGCCCGCGCATGGCATGAATGCCTTCAAGGCCTCCATCAACATCATTACCCGTCAGCCCTTCGAGGTGCGCGGGAACCATCTCGAGGCAAGTATCGGTGACATCGGAACGCGCATGGTCACGGCGCGCCATGCGGGCAGCCTGGACGAATTCGATTACCGATTCTCCCTGGGCTATCAGCGTGATGACGGCTTTGATGACAGATTTGATGGCAAGCATGTACGCCAGTTGTCATTCCGCGGCAGTTATAACCCCACGCCGGCAGACCACCTGGACCTGCAGGCCGGTTACACCGAAGGTGATAACGGTGTCGAGGGGGATGATGCCTTTGTAGCGCCATTTCATAGCCGGGATGTCGACAGTCACTTCCAGTCACTGCGCTGGACACGCGCACTGGATGGTGGGGCCGAGGTGGTGACACATTTCCATCACAACCGTTACCGGGACAATGATGAATATGCCATGCAGGGCCCCCTATCCACGTTGCTGGGCGTTGCCCCGGCGGTGGTTCCCCTGTTATTTGACGGTCAATCCGACCAGGTGCTGCGTTTTGCCTTTTTCGACGGCATGGCCGAGCGTTATGACCTCGAGGTCCAGTACACGCCGCCGACGGGTGACCGGGGCGGCATGGTGGTCGGCGCCGGCACCCGCCTCGACCGGCGTGATTCCGACTGGCTGCTGAACGGCAAGGGTACCGTCGAGGATCTGAGCGGGCGCCTGTTTGGAAATGCCGAAATCCAGCTAGGCGAACGGCTGAAGCTGAATGCCGGGGCCATCATCGAACATAATCAAATGGTGGGCGTTTTCGGTGCCGGCCGGTTGGCGCTCAATATCCAGCTGAACCCCGCGCAGGTCCTGCGCCTGGGGGCGGGCTACACCGAGCGCTCCCCGTCACTGCAGGGGAACAACTGGAACTACTATTCGCAGTTTAATGACGGGACCCGACTCGAGGCCTTGCGCGTCACGCCGGGTTCGCTGGAGCCGGAGGAACTCACCACTTATGAGGCTGCCTATGTCGGCCAGTGGCCGGCGACGCGCCTGTTCCTTGACCTGAAGGCTTTTCGCGAGGAGATCCGTGAAGGACTGCTCAGCATCCGTGATCCGGAGTTTCCGGATCTTTATGGTGTTGACGGTTCCGCCATTGTCGTGAATGGCAGCCGGATAGATACCCAGGGTTTCGAAGGGCAAATTCGCTATCAGCACAGCACCGCCAACTTTGTCGCATTCCAGTTTTCTCTGGCCGACAGTCATACCCGCTATCAGCGGTCCGTGAACCCGGCAAGTTACAGAGACCGGGATGATGCCACGCCCGCGCAAACCGTCAGCCTGCTGGCCAGCAGGAAATTCAGCAACGGCATCCAGGCCAGCGCCGGTTACTACCGGATCTCAGACATGCTGTGGCTGGGAGAAGGGGATTTCGTCGAGGAATACGACCGGTTCGATGTGCGTCTGGCGAAGGCGTTTCGTTTCGACTCCAGTCGTCTGCTGGTCGAGTTGATCGGCCAGAACCTGGGTGATACCTACGAGGAATACCGGCACGAGAACGATTTCGACACGCGGGTATTCCTGCGCGCCAGCCTCTCGAACTGGTAACGTCTGCGTTCAGTCGGTCAGGAAGCCCTGTTTGGCTTTCCTGGTGATTACTCGTCGATCCCCAGTTCATCCCAGATGGCGTTGATGCGCGCCTTGACCTCATCACTCATGCTGATTGGGCGGCCCCATTCCCGCATGGTTTCACCCGGCCACTTGCCGGTCGCGTCCAGGCCGATCTTCGAGCCCATGCCCGCGACCGGCGACGCGAAGTCGAGGTAGTCGATGGGGGTGTTCTCGATGAGGGTGCAGTCGCGCGCCGGGTCCATGCGGGTGCTGATGGCCCAGATGACGTCCCGCCAGTCGCGCACGTCGATGTCGTCGTCGGTGACGATGACGAACTTGGTGTACATGAACTGGCGCAGGAAGGACCAGACGCCGAACATGACGCGCTTGGCGTGGCCGGGATACTGCTTTTTCATGCTTACGCAGGCGACCCGGTAGGAACAGCCCTCCGGCGGCAGGTAGAAGTCGGTGATCTCGGGAAACTGTTTCTGCAGCAGGGGCACGAACACCTCGTTCAATGCCACGCCCAGCACGGCGGGTTCGTCCGGCGGCCGGCCGGTGTAGGTACTGTGATAGATCGGGTCGGTGCGGTGGGTAATGCGCTCGATGGTGAACACCGGAAAGCGCTCGACCTCGTTGTAATAGCCGGTGTGGTCGCCGAACGGGCCCTCGTCGGCTTCTTCCCCCGGCATGATGTGCCCCTCCAGGATGATTTCCGCACTGGCCGGGACCTGCAGGTCGCTGGTCTGGCACTTCACCAGTTCGGTCCGGGCGCCGCGCAACAGGCCCGCAAAGGCGTATTCGGATAGCGTATCCGGCACCGGGGTGACGGCAGCGAGGATGGTGGCCGGGTCCGCGCCCAGGGCCACGGCGACCGGGAAGGGCTCGCCCGGGTGGGCCGCGCACCAGTCGCGGTAGTCCAGTGCCCCGCCGCGATGGGCCAGCCAGCGCATGATGACCTGGTTGCGTCCGATAACCTGCTGGCGGTAGATCCCCATGTTCTGGCGCGGCTTGTGCGGACCGCGGGTGACCACCAGCGCCCAGGTGATCAGCGGACCGGCATCCTCCGGCCAGCAGGTCTGTATGGGCAGCGAGGCCAGGTCGACGGCGCCGGCCTCGATCACCTGTTCCTGGCAGGGGGCCTGCCGGACCTGTTTCGGGGCCATGTCCAGCACCTTCTTGAACAAAGGCAGCTTCTGCCAGGCGTCCTTCATGCCCTGCGGCGCCTCCGGTTCCTTGAGCGCGGCCAGCAGGGTCCCCACCTCGCGCAGGGCCGCCACCGATTCCGCGCCCATACCCAGCGCCACCCGCTCCGGGGTGCCGAACAGATTGGCCAGTACCGGGATGTCGTGGCCGGTCGGGTTTTCGAACAGCAGGGCCGGGCCACCGGCATGCAGGGTGCGGTCACAGACCTCGGTCATCTCCAGGCGCGGATCGATGGCGTGGCCGATGCGCTTGAGTTCGCCGCGACCCTCTAGCTGCTGGAGAAAGTCGCGCAGGTCTTTATAGGGCATGCTGTTCTACCGCTGACTGTTGAATTATCATCATAAAAACAGTTAGATATATAAATTATATAGTTATATAAAATAATATAGTATTCACTAAATATTGAATTCTGCCAGCACCGGGGTGTGGTCGGAGGGTCGTTCCAGGCGACGTGGCTCCTTGTCGATGCCTGAGGCGTTACAGTGCTTGGCCAGGGCCTGGCTGGCCAGGATCAGGTCGATGCGCAGGCCGCGGTTGCGGCGGAAGGCAGCCGCCCGGTAGTCCCACCAGCTGAAGCTGGCGTCTTCCTGTGGAAACAGGCGGAAGGTGTCGACCAGGCCCAGGTCCAGGATCTGCTGCAGGGCTTCGCGCTCCGGGGTGCTGCACAGGATGCGCTCGTGCCAGGCCTCGGGGTCGTGCACGTCGCGGTCCTCGGGGGCGATATTGAAGTCCCCCAGTACCACCAGCCGGCGGTGGTGCTTCAGCTGGTCCTGGATGTAGTCGGTCACCCGGGCCAGCCATTCCAGTTTCCAGGCGTATTTGTCACTGCCGACCTCCTGGCCGTTGACAACATAGAGGTTGAGGACACGCACCCCCTCGATGGTCGCGGCCAGGATGCGGCGCTGCGGGTCGTCGAGGCCGGGGATATCGGTCACGACCTCAATCGGCTCCCTTTTGCCGATGATGGCCACGCCGTTATAGGTCTTCTGGCCCGAATAGACCACCCGGTAGCCGGCGGCCTCGATGTCGGCGGCCGGAAAGTTCTCGTCGGTCAGCTTGGTCTCCTGCAGGCACAGGACATCGGCTTCGGCGGCAGCCAGCCAGTCCAGCACCTGCGGCAGGCGCACCTTGAGGGAATTGACGTTCCAGCTGGCGATCTTCATGCCGGGGATTCCGCCAGGCCGCTGTGGCGCAGCAGGGCGTCGATGGTCGGCTCGCGGCCGCGGAATTCCACGAACAACTCCAGCGGCTCGCGCGAGCCGCCCTGCTCCAGGACGCTGCTCAGGAAGCGGTTGCCGGTCTCGCGATCGAAGATGCCGGTCTCCTCGAAGGCGGAGAAGGCATCGGCGGACAGGACCTCCGCCCACTTGTAGCTGTAGTAACCGGCCGCGTAGCCGCCGGAGAAGATGTGGGTGAAGCCGTTCTCGAAGCGGTTGAAGGCCGGCGGCTGGATTACGGCCACCTCGCGGCGCACCTCCTCCAGCAGCGGGTGCACGCGCGCCCCGCTGGCGGGGTCATACTCGCGGTGCAGGCGGAAATCGAAAATGGCGAACTCCAGCTGGCGCACCATCTGCATGGCGGACTGGAAGTTCCGGGCCCGGCGCATGCGCTGGAACAGGTCGTCGGGGATGGTCGCGCCGCTCTGGTAATGGCGCGCGAACAGGTCCAGGGCCTCGCGTTCCCAGCACCAGTTCTCCATGAACTGGCTGGGCAGTTCCACGGCATCCCAGGGTACGCCGCTGATGCCGGAGACCCCGGCGTAGTCGACCTGGGTCAGCATATGGTGCAGGCCGTGGCCGAACTCGTGGAACAGGGTGATCACCTCGTCGTGGGTGAACAGCGCCGGGTCGTCACCGATGGGCGGGGTGAAGTTGCAGGTCAGGTAGGCCACCGGGGTCTGTACCCCGTGCGGGGCACGGCGCCGGCTGATGCACTCGTCCATCCAGGCGCCGCCGCGCTTGTGCGGTCGGGCGAACAGGTCGAGGTAGAACTCGCCGCGCAGCCGGCCGTTCGCGTCGTGGATGCGGTAGAAGCGCACGTCCGGGTGCCAGGTATCCACGCCGCTGACACTGTCAATGCTGAGGCCGTAGAGACGCTCGACAATGGAAAACAGACCCTGCAACACGCGCGGTTCCGGGAAGTAGGGCTTCAGTTCTTCCTGGGATATGGCGTACTTGTCCTGGCGCAGCTTTTCCGAGTAATAGCCGATGTCCCAGGCCTCCAGTGCGTGCATGTCGTGGTGTTCGCGCGCATAGGCATTGACTTCCTCGAGTTCGCGCCCGGCGGCGGCCTTCGAGCGCATGCCCAGGTCGTTGAGAAAGTCCATGACCTGGTCTGTGGATTCGGCCATCTTGGTGGCCAGGGAGCGCTCTGCGTAGTTGTCGAAGCCCAGCAGGCAGGCCGCCTCGTGGCGCAGGCCGATGATCTGTTCCATGAGTGCGGCATTGTCCCAGCGGCCGGCATTCGGGCACTGGTCCGAGGCGCGGGTGACGTAGGCCGTGTAGATCTCCTCGCGCAGCGCGCGGTTGTCGGCGTAGGTCATCACCGGGTAGTAGGAGGGAAACTCCAGCGTGAACACGAAGCCGTCCAGGCCGCGCTGTTCCGCGGTCTGCCGGGCCAGTGACACGGCGGTTTCCGGCAGCCCGCCCAGTTCCGACTCGTCGCTGACCTGCCGGTGCCAGGCGTTGGTGGCATCGAGCACGTTGTCGCTGAACGTCGAGGTCAGCTGCGAGAGTTCCTGCATGATGGCCTTGTAGCGGTCGCGCGCCTGTTGGTCGAGTTCAATGCCGGACAGGCGGAAGTCGCGCAGGGCGTTGTCGATGATCTTCTTCTGGGCGGTATCGAAACCCGGGTAGTCCGGTCCGTCCGCGATCTGCCTGAAGGCACGGTACAGGCCCTCGTGCTGGCCCATTTCGGTGCTGTATTCGCTGAGTTTGGGCAGGCAGGCGGTGTAGGCGGCGCGCAGTTCCTCGCTGTTGACCACTGAATTCATGTGACTGACCGGTGACCAGGCACGGCTAATGCGGTCATCCATCTCCTCCATCGGGTCGACCAGGTTGTCCCAGTTGTAACGGGTGTTCTGTTCGAGCACTTCCCTGACCCGGGCACGGCTACGGGCCAGCAGTTCGTCGATGGCCGACTCGACATGTTCGGGACGGATTTTAGAAAAGGGCGGCAGGCCGCGCAGTTCCAGCAGGGGGTTGGACATCCGTGATTACCTCTCGGGTTAGACGCCTGAAGGGATCCAGGGGCGTTTACTCTAGCATGGCCTGACAGGGCTGCAAATCAGCCGTCGTGAGTGTGAACTTGTAACTTGAGGCTTCAATCATTATCTTCACACGCCATGACAATCCGTAACTTTGAAAACCGCACACCGCGTATCGCGGAGAGTGCCTACGTGGACCCGACCGCTGTGGTGATCGGGGATGTCAGCATCGCCGAGGATGCTTCTCTGTGGCCCATGGTAGTGGCGCGCGGTGACGTGAACTCCATCGTCATCGGTGCGCGCACCAATATCCAGGACGGTACGGTGCTGCATGTCAGTCATGACAGCGAGTTCGCGCAGGGCGGCTTCCCGTTGACCATCGGTGCGGACATCACCGTCGGTCACCAGGCCATTCTGCATGGCTGTACCGTCGAGGACCGTTGCCTGATCGGCATGGCGGCCACGGTTATGGACGGTGCCATCCTGCGCAGCGGGGTACTGCTGGGTGCCGGCAGTCTGGTACCGCCGGGCCAGGAACTCGAGGGCGGTTATCTCTGGGTCGGCTCGCCGGCACGCAAGATGCGACCGCTGCGTGACCAGGAACGCGGTTTCCTCGACTACTCCGCGAGGCACTACGCAGAACTCAAAGACCGCCATCTGGCAGGCCGATGATCGTCTTCATCGGCAACCTCCCGCCGGTGTTCACCAACAACCACCTCGGTGACCTGGCGCGTATCGTGTCCGGCACGCATCATCGAATCATCAAGGTCCATGATGACAGCGGCGACATCCAGCGCTACGGACTGATCTATCTGGAATCCGGGCGCGATGCCCGGCAGCTGATCAACAGCCTGAACGGATTTGATTGCCAGGGGCAGGCACTTGAGGTCAGGGAATATCAACATCGCGCGGCCTGTAATGAGCGCCGCCGTCTGGACTGGCGCACGATCCCCTGGAATGGCGTTGAGCGCCGCAGGGGTGAGCGTCGCAGCACGGGTTCGTCTAGCGCGAGGAACGCAATGCGGCGATGACCGGTACGGTATCAGGCCTGATCTGACGCCACAGGTAGAAGGATTCAGCGGCCTGTTCCACCAGCATGCCGAGACCGTCCAGGGCACGGGCTGCCCCGCGTGCCCTGGCCCAGCGCACAAAGGCGGTCGGTTCATCACCGTACATCATGTCGTAACACCAGGTGTGGGTGCCGACCACGCCGGAAGGCAGGTCGGGCACCGCGCCGGACAGGCCGGCAGCCGTGGCATTGATCACCAGATCGAATGCCTGTCCCTCAAGGTCGTCGAAACCGCAGCCCTCCACCCGGCCGATTTCACAGAACCGGCGTGCCAGATCGACGGCCTTGTCCGGCGTGCGATTGGCGATAACCAGCAGGGCCGGGTGTTCGTCCAGCAGTGGGTCGAGCACACCGCGCGCGGCACCCCCGGCACCGACCAGCAACAGCCGTTTTGCCTTGATTGTTGATCCGTGGTTGTGCAGCAGGTCGCGCACCAGGCCGGCGCCGTCGGTGTTGTCGCCGAAGTGTTCACCGGAGTTCTCAAGCACCAGGGTGTTGACGGCCCCGGCGCGTTCCGCGCGTGGACTGCGCCGGCTCGCCAGTGCCCAGGCGTCCTGCTTGAAGGGCACGGTGATATTCAGGCCCTTGCCACCGCTGGCCTGAAACGCTGCCACCGCCTCGGGAAAGTGGCCGGGTTCCACCAGGATGGCAGCGTATTCCAGGTCTTGGCCGGTCTGCTCGGCGAACAGGGTGTGGATGCGGGGTGACTTGCTGTGGGCAATGGGATTGCCCATCACCGCATAGCGGTCGGTCACTGTGTCGCCTGCAGCCAGCGGGCGACCGTCTTGGCGTAGTAACTGAGGATGGCGTCGGCACCGGCGCGCTTGAATGACAGTAGTGCCTCAAGCACCACGGCCTGCTCGTCCAGCCAGCCGTTCTGCGCGGCGGCCTTGAGCATGGCATATTCGCCGCTCACCTGGTAGGCAAAGGTGGGCACACCGAAGTGGTCCTTGACGCGGCGGATGATGTCCAGGTAGGGCAGGCCCGGTTTGACCATGACCATGTCCGCGCCCTCTTGCAGGTCCAGCGCGATCTCGCGCAGCGACTCGTCGCTGTTGGCCGGGTCCATCTGGTAGCTGTACTTGTCACCACCGCCAAGGTTGGCGGCCGAGCCGACCGCGTCGCGGAACGGCCCATAGAAACTGGAGGCATACTTGGCCGAGTAGGCCAGAATGCGGGTGTTGCGGTGCCCCGCGTCCTCGAGGGCGCTGCGCACCGCGCCGATACGGCCGTCCATCATGTCCGAGGGGGCCACGATGTCGGCACCGGCCTCGGCATGCGAAACGGCCTGCTTGACCAGTACCTCCACGGTTTCGTCGTTCATGACATAGCCGCTGGCATCGATCAGCCCGTCCTGGCCGTGGGTGGTGAACGGGTCCAGGGCGACGTCGGTAATGACACCGAGTTCTGGCAACTGCGTCTTCAGCGCGCGCACCGCCCGTTGTGCCAGTCCCTCGGGGTTGAAGGCCTCGCGCGCGTCCTCGGACTTGTGTTCCGCCGGGGTCACCGGGAACAGGGCCATGGCCGGGACACCCAGCGCATGGATTTCGGCCGCCTCGTCCAGCAGCAGGTCGATGCTGAGGCGGTCGACGCCGGGCATGGACGGCACCGCCTCGCGCTGGCGCTCACCCTCGAGCACGAACACGGGATAGATGAGGTCGTCGACGGAGAGTCGGTTTTCGCGCATCAGGCGCCGGGAAAATTCATCCCTGCGCATGCGCCGCATCCGGTTCTGTGGATAGCGTCCGGTTACCGGTTCGGGTTTTGGCACGTGCTGGCTCCTGCAATCAACAAGACACACAGTGTACCGTGCACGGCGTTCGGGGTCAGTCCCTGGTTGGCTGCGTTTCTTCCTGTACCATTCGTTTCGAGCGGCGTGTAAGCTGGCGACATGCCGGAGAGTGAGACAAAACAGGCTGTTATGGAATCCACTCTCAGCGAACCGCTGGTTGCGCTGCTGGGTGCTGCACAGCCGGCGCTGGCCATCTGGTATGCCGACCCTTTGCCTCCACCCAAGGCGCGGCTGTTGCAAGAGATGGCCCGGCGCGAGCGCCAGGCCTGCCTGTGCCGGGGCGAGCCCTGTTTTCGCCTTGAGTTGCTCCAGCTGGTGTGTCGTTACTGGCTGGATGCCGGCGCCGGGCAGACGTACCGGCAGCTGGTCTCCCTGCCACGGGATGCCGCCGGGCAGGCCCTGCTCGAACTTGTGTACGGGCAGCTGCTGATCAGCCGCAGGTTAAACCCGGCCCGTTGGCACCTGGAGCGTGGATTTGCGCTGGCCGCCCGGGTACTGGGGTCTGCTGATTACTTCACGCTGGTCAGGCGGCACGAACGCCTGGGCTGGCTACCCCTCGGCGATACACCGGCAGCACCGGCAACCCTGCAGGCGCTGCTGAATGAGGCCGGTGTTATCGCGCAGCTGGCCGAGAGTCAGCGTACCCTTCATGCACAAACACACTGCGATACCGTTGGTTGAACCGGCATCTGCTGGCGATGCGCTGAACGGTTTCCGGGTGCCGGCATGAATGCCATGCTCGCCCTGTGCCGGTTTATCGCCAACCAGCTGGCGCCGATTACCCTGCTGGGTGCAGTTGCGGCCTACCTCTACCCGCCCCTGTTCCTGGTCTTCAGGGAAAGTTTCCTGTGGTTCTTTGCCGCGACCATGTTTGCCCTGGGTGTGGTACTGGAAGCCGAGGAACTCCGGGACACCCTGCGCAGGCCAGGGCGAATCGGGCTCGGTGTATTGACCCAGTACACGGTCATGCCGGTGCTGGGCTTCGCCGTGGCCGTGCTGAGCCCGCTGCCGCCGGCCGTGGCCGTCGGCTTCATTATTGTTGCCTGTGCGCCGGGCGCCATGGCCAGCAACGTGATTGTCTATCTCGCCGGCGGTGCAGTGGCCTTCTCGGTTGCCATGACCACGGTGGCCACCTTTCTTTCGCCGTTGCTGACCCCTGCGCTGGTCAAGCTGCTCGGCGGAGTGTTCCTGGAGATCCCCTTCGGGCCAATGATGCAGACCATCCTGCTGACGGTGGTCCTGCCGCTGGCCGCCGGTATGCTGCTGCATCGCTACCTGGGTCGTCGTCTCGAGCTGGCGCGCAGCCTGGCACCGGCCGTTGCGGCGGTGGCCATCGTCATCATCTGCAGCTATGCCGTGGCCGCCAACCAGGCACGCATTGCCGAGGTAGGTGCCTGGGTGATCGCCATGGTCGTACTGCTGAATGCCACGGGCTACTTCGCCGGCTGGGGACTGGCGCGCCTGTACGGCTTCGATGCCCGGCACCGCCTGACCCTGGCGATCGAGATCGGCATGCAGAATGCCGGCCTGGGGGTTGCGCTCGCCCTCAAGCACTTTGCCCCCGAGACTGCCCTGCCGGGTGCGCTGTTTGCGGTCTGGTGCATCCTCACCGCCGCCGGTGCCAGCGCCTGGTTGCGCAAGCACCATCTCGAGCCCCCCGGAAAATCTGCCGATCCGGTTATTTAGCCATATAAATCAGCCTATTATTGTCTTCCTGGGGCGTCACAGGGCGACCGGCCGCGGCGTTAAAGAAATCACCCTGCACGCCGATAAGTTCATCAGACAGTGCAACGATAGGGTGCTTGACAGGTACCCGCACGAGGCTGCACCCCAGAGACGTTTGTTCATGGCGCTGTTCGTAAAGGCTCCTCCGACGCTGAAAAGCGTTTTACCCCGCCACCAGGCGGGGTTTTTTTTTGCCTACAGGGAGGTAGGTACATCGTGTGAGGCAGGAGGCCGGAAGCGATGCGCCGGAAGGGACGGTCGCTTCGGGCTTCCTGCCCTCTCGCGACACTCGTACCTCCTTGTACATCGTAGGTACATCGCGTGAGGCAGGACGCCGGAAGCGATGCGCCGGAAGGGACGGTCGCGAAGAAAATAATCAATATGCGGCTGGGTGTCTGTACCGTGGAATGCGGATGCGGGGATACCGTTACTCGCCACCCAGCCAGTCCCTGGGCTTTAGGAATACTTCGTAGAGTTCGGCCTCCGGGGTGTCGGGCTCCGGGTGCCAGTCATAGCGCCAGGTCACCAGTGGCGGCAGGGACATCAGGATGGCCTCGGTGCGGCCGCCCGACTGCAGGCCGAACAGGGTGCCGCGATCGTAGACCAGGTTGAACTCGACATAGCGTCCCCGCCGGTAGAGCTGGAACGTGCGTTCACGCTCGCCATAGGCCATGTCCCTGCGCCGCTCCACGATCGGCAGGTAGGCCGGCAGGTAGTGGTTGCCGACACTCTGCATGAAGGCGAAGCAATATTCGAAGCCGCCCTCGTTGAGGTCGTCGAAGAACAGGCCGCCGATGCCGCGTGGCTCCGCGCGGTGTTTGAGGTAGAAGTAGTCGTCGCACCATTGCTTGTAGCGCGGGTAGACGGCGTCACCGAATGCGCTGCAGGCCTCATGCGACAGCCGGTGCCAGTGTATGGCGTCCTCCTCGAAGCCATAATACGGGGTGAGGTCGAAACCGCCGCCGAACCACCACACCGGCTCGGCGCCCTCCTTTTCTGCGATAAAGAACCGCACATTGGCATGCGATGTGGGCACGTAGGGGTTGTGCGGGTGGATGACCAGCGAAACTCCCATGGCCTGGAAGCGGCGTCCGGCAAGTTCGGGTCGCGCCGCCGTCGCCGAGGGCGGTAGCTCGCTGCCATGGACATGCGAGAAGTTGATGCCGGCCTTCTCGAACACCGCGCCGCCCTCGAGTACGCGCGAGCGTCCGCCGCCGCCCTCCTCGCGTGTCCACTCGTCCTCGCGAAAGCGACTGTCGCCGTCCAGCCTCTCGAAGGCCTGGCAGATGTTGTCCTGCAGCTTGAGCAGGTAGTCGCGCACCTGGTTGACATGCTCAATACCGATTGTTGCTTCCGACATGGTGGTTGTCCGGGCTTGGTGGGTCAGGTGTGTACCTTAACAAAAAACATTCACCGCAGAGACGCAAAGGACGCAGAGAAAAGAAAAAACGGGTCTTCCCCTGATTGAGTGGGTAACACATCAATTCAGACGAGACGCATTCCTTCTGATATCGAGGTTGTTGGCCGAATGAATACGTTCCTACTGTAGGGTCGCCCATTAGCCGGCCCCTGACAAGTGGCAATATAGCCCCGTGACGGAGGTCTCCGCCGTTAAATTATCTGTATCAGTAGGT
>CAMYIX010000013.1 GCA_947258615.1 uncultured Ectothiorhodospiraceae bacterium | reverse complement strand
AGGGCCCGCTCGAAGCCCAGCCGCAGCGTTTCGTAGTCCTCCGTGCCGGTATACAGGCCGAGCCGGCTGAACAGACGCCGCGTATAGGCATCGATCACGAACACCGGCCGCTCGAAGGCGTATAACAGGATATCATCGGCGGTCTCCGGCCCGACCCCCTTGACCCCGAGTAGCGCCGACCGCAGCGCGCCGGTCTCCAACCGGTCCAGGCCGGTGTATTCCCCTGCCCCGACATACCAGCGGCAGTAACTCTTCAGACGCTGAGCCTTGATGTTGAAATAGCCGGACGGCCGCAGCCAGTTGGCAAGGTGATCGTTGCGGGCGTTGATGATGGCGCGCGGTTGCAGCTTGTCTTTTGCCAGCAGGTTGCCGATGGCCCGCTCGACGTTTGACCAGGCGGTGTTCTGCGTGAGGATCGCCCCCACCATGATCTCGAAGGGCGTGTCACCCGGCCACCAGTGCTGCGGACCGTAGTGGTCGAACAGGGTATCGAAGGTCCTGAGCAATCTGCGTCGGGTCATGCGCTCATCTGGCACAGTCAGCGCTATTTGCGTGCCTTGTTTCCGCGCCTGCGTGTGGATGGGCCGGGCTTGCCGCGCACACCGGGTCCGCGGCGCCCCGCAGGCGCTCGCCGGGGCGCAGCGGGCGGCGGCTTGAGACCGGCGGCCCGGTAAAGCACCACGACCTCCTGACGCGTCAACGCCCGATGGCGTCCCGCGCGCAACTGGCGTGGCAGTTCGATCGGGCCGAAGCGTACCCGGATCAGGCGGCTGACCTGTACCCCCTGCGATTCCCACAGGCGCCGCACCTCGCGATTGCGTCCCTCTTTCAGGGTCACGTGGTACCAGTGGTTTGCACCGCTCCCGCCGGCATCGCGAATCGAGGTGAACGCCGCCCTGCCATCGTCGAGGGCGACCCCCTTGAGCAGCTGCGCCAGGATCCCCGCATCCACCTTGCCCAGTATCCGCACGGCGTATTCACGCTCGACTTCCGAGGAGGGGTGCATCAGGCGATTGGCCAGTTCACCGTCGGTGGTGAACAGCAACAGCCCCGCGGTGTTCATGTCCAGACGCCCGACCGCAATCCAGCGTGCGGTCTTCATGCGCGGCAGCCCATCAAACACCGTCGGGCGCCCCTCAGGGTCCGAACGCGTGGTCAGCTCGCCGACGGGTTTGTGATAGATCAGGGTGCGCGGAATGACCTTGCCGAGGGAAGCAGCGACCGACACCGGCTGGTCATCGATACGGATTTCATCTGCAGCGCCGACCGTGACGCCGAGCTCGGCGGGTCTGCCATTGACGCTGATCCTGCCGGCACTTATCCAGGACTCGATCTGGCGGCGGGAACCGTAACCGGCGCGGGCCAGGACTTTTTGCAGACGTTCTGCCATGGGCCCGGAACCGGGCAGGACCCGCTAGTGCAGGATAGCCGAGGGGTCTTCTGCCGTGTCGGCGGTCTGGGGATCGGCCTCTACGTCAGTCGCGGACACATCCACCTCGTCATTGGCCGGCGCCATCTGCATCTCCGGAACCGCATCCGCGAGATCGAGTTCCAGCTCGGCGCCAATCGTGCCCAGGTCTCGCAGCTCGGCCAGGCTCGGCAATTCGTCCAGGTTTTTCAGACAAAAGTAGTCGAGAAACTGCCTGGTCGTGCCATACATGGCGGGGTGGCCGGGAACATCCCGGTGACCGACGACACGCACCCACTCGCGTTCCTGCAGGGTCTTCATGATGGAACTGCTGACACTGACGCCGCGCACCTCCTCGATCTCGCCCCGCGTGATCGGCTGACGGTAGGCAATCAGGGAGAGCGTCTCGAGCAGGGCGCGCGAATAGCGCGCGGGCCGCTCCTCCCACAGGTGCGACACCCACGGCTGCATCTCCTGCCTGACCTGGATCCGGTAACCGCTGGCGACCTGGGCCAGCTCGATGCCGCGGTCGGCAAAATCATCTTCCAGCACGGACAGTGCCTTACGCATGTCGGCGCGTGTCGGCCTTTCCGCTTCGCTGAACATGGCCAGCAACTGATCGAGAGTCAGTGGACGACCGGCCGCCAGCAACACGGCCTCCAGGATGCGCTTCAGATGCCCGATATCGACTGCGGCGGGAGCAGCCGTATCCGCGGCATCGGCCGTATCTTTTGTATCTGCTGTATCTGCGGTTTCTGTCATGCTGTCGCCTGTTCGCTGATTGTTTCCGGGATGGCCTCGGGGCTGCCCGACGCCTTCACATGAATCGGCTTGAAGGAATCGATCTGGCTGATTTCCAGCAGCGATTCCTTGGCCAGTTCCAGCACGGCCAGGAAGGTCACCACCACACCCATGCGGCCCTCTTCCAGCGTGAACAGGTCCTCGAAGCGGGTAAACTCGCTGGCCTGCAGACGGCTGAGCACGCTGGACATGCGCTCGCGCACCGACAGCGACTCCATCTGCACGTGGTGGTGCGCATACATGGAGGCGCGCTGCATGACCTCCTGGAAAGCGCCGATCAGGTCCTGCAGGTTGATCTCGGGAGGCAGCCTGACCACGCGCTGCTCGGCGCCGGCAGCCTCCGCCTGGAACACATCGCGCCCCAGGCGCGGCAGTTCATCGATGTCCTCGGCGGCCTGCTTGAAACGCTCGTACTCCTGCAGGCGGCGCACCAGCTCGGCGCGCGGATCGTCCTCGTCCTCGTCATTGGCCGCCGGACGAGGCAGCAACATGCGCGACTTGATCTCTGCCAGCATTGCGGACATGACCAGGTACTCGCCCGCCAGCTCCAGCCGCATGTTTTTTATAAGTTCAATATAATCAGTATATTGCCGCGTAATCTCGGCAATGGGGATATCCACAATATCGAGGTTCTCCTTGCGGATCAGGTAAAGCAGCAGGTCCAGCGGGCCCTCGAAGGCCTCGAGAAACACTTCCAGTGCGTCCGGGGGGATGTAAAGATCGGTGGGGAGTGTTTCCAGGGGCTTGCCCTGAACAACAGCGAGGGGGAGTTCTTCCTGCGTCGGGATATCGGCTTGTACTTCGCAGCTTTGAGATTCGCTCATGTATTACCCTGGTCGTAATAGCCATTAGCATGACCGAGCAACGACTTGCGCCGTCCGCAGGATTCTACCCCATTCCCGACAGAAATACCTCTTTTTTCAGACATATCCTTCAGGTGTATTCCAGTCCCATGACCTGGCGGACCTCTTCCAGGGTCTTGCGCGCCACATCGCGCGCAGCCTCGGAACCCTCGTTGATAATGGCGCGCACCCGGCCGGGATCACCCTGGAGTTCCCCGGCACGCTCCTGGATCGGCGCCAGTTCGGCCAGCATGCTGTCGATGACCGGCTGCTTGCACTCAAGGCAACCGATGCCGGCACTGGTGCAGCCTTCCCGTACCCAGCCCTTGACCGCGTCGTCCGAGTACACCTCGTGCAGTTGCCACACAGGGCAGACGTCGGGATTGCCGGGATCGGTGCGTCGGACGCGCGCCGGGTCGGTCGGCATGGTGCGCAGTTTCTGGGCGACCTCCTGCGGGTCCTCCCGCAGGGTGATAGTGTTGTTATAGGACTTGGACATCTTTTGCCCGTCCAGGCCGGGCATCTTCGAGGCCGGTGTCAGCAGGGCCTCGGGCTCCGTCAGGATAATGCGCCCGCTGCCTTCCAGATAGCCCAGCAGACGTTCACGGTCATTGATGGCCAGGTTCTGCTGCTCCTGCAGCAGCGCATGCGCCACCTGCACGGCCTCGTGCTCACCCTGTTCCTGGTAGCGCCTGCGCAGGTCCTTGTAGAGGCGCGCGTTCTTCTTGCCCATCTTCTTGACCGCGGCCTCGGCGGCCTCCTCGAAACCCGGCTCGCGCCCATAGATGTGGTTGAAGCGGCGCGCGACCTCGCGCGTCAGTTCAACGTGCGCGACCTGGTCTTCCCCCACCGGGACCTTGTCGGCCGCGTAAATGAGGATGTCCGCACTCTGTAACAGGGGGTAGCCGAGGAAGCCATAGGTCGCCAGGTCGCGTTCGCGCAACCGCTCCTGCTGGTCCTTGTAACTCGGCACCCGCTCCAGCCAGCCCAGCGGCGTCACCATCGAGAGCAGCAGGTGCAGTTCGGCATGTTCGGGTACGTGCGACTGGATAAACAGCTGCGCCGATCCCGGATTGACGCCCGCCGCCAGCCAGTCGATGACCATGTCCCAGACGCTCTCGGCGATGATGTGGGACTCCTCGTAATGGGTGGTCAGCGCATGCCAGTCGGCCACGAAAAAGAAGCATTCAAACTCGTGCTGCAGCTTGATCCAGTTTTTCAGTACCCCGTGGTAGTGCCCGAGGTGCAGGCGCCCGGTGGGACGCATGCCGGAGAGGACCCGGCTGTTATTACCCAGACTGCTCAAGTTGTTCTCCTATATCCCCAGCAGCGTAAACAGGACCTGCTGAAAATCCCTTGCCGGCAGGCCGGATACCAGCCCCAGCGCACCCATCACCAGACTGATGACCGGCCACATGATCTTGCCCAGCACCCCGGTCACCAGCAGGGCGAGCAGGATCATGAAGCCGTAGGGTTCGATACGGCTGAATTTCCAGGCCAGCGGCCCCGGCAGCAGCCCGGTCATGACCCGCCCGCCGTCCAGCGGCGGCAACGGCAGCAGGTTCAGCACCATCAGGATGGTGTTGATGAAGATGCCCGCGGTGCCCATGAACAGCAGCGCCAGGCCGGTGTCACCCAGCTGCAGGCCCAGGCGGATCACCAGGGCCCAGCCCAGCGCCATTAGCAGATTGGCGCCGGGACCGGCGGCAGCCACCAGGGCCATGTCGCGTTTCGGGTGCTTCAGGTTCTGCCAGGTGACCGGCACCGGCTTGGCCCAGCCGAACAGGAAGCCGGACTGCATCAGCATCAACAGCCCCGGGACCAGGATGGTGCCGACCGGGTCGATATGCTTTACCGGGTTCAGGGTCAGGCGACCCAGCATGAGCGCAGTCTTGTCACCCAGCCGGGCGGCGATCCAGCCATGCGCGACTTCATGGACGGTGATGGCAAACAGGACGGGCGGTACCCAGGCAACGATTTTCTGGACGAGGCTGACCTCTAACATCGGCGGATTATAACCCCATGGCCGGTGATTTCATCCCTGCTCCAGGCCCTCCACTACACCGCAACCCTGGCGCGTTATCCGCGGCACGTCACCGGTCATATCGATGACCGTGGTCGGTTCGAAACCGCAATGTTCCCCGTCGATCACCAGGTCGACATCATGCTCCAGGCGCTCACGCATGTCATGGGCATCGGTCTCTGGCAATTCCTTGCCGGGCAGGATCAAGGTTGAACTCATCAGTGGTTCGCCCAGCTCATCGAGCAGCGCCTGCACGATGGAATGATCGGGTATGCGGATGCCGATAGTCTTGCGTTTCGGGTTCTGCAGGCGCCGCGGCACCTCGTGGGTGGCTCGCAGGACAAAGGTGTAGGGACCGGGCGTCAGCGACTTCAGCAGGCGGTAGGCACTGTTGTTCACGCGGGCATAGGTGGCGATCTCCGAGAGGTCGCGGCACACCAGGGTGAAATTATGCCGGCTACCCAGCGCGCGGATACGGCGAATACGCTCCATGCCGCGCTTGTCGCCCACCTGGCAGCCCAGTGCGTAGCTGGAATCGGTCGGGTACACCACCAGCCCGCCGCCACGAATGATCTCCACCGCCTGGTGGATCAGGCGCAGCTGGGGATTGACCGGATGGATCTGGAAAAACTGGCTCATGAGCGGAAATAAGGGAAGCGTATTCGCTTCTGGATCCTGGTGAATTGTTAATTCCTTGAACTTTACCGCAGAGGCGCAGAGCACGCAGAGTAAATCATTTACAGAATCTCACCGCAAAGACGCAAAGGACGCAAAGAAAACCATCAATTGAAACAACCCTGAACCAGCATCTGGAAACAACCCCCATGTTAATTCAGGGAATGGAATTAAACCAATAAAATTAGTCAGAAGATTGTTTCACTGCACTCGCAATGAAGCGATACATGACGAACGACTGCAGGTTCGTCATTCACCTGATCAGGGTTTTAACAATCAGTATTCTTTGCGTCCTTTGCGTCTTTGCGGTGAAGGTTTTTCTCTGCGCCCTCCGCGTCTCTCGGCAACTGCGTCCTGCGTTGCTCTACCTCCTGCATCCCTGCAGTCGCGCGGTGAATGATCTGATGGCGGACTAATGCAGCGGCCAGGCCTCGCTGTCCCAGATGGGACGGCAGCCGGCCGGCAACTCCGCCAGCTCTCCGAGCCGTACCCAGGGATTCTCGGGGCCGTGATAGTCCGACCCGCGCGAGGCCAGCAAATCCTCGCGGCGCGCATACATGGCCATGGTGTTTATGTTGTCGCGGCTGTGACTGCCCGACACCACCTCGATACCGGCGCCACCCAGTTCCCTGAATTCCCCCATCAGGCGATGCAGCTTGGTGGCCGTCAGCCGGTAGCGCGCCGGGTGCGCTATCACCGCCAGCCCGCCCGCACGACGAATCCATTCGAGGGCATCCTCCAGGCTGGCCCATTGTCCGGCCACGTAACCGGGCTTGCCGTGCACCAGGTAACGCTTGAATACCTCGCGTACCGAGGCGGCGTGTCCGGCGCCAACCAGGTAGTGGGCGAAGTGGGTGCGGCTGACAATGCGTCCCCGTGTCAGGGCACAGGCACCCTCATAGGCGCCCCCGACGCCGGACTTCTCCAGGCGCCGGGCAATCTCCTCGGCCCGCCAGTCGCGGAACTCGCGCAGACCCAGCAGACCGTCCTGCAAGACGCTACAGTCCCGATCGATGTTGAGGCCGAGGATATGCACGGTCAGTGACTGCCAGCTGACCGAGATCTCGACCCCCGCAACCAGCTGCAGGCCGAGGCGCCCGGCCAGCGCGCTGGCCTCGCCGATACCGTCTGTGGTGTCGTGGTCGGTCAGCGCCAGCACGTTCACACCGGCCGCGTGTGCGGCCTCTACCAGCTCGGCAGGCGACAGTGTGCCGTCCGAGGCGGTCGAGTGGCTATGGAGATCGTAATGCAGGGCCATGGCCGGTATTCTACAGGACAGCCGCAGTCACTGCCGTTCATAACACGCACTGACAGCAGGGTTGTGGTATCGCACGGACCCGCCCAAACCGGTACCATAGCGCTGCCCGAACCGTGCCAGCAGCATGCAGATACCCACAGCCACCCTTGACGATATCCGTGACGGCATTCGTGCCGTATTCGACCAGCTGACGCCGGCCACAGAAGCCGGCCCGGGCGCGGGCGAGATCGGCGGCGACCTGGCGCTGCTGGCCCGGGCCTTCGGGCAACTGGTGGATGTCATGGAACGCATCGAGGCCGACCGGCAGACCGCAAGCGAAACAGCGACGGCGCACGCGACCGAAGCCGGAGACATTACCGAGGTGGGTGAATACGCGCTCAAACTGCACGAGAACCTCGCCCCGCTCGCAAACGAGCCGGCCGCACGGGAATACAGCGCCAGCCTTGCAGCCAATGTTGCGCTGTGGATCACCCGCCATGGCGGCCAGATCGACACCCTGGAACCCGTCGTCGACGCCCTCGCGCTGCTGGCAAACCGCCTGACCGAGCCGCGCGACCTCGAGGCACTCAGCGCCATCATGGGCGAGATCTGCAACGCGGTCTCACCCGTCATCCGCGAGGACCTGGAACGAATCAACCCGGCACGGCCCTGGCGGGTGCTGCTGCTCAATCGCGCCATTGTCGCCACTCGCAGCCATGACACCGCCATCATGGAAGAGGCCTTTGCCGTCCTGACGCGGTATCTGCCCGAGGACAGCGCACGCTTCTTCACCGAGGGCATGCAGCAGATGGATGCGCTCGACTACCCCGCCCGGGTACGCCAGGTCATGGAAAAATACCACCGCCAGTGGACACTCAAGCACTCGTTGCACTGAGCAGGGAACTGGCCGGGTGAGGGTGTCGGGGCGAATAAAGTGGCGCAGCCGGTTCCGGTAGGCAGCCTAAACGACTATCATTCAATTCCTTTTATCAGCAGCAGACAGCGATTAACGACCTATGAAGTTTCTGTTCGACCTTTTCCCCATCATCCTGTTCTTCGCAGCCTACAAGCTGTACGACATCTATACGGCCACCGCCGTCGCCATCCACCGCAGGTTCGAGAACATGCACCTGGTGACGCTGGCGATACTGATCGTGTTCGGAGGACTCACCCTGTTCCTCCGGGACCCGATCTTCATCAAGTGGAAACCCACCGTGGTGAACTGGCTGTTCGGCATCACCTTCCTCGGCAGCCGCTATATCGGCAAGCGCACCCTGGTGGAACGCATGATGAGCCATGCCATCAGTGTGCCCGGGCCGGTATGGGCCAGGATCAATTGGGCATGGGTCGTGTTCTTCGTGGGCATGGGCGTGCTCAACCTCTACGTGGCCTACAACTACAGCGAGGACACCTGGGTGAACTTCAAGCTGTTCGGCATGATGGGTCTGACCATCGCCTTTGTCTTCATCCAGGCCTTCTACCTCAGCCGTTACATGACCCCTGAAGGGGAAAACGAGTAACAGGAACCCGCTCTATGCTCTACGCCATCATCAGCCAGGACCGGCCCGACAGCCTCAACGACCGGCTGCAGGCGCGCCCCGACCACCTTGCACGCCTCGAAGCATTGAAAAACGACGGCCGGCTGGTACTGGCCGGCCCGCATCCCGCCATCGACAGCGCCGACCCCGGCCCTGCCGGTTTCAGCGGCAGCCTGGTGGTCGCCGAGTTTGCCAGCCTGGAGGATGCACAAACCTGGGCCGATGCCGATCCCTACCGGACTGCCGGCGTCTACGAGAACGTCACCGTCAAACCCTTCAAGCAGGTACTGCCCTGATGAACGCAGACCGCAGCACCATGATCCGGACGCGCCTCGAGAAGGCCCTGGAACCTCAGCAGCTGGAGATCATCGATGAAAGCGCGAAGCACGCGGGCCACGCCGGAGCCGCCAGTGGCGGCGGCCACTTCATCGTGCAGATCGTGTCCGCGGCATTCGCGGGGAAGAACCCGATCCAGCGCCATCGCCTGGTCTATGACGCGGTAGACGATATCATGCACACCGAAATTCACGCCCTCAGCATCCAGGCGAAGGCGCCTGATGAAACCTAACCCACCAACCCGAAGGTCCAGTCAATGATGAATAAATGCCTCCAGATACTGTTACCCGTGTCCCTGCTTGCGCTCAGCGGCTGCGATCAACTGCAGACACCCCGTGACGCGGCCCCGACACCGGCAGCCGACCAGGTCGCGCCCGACGCCAGCAGCGCGGCGCCCACAGATACCGTCGTCGCAACCGTGAACGGCACCGCGATCACCCAGTCGGTTGTCGATGTGTACACCGCCCAGCGCAAGACCCGGCAACCCGCCGGCGATGCCAACGACAGGGACGCCATTATCGAGGAACTCGTCAACCTGGAACTGATGCGCCAGGAGGGCCTCAGCAAGGGCCTCGACAGCCAGCCCGAGATCATGGCCACCCTCGACCAGCAGCGGCGCACCGTCCTCGCGGGTGCGGCCATCAAGAATTTCATGCAGACCAACCCGGTCAGCGATGAACAGGTTCGGCAGCTGTATGACACCCAGATCGCTGTCCCCGCGACGGAATACCAGGCCCGCCATATCCTGGTCGAAACCAGAGAGACCGCCGAGCAGGTCATCGGCCTGCTGGATGAGGGCCGTGACTTCGCCGAACTGGCCAAGGAGAAATCGACCGGGCCGACCGGCAAGAACGGCGGCAGCCTGGGGTGGTTCTCGAGCAAACAGATGGTGGCGCCGTTCTCCGCGGCCGTAGCGACCATGGAAAAAGGCAACTACAGCAAGGAACCCGTCCAGACCCAGTTCGGCTGGCATGTAATCCTGCTGGAAGACAGCCGGGAAAGCACCCCGCCGCCCTTCGAGGATGTCAGGGACCGCTTGAAGATCGCGGTGACCAACCAGCAGCTGCAGCAGCACATCCAGCAGATTAGGCAATCGGCACAGGTCGAAATTTCCGCCGAGTGACCGCACGCGGGTGACCGGGGACGGCCCCGGTCACCCGCTGCCAAGGCAGCCTCGAAAATGCATACAGCATGGGGGCAGGCAAGAACAGGCGCCTGCGTGAGATAGCAGGGTTCAGTGCAGCCGTCTGGCTGGCGGATGCAGGTTAGCGGGCTTTCCCTTCGCGAGGCCCCTGGCCGGGGCATCCTCCTGCAGAGCCTGGTCGTTACCGGGCCGGTGCCAGTAGTGAACCCGGATTTGCCCCTGCGGGGTGTTGATCACGCTGAGGCAGGCGTCACGGGTCGCCGTAACGGCCTCGCAGACACACTCCCCCTCCTCCCCCTTGCTTTGCCGCAGGCCGGGAATGCGCTCCAGTTCCGCGTTGATGAGGGCTATCATCTCTTCATCGCCCGGCACCAGGAAGGCGTACTTGATATAGCGACCGCGCTTCAACCAGCCCCGGTCCTGTCCGCTGACCGGGCTTTCTTCCACCTGGATGCAGACCGTTTCCCGTTGGGGTACCGCGTACTTCAGGGCCTTGAGAATCACCGCCAGCGTCATTTCGAGGGCATCGGCATCGGCTACCGTCCAGGGCCCGCCCTCGTCCGTTCTGTCGTAGAGCGTGATCAGGCGCGCATGAAAGGCGTGCATGTCATCCGCCAGGTAATGCATGACAGCCGAGAAACTTTCCATGACGTTGTCGAGCTTGTCGAGCGGACCCTCGAAACGCAGCAGCGTTGACGGCGTCCGGCCGCTGCGGGTATCGGCCGGCTGTTCCGGCCTGGCCAGCGCTGCGTCCTCCACATCGTCTTCTAGATCGGTGTTGCCAGCGATATGGACCGGTCGGTGGGTCGCGGCCGCCACCGCCTTCCAGAAGTCGGACAGTCCCGCCGGGTCCCGCGCGCAGCCGGCCCCGGCGTCACCGTCGAGTGCCCCGGCGAGCTTCACCACCTGGGTGGCGGCAGTGGCGTCCGGGAAGATCGAGGTGAATGCCTGGCGCAGGCCCTGGGCCGACACCACGTGCCGGTCACTGGCCACACTGCCCAGCAGGCCGACCTCGTAACCCAGCCAGGACCTGGCCTGGCCGGCAAAGCGGGCATGGATCTCCTCCACCGGGGTCGTTTCACGCACCTTGTTGATGAGCAACGCAACCCGCCGGTCGAAGCCGTTGAGTTGCAAAACCTTGAGCAGGGCAAAGGCCTCGGCCTGGGAGCGCTGTTCCGGAGTCACCACCAGCACCACCAGGGATGACTGCAGGCAACAGGCCACAACGGCCCGTGCTGAAAACCCTGAGGTATCGATCAGCAGGTCATCGTAGGCCGCGCGTGCCTCGTGTGCGGCCACAACCGGTTCCAGCTCGGGTGCGGACAGGCCATGCCAGAGGGACAGCGGCAACCGTGACGACAGCAGGTCCATGCCCTGGTAACCGCGGCAGATCACCCCGCCCGTGTCCAGCCGGCCTTTCTGGCCCGGGGGGGGCGGCAGGCGCAGCAGCTGGGGAATCGCCAGGCGGCCACCCTCCTCATGGTAGAGACCCACGGTGTGCCCCTTGCGGACCAGTTCGAGCGCCACATTGAGGGCCAGGTGGGTCTTACCGACCCCGTCCAGGCCGCTGGTGATGGTGATGATTCTTGTCATGCCGTGGCGTGCTTCACTGAATCCACTGGACGCGGCGCGTCAGCGTGCCTGTTCATCGATGGCCCGGCCCTGTCGCTGGCTGCCATCCATGATCAGGCCTTCAACATCGCGGGCCTTGTCCAGCATGTCGGTCTGGGTCTTCCACACATGGTTACCCTGCAGGCCGGCATCGTCACCGGTATCGGTACACGCCGCCAGCACGATCACGGCACTGCATAGTATCGCCTTGAGCATCATCCCCTCCTCAGCCATCTATAGACCATGCAGGACCTCGCGGCCCTCATGCAACCACACGGCAATTCCGGTTGTGTCCATGGGTTCGCCGATGTAGTAACCCTGGTAACTGTCACACCCCATTTCTTTCAGTCTCTCATAAACCAGCCGACTCTCCACCCCTTCGGCAGTGACACCCAGCCCGAGATTGTGCGCCAGGTCGATGGTGGCGCGGACGATGGAGGCATTGTCCTCATCCGTGTCCATGTCACTGACGAAGGACTTGTCCACCTTGAGCGAATCGACCGGCAGACGCTTGAGGTAGACCAGCGAGGAATGCCCGGTCCCGAAGTCATCGATTGACAGTTCAAAGCCCATGCCGCTGAGCTGGTCGAGGATCTCGATCACCTGCTCCGGGTCCATCATTACCTCGGTCTCGGTGATCTCGAGCAACAGCGAACGGGGTTCCAGCCGGTGGCGCGCGAGTGCCGCCCCGATCAGGTCCGCGAGGTTGTAGTCATGCAGGATGTGCATCGACAGGTTGATGCCGATGCGCAGGCCCGGGTTGGCCTGCTGCAGGGACGTCAGTTCCCGGCAGGCCGTATCGATGATCCACTCGGTCAGCTGGCGGATCAGTCCGCTTTGTTCCGCCACCCGGATGAAGTCGTCCGGCAGCAGCAGGCGCCCGTCGGGCCGGCGCCAGCGCACCAGTGCCTCCAGATAGCTGATCCTGCCCGTCTTGATGTCGAGCACCGGCTGGTAGACCAGGAACAGGTCATTGCGTTCAAGGTCATGGTTCAGCGCCCCGTCCAGGGTCAGCCTGGCCGCCCTGATCTCTGCGGCGGTGTTCGGATCAAAGATGGCGCAGCCGGGCTGGCGCTTCTTCGCGGTGTACATGGCGTAATCGGCATTGCGCAGCAGGGTATCGACGTCCTGGCCGTGCTCCGGCATCAGCGCGATACCGATGGACACCGAGGCCGACAGCTTGTGCCCCTCCACCTCGAAGTCGTCCTCCATGGACTGGATGATCTTCTCGGCGACCTGCAGGGCCTGTTCACTGTCGGCGTCAGGCAGGATCACCGTAAACTCGTCGCCGCCGAGACGCGCGAGGGTGTCCGACTCGCGCAACACGCCCGCTATGCGGTCGACCACCTGCTTGAGCAGCAGATCGCCGGTGTGATGCCCGAGCAGGTCATTGACATATTTGAAACGGACCATGTCGACCAGCAGGATCGCGGACGTCGCGGGTTCGCGGCGTTGCCCCGCAATCAGCTGCTTCAGGCGGTCTTCCAGCAGGGCCCGGTTATAGGTCCCGGTCAGGGGGTCACGAATGGCCATGTCCTGCAGGGTCTCGTAGAGTTCGCCCAGGGCGTGGAAGCTGACCGGGGCAGCCGCGGACTCCGCCGCCATCACCGCACCGCCCTGCCCCCCCTCAACCAGGCGACCCCGGCTGAACTGGTAGCTGAGTTCGCGCAGCGGCTTGAACACGGAATAGCGCACGAACCACAGGGCGATGGCGACGGCCAGCAGGGTGACGGCGATCACCACCACGATCAGGCGCCTGTTGGTCTGGCCGAGCCGCTGCAGCAGCGCGTCGACGCTGCCGGCGGCCTCGACCCTGAGCAACGCGCTGCCGTCGCCGGCGTCCAGGGTGTAGGCCGAGACCACGGCATTGCCGGCGACGGCCGCGTCCCAGCCGGGTGAGACCTGCAGGGCATCTTCCCCGGGCGGCAGCAGCGGCAGCAGCCGCAGCGGCATCCCCAGCACCTCGCCGAGAGCCGCCAGCGCCGGCAGGAGATCGGAGACCACCTGCAGGTGAGCCGAAGCCGCCGTATCCTTGAGCGGCAATATCACGGCCTGATAGAGCCCGTCACCGGAGCGGCACAGGCCCGTGGCAGGTCCCGAGGGTCGCTCAGCCGCGCGCGCGCGGTGAACCAGTTCGGGGCATACCACCCCGGCAATCCCGGTCGACCGGGAGGCCTGTCCCAGCAGACCACTGTCGCGATTGTAGGCAGTCAGCCCGACGATATGCGTCGGCCCCGCCCGGCGCAGCTGCTGCTCCAGTGCGGCCGACAGCCTGGCGCCGTCCGGGGAGCCGGGTGCCGCCAGGAAATCTGCATCAGCGAGGACCTGTTCACCCAAGCGGGTCGCATCCGCCTCCAGCCCGGCCAGCACGTCACGCACCTCGAGTTCCAGCAATTGCTGGGTGTGATCGCGCTGGAATTCAAAGCTCAGGTCACGGTAGACCCGGGTGGCCACGAAGGTGGTGGCAGCCGCGATGACCCCCAGCACTATGATGCTGATCACCAGGCCGGACAGCAGGTTGATCTGGAAATATTTCATCGGTCCCCGCACCAGGGTGGTTATTTTTTGACCATATTAGCATGGCGCGCAGCGGCCATGCGGGCACTGCGGCGCCGTATACCCTGGGGAAAGGCCTACTTCAGCAGTTCCAGGCAGGCGGCCTCGTCGAGGATCTCGATGCCCAGTGCCTGCGCCCTGGCGTACTTCGATCCCGGCTCCGCGCCCGCAACCACGTAGTCGGTTTTCTTCGAGACGCTGCCGGCGACCCGGGCGCCCGCCGCCTGCAGGCGTGCCTTCAACTCACTGCGCGGCATGGACAGGGTGCCGGTGAGCACGAAGGTCTTGCCGGCCAGCGGCCGCGCCCCGGCGCGTTCAACGGCCGGCCAGTGCAGCCCGGCGCGGCGCAGTCGCTGGATGACCTCCCGGTTGTGGGGCTCACCAAAGAAGCCGGCGATGTGCCGGGCCACGACCGGACCCACGTCGTGCACCGACTCCAGGGTCTCGACATAGGCGTTCATCAGGGCATCGAGCTCACCGAACGCCTCGGCCAGGATCCGCGCCGTGGCCTCGCCCACTTCGCGGATGCCCAGGGCATAGATGAAGCGATCCAGGCTGGTGGCCTTGCTCTTTTCCAGGGCCGCGACCAGATTGGTCGCGGATTTCTCCGCCATGCGTTCCAGCCCGGCGACCTGCTCAACCTCCAGCCGGTAAAGGTCGCTGACATCGTGGATCAGTCCCTGCTCCACCAGCTGGTCCACCAGCTTGTCACCCAGGCCGTCGATATCCATGGCCCGGCGCGAGGCGAAGTGCTTGATGGCCTCGCGGCGCTGTGCCGGGCAGAACAGCCCGCCGCTGCAGCGCGCCACCGCCTCGCCTTCCACCCGTTCCACCGCCGAACCGCACTCGGGACACCGCCCGGGCAGATGGAACACGCGCGCGCCCCGGGCACGCCGCTCCCGGATCACGCGCACCACCTCCGGGATCACGTCGCCGGCACGCCGGATAATGACGGTGTCGCCGACGCGCACGTCCTTGCGATGCACCTCGTCCTCGTTGTGCAGGGTGGCATTGGTCACCGTCACCCCCCCCACGAACACCGGTTCCAGCCGCGCCACCGGGGTCAGTGCACCGGTGCGCCCCACCTGCACGTCGATGCCCACCACCCGGGTCTGCTCCTCCTCGGCCGGGAACTTGCGCGCGATCGCCCAGCGCGGGGCGCGCGCGACGTAACCCAGGATTTCCTGCTGATCCAGCCGGTCCACCTTGAAGACTACGCCGTCGATCTCGAATGGCAGCATGGCACGCGCCGCCTCCAGCTTGCGGTAATAGGCCAGGCAGCCCTCCAGGCCGTGCACCCGCTCGACGCCGTCATAGACCCGCAGGCGCCAGTCGCGCAGCCGTGTCAGGATGTCGCTGTGCCGGTCCGGCAGACGGCCGCCCTCGACCTGGCCGACTCCGTAGCAGTAGATTTCCAGCGGCCGCGACGCCGTAACCTTCGGGTCCAGCTGGCGCAGGCTACCGGCCGCCGCATTGCGGGGGTTGACGAAGGGCTTCTGGCCTTTCTCGAGCGCCTGCTCGTTGAGCCGCACAAAGCCTTTGTGCGACAGGTAGATTTCGCCACGCACCTCGAGCACCGGGGGTATTCTCTTGCCTTCAAGCCGCAGCGGCACACCGGACAGCGTGCGCACGTTAGCGGTGATGTCCTCGCCAGTTACGCCGTCGCCGCGGGTCGCCGCGCGCACCAGCACGCCTTTTTCATAGCGAATACTGACTGCAACACCATCAAGTTTCGGCTCAGCCGCATAATGAACTTTTACTTTGAATTCAGTGGTGTTTCTAGCTGCTTTTTTGAATAAGGCGATAATCTTTTCACGCTCTTTGTTACTCGCGCAAGTAATATCGTTATTCAATTTAGAAAACACTTCAGCAAAACCATTAACCAATTCATCATGTCCGGACACACGTTCATCGAATATCGAAGCAATATAATCCTTCAGAGCTTTTGCATTCTTGATTGAATCGGTTTTGTCTGTATCAGGACCCGATTTAATCCATCTCTCTACCATTCCCTCGACTGTCAAAACACGCACGCGGCGGTCGAAATCGGCGAGTTCCGCGTCGCTGAAGGCGTTGTCCAGCGACAGCATGCGCACGGCATGCTGCACCTCACCGAAGGCCTTGAGCGGGGCCGCGCCGACCCGCTGGGTGGGGGAATCCGGGGTGATCAGCCCGGGGTATTGCGCCTCGAGGTCCTGCAGTTCACGCAGCATGCGATCGTACTCGGCATCGGTGATGACCGGTGCGTCGAGTACGTAATAGCGGTAGTTGTGCTCATGCAGCTGCCTGTGCAGTTCACCGGCACGCTGACGCACCGCCTTCGGCACGCTCATGAGGCCGTTTGTGCGACCCGCTGCCTGAGCTGATAGTCGATAACGTCTTCGCGCAGGTGACTGACAGTCTGCTGGGTCAGCACGCTCTGGTTGGAGTCGTACACACTGCCTTCCAGGCTGCTGGCCAGCGAACGGGCGGCCGCCACCATGGCATCGAAGGCCTTGACGGCATCGACGGGAGCCGGCAGCTGCAGGAACAGCACCAGCCCGCGGGTGGAGAAGTCGTCCATGGACTGCGGGTCGAAGGTGCCCGGCTCCAGCATGTTCGCGACCGAGAACAGCACACTGTCACGGCCATTGTGACGCAGCAGTTGATGAAAGATCTGCATGTCGCCGAATTCCAGTCCGGCCTTGCCCATGGCCTCCATCAGGAAGCTGCCACGAAACGGGACACCGGGCGGCGCCATGACAAACAGGGTGACCACCTTGTCCGGCATGGCCGAGGCAACTGGCACCGCTGCAGCCGGCGCCTGGCCCCGCTGCCGCGAACTGTCCTCGGCGATCAGCTGGCCCAGGCCTTCCAGTTCGGCATCGACATCGGCCCTGTCACCGATATCGTCGAACAGGGGGTCGATGCGGCTGTCGGCTTCCATGTACGGTTGCCCGGCGGGTCGGGACGAGCCGCGGCGCCGGCCCTGCAGGCGGCTGAAGAGGTAGATGCCGAGGACGATGATGATCCCGGCGAGCAGCAGTATCCAGCGCATATTTTCCATGAATCAGGGCCCGGCTTCCAAACGTGCGCTAATGATAATGGAAAACCGGCTACATCGCGGCCATTTCAACGGCGACATCGATATCCACGGAGACCAGGCGCGAGACGCCCGGTTCGTTCATGGTCACGCCGGTGAGTTGATTGGCCATCTCCATAGTGATTTTGTTATGGGTGATGAAGATAAACTGAACCTGCCCGGACATCTCCCGCACCATGTCGCAATAGCGGCCGACATTGGCGTCATCCAGCGGGGCATCGACCTCGTCGAGCATGCAGAACGGTGAGGGATTGAGGTCGAAGATGGAGAACACCAGGGCAATCGCCGTCAGGGCCTTCTCCCCGCCCGAGAGCAGGTGGATGGTACTGTTGCGTTTGCCGGGCGGCCGCGCCATCACCGTGACCCCGGTGTCCAGCAGGTCCTCGCCGGTCAGCTCCAGGTAGGCATGCCCCCCACCGAACAGCCGCGGGAAGCGCTCCTGGAAGCCCGAATTGACCTTGTCGAAGGTCTCCTTGAAACGGGCACGGGTCTCCTTGTCAATTTTGCCGATCGCATGCTCAAGGGTCTCTAGCGCCTCGGTCAGGTCGGCATGCTGGGCATCCAGGTAGACCTTGCGCTGGGACTCCTCGTCGTATTCCTCGATCGCGGCCAGATTGATCGGCCCGAGCCGCTGGATGCGTTTTTCAAGCTTTTCCGCCTGTTCCGACCAGGCCTCGAGCGTGGCCTCGGCATCGATGGAGGCAAACAGCTCCGGGTAGTCAAACCCGGCCTCATTGATCTGCTCCATCAGGGTGTCGCTGCGCACCTTGATCTCCTGCCATGCCATGCGCTCCTGTTCCACCTGCTCGCGCCGGTTACTGACGCTGCGCTCCCTGCGTATCCGTTCCTGGTCCTGCTCACGCACGCCATGCTCGATGGCCTCGACCTGCTTGCGCGCGTCTGACAACTCGGTCTCCACCTCCATGCGCCGTGACAGCAGCGTGCCGAGCTCGGACTCCAGTTCGACAATGGGCGTGTCCCCGTGCGCCAGGATGCCGCTGAGTTCGTCACGGCGACTGAGCAGCTGCCGGGACTGCTCGCGCATGCGCTCCAGGTTCTGCTCGATTGAGCCGCGTGCCGTGCGTATCGACTCCGCCCGCAGCGCCAGATCATGCACAGACTGCCGGGTAGCAGTGGCCTGCTCGCGGGCATCGCCCAGCGCGGCGGTCAGGGCCTGCTGGCGCCGGCTGCGTTCTTCGCGTTCGGCCGTCAGGGTCTCGATGGCGCCCAGGGCCTCCTGCATACGCGCCTGTGCCGCGGCATACTCCTCCTGTTCGTGCGCCCTCTGGCTACGCAGGGCCTCGGTCTCCTTCAGCACATCCTCGCTGCGCGTCTGGTGGTGCTCGATGCGAGACTTGCAGGAGGCAAGTTTGGCCTGCAATTCACTCGCCTGGCGGTGCGCCTGGTTGTAACCCTCCTGCAGCTGTTCGCGCTCCGCCTCGGCAGCGACCAGCGCGCTGCGGGCACGGCTTATGCCGTCGTTCAGGGTCTCGATACGGCCCGCCTGTTCGGCAATCTCTTCCTGCAGACGGCCGATATCCCGTTCGCGCTGCAGTACACCGGCCTTCTCGTCCGCATCACGCGAGACCCGCAACCAGCCGCTGCCCAGCCAGATACCGTCCCGGGTCACGATGGACTCGTGCACGGCGATGGAGTCCCGTAGTTCCAGCGCCTGGTGCAGCGTGTCGGCGGCATAGACACCATCCAGCAGGGCACCCATTGACCAGGGCGCCTGCACCTTGTCGGCCAGCGCGGCCAGCCGGTCCGTGGCACACCCGCTGCCGGCACGCGCCCGGGTATCGAACAAGGAGATCGCCCCCTGTTCCAGACCGGCGAGCAGGCGCTCGGCATCGTCCAGCCCGTCCACGCAAACGGCCTCGAGGTAGGAGCCCAGCACGGTCTCGAGCGCATGCTCCCAGCCAGACTCGACCTGGAGCTGCTGGGCGAGGCGAGGCGCCTCGCTGAGGCCCTGCGCTTCCAGCCAGCCGCTGACCCGGTCCGAACCCTGCCCGAGGGCGGCCTGCTGCAAAGTTTCCAGCGAGGACAGGCGGCCGCGCAAATCATGATGCGAGCTCTGCAGGACGCTGAGTTCCTGCTGCTGCTGCTCGGTGGCGGCACGGATCTCCGTGATACGCGTGTTGGACGCGACCAGCAGCGACTGTTTTCCTGCCGCCAGCTCCTCCTGGTCGGTCGCCGCGTTGATCAGCTGGTCGACCTCGGTTTCCAGCGTGGAGTTGTCCAGGGTCTGCTGCTCCTGGTCCATGCGCTGCAGGCGTTCCTCCAGCTGCTGCAGGTGACGTTCGAGGTGGTCGATGCGGGTGCGCTCCACCTGCGCCGACTGGGAACTGTCCGCCGAACGCTGGTTGAACTCGTTCCATTCCTCCTGCCAGGCCTGCATGGCCCGCTCGGCATCGTGCAGTACGGCGGCGGACTCATCGGCACGCGTGCGCGCCCCGGCCAGTTCCGGCTCGATGGCGTCGATGTCGCGCACCAGTTCTTCCAGCCTGCCTGTGTCATGTTCGATGTGCGTGCCGATCTCGCCCAGGGTCCGCTCGGCGCGCTCCAGCTCCTGCTGTTGCTGCAGGCGCGATTCCTTGCTGTGCTGGATGGCCTGCTCGATACGCGCGACATCCGCACCCAGCTTGTAATAGCGGCCCTGGACGGTATTGAAGGTGTCGTTGGCCCCGGTCATGCTGGCTCGCAGCCTTTCCAGCTCGGCCTCGGTGGCACGTTGCGCGGCCAGTTCCGATTCCATCTCGAGCTCGTCCGCCTGTATCCGGCGTTCGCGTTCGCTGCAGTCTTCGTGCAGGGCGCTGTAGCGCAGGGCCAGCAGTTCTGCCTTGACCTGGCGCTCCTCTTCCTTGAGCTCCTTGAAGCGCACGGCCGCGCGCGCCTGGCGCTTCAGCTTGTCGAGTTGTTTCTCGATCTCCTCGAGCAGGTCGTTGAGACGGTCGAGGTTCTCGCGCGTGTGACGGATGCGGTTCTCGGTCTCGCGCCGGCGCTCCTTGTACTTGGAGATCCCGGCCGCCTCCTCGAAAAAGGCTCGCAGATCATCCGGCTTGGCCTCGATCAGGCGTGAAATCATGCCCTGCTCGATGATGGAATAACTGCGCGGGCCCAGCCCGGTACCCAGGAAGATGTCGGTGATATCGCGGCGCCGGCAGCGTGAACCGTTGAGGAAATAGGTGGACGTCCCGTCACGGGACACCTGGCGACGAATGGAAATCTCGTTGTAGCCGGCGTACTGGCCGGCCACGGTACCGTCGGAGTTGTCGAACGTCAGCTCGACACTGGCATGCCCCACCGGCTTGCGCGCCGTGGAGCCGTTGAAGATGACATCCGCCATGGAATCGCCGCGCAGGTGCTTGGCGGAACTCTCCCCCATGACCCAGCGCACGGCATCGATGATATTGGATTTTCCGCAGCCGTTGGGACCGACTACACCGACCAGATGGGACGGCAGATAGATCGTGGTGGGGTCGACGAAGGACTTGAACCCGGCCAGCTTGATCTTGGTCAACTGCATGGGCGGCAAAGATACAAGATATGTGCCGCCGGATACAACCTGTTTGTAATCTGGACTCGCTTGCACCCACTATCTTGTGTGCAGCCCGCATTTCTCACTGGACTGCGGTAGAATCACACAATATGCTGAGATGATGAATAGAGTGCAGATAAAAAACAAGACAGCAAAGGGCTAGTACCCTGCCGCCCATGACGACGAAGCCGAGCAAGGAACTGGAAACCTTCGCCAACCCCCACCCCGGGCGCGACTACACCATCCGTATCCGGATCCCGGAGTTCACCTGCCTGTGCCCGAAGACCGGGCAACCGGATTTCGCCACCCTGCACCTGGAATACATTCCCGCTGCCCGCTGCATCGAGCTCAAGTCCCTGAAACTGTATATCTGGTCGTTCCGCGACGAGGGGGCCTTCCACGAGGACGTCAGCAACCGCATCCTCGGCGACCTGGTGGCCGCCTGCCAGCCGCGCTTTATGCGGCTGCGCGCGGAATTCTATGTCCGCGGCGGCATCCATACCGACGTGGTGGTCGAGCACCGCGAGGCTGGCTGGTCCCCGCTACCTCCGGTAGACCTCGGCTGACCGCGGTCCGGGGCCGTGTTCCCGTAGCCGCCACCAGGTCAGCCGTCCCGGAACCGCAGCCACCGTGTCGCTTTACCTCGGCATCGATCTCGGCACCTCCGGCTGCCGCTGCTGCGTCATCGATGCCCAGGGCGGGGTGCAGGCCGAGTCCCGGTCGGCACTGGACACACCGCAACGTCACGCTGGCGTACTGGAACAGGACCCGCAGGACTGGTGGGACGCGCTCGCCAGGGCCCTGGACGCGCTGCGGGACCGGATCCCGCTGCAGGGCGTGGCCGCCCTCGCAATCGATGCCACCTCGGCCACCCTGCTGCTGACGGACGCCCGGGGCCAGCCGCTGACGCCCGCCCTGATGTACAACGATGCGCGCGCCGTGGACCAGGCCCGCCAGATCGGCACCTCCGCACCGGCCGGGAGTGCCGCCCACGGGGCCAGCTCCAGCCTGGCCAAGCTGCTCTACCTGCAGGCCACCGCCGCAGCGGACGACGCCCGCCATGCCCTGCACCAGGCCGACTGGCTAAGCGGCCGGCTGGCGGGCCGCTATGGGGTCTCGGACGAGAACAATGCCCTGAAACTCGGCTACGACCCGGTCACGCGCGGCTGGCCCGACTGGCTGGATGAACTGGGCGTCGAACGCCGCCTGTTGCCCGAGGTGGTCCCCGCCGGCCGGCCCGTCGGCACCATGACCGCAGCATACTGCCGCCGCTGGGGCTTCGCCCCGGGCACCCGCATTGTCAGCGGCACCACCGACAGCACGGCCGGTTTTATCGCCACCGGCGCCGGCCCCGGCGAGGCCGTTACCGCACTGGGCAGCACCCTGGTACTCAAGGTCCGCTCCGCCCGGCCGGTGTTTGCGCCGGCCTACGGGGTCTACAGCCACCGCCTGGGTGACGGCTGGCTGGTGGGTGGCGCCTCCAATAGCGGCGGCGGCGTCCTGCGTCAGTTCTTCAGCCAGGCGGACATCGAGCGCCTGACGGCCAGCCTGCAGCCGGAACGGCCGACCGGGCTGGACTACTATCCGCTGCCGTCCCCCGGGGAGCGCTTTCCCGAAGACAATCCCGGGCTGCGGCCGCGGCTGACGCCGCGCCCGGCAGACGACGGCCTGTTCTTTCAGGGCTTGCTGGAAGGGATCGCGACCATCGAACAGCGCGGCTACCGGCTGCTGGAGCGGCTGGGGGCGCCCTACCCGCAGCGGGTCCAGACCGTGGGCGGCGGCGCCGTAAACGAGCCATGGCGACGCATCCGTGAGACACTGCTCGGGGTCCCCGTTATTGCCGCCCTGCACCAGGAGGCCGCCTATGGCGCGGCCCTGCTGGCAAAGCAGGGCCTGACAGGAACACGGCAGACACCATGAAAGACTTCATCAAGGGCGCGCACTACCTCCGCCAGGGTCTCAGGCTGATACGCCAGCCAGGACTGCGCCGCTATGTCGCCGTACCCCTGCTGGTTAGCGTGGTGGTGTTCACCACCGGTATCGTGGTCGGCATCCAGCTGCTGGAGGTCCTGCTGGGCTGGCTGCTGGGCTGGCTGCCGGGCTGGCTCGACTGGATGCGCTACCTGTTATGGCCGATCTTCGTGCTCACTGCGGTACTGCTGGTGTTCTATACCTTTTCCCTGGTGACCAACCTGCTTGCCGCCCCCTTCAATGGTCTGCTGGCCGAGGCCGTGGAGCGGCACCTCACCGGTGCCCCGCTGGAGGACACCGGGGGCTGGCGCGCGCTAGTGAAGGACATCGTCCCCAGCCTGCTGTCCGAGCTGCGCAAGCTGCTCTATTTCCTGCTGCGCGCCCTGCCGCTGGGACTGCTGTTCCTGGTCCCGGCCGTCAACCTGGCCGCACCGTTCCTGTGGGCGCTGTTCAGTGCCTGGATGCTCGCCATCGAATACGCCGACTACCCGATGGGCAACCACC
>CAMYIX010000012.1 GCA_947258615.1 uncultured Ectothiorhodospiraceae bacterium | reverse complement strand
TGTCCGGTGGCCAGGACGGTCATGCCCTGATTACCAGTGCGGCTCAGCATGCGGTGACCGAGTTCCATCGTAACGGCACGCCGATCCGCACCGCGCCCACCCTGCCAACGTCGCCATCCCCGAACGGTGGCGGTTTTGGCTGGGTGCCACGCTTGCTCGGCAGTGGCTATATGCCGAACGGCAATGTCGCACAGACCGTTTGTGACGCCAACTTCTTCAACGCCTCCAACTCGGATTCAATGGGTCCCGGTGAGAGTGGAATCAACTACAACGCGCCTCCGGGAGTACCGGTCGGCGCGTCGACCAACTCGTCCTATCTGTACTTCCCGCCGGTCTACAGCACCGAGACACGCGGCGCCAACGGCCGTGTGCTGGTGTACGACCAGGACACGGGCCTGTTCATCAGCATGTTCCACGGTGATGCAGTGTTTGTGGTTGACTGGAAGGCCGGTATCAACCCACAAAGTTATGGTACTGGCTCCAATACACCTGGGAATTTTGTACTGGGCAAGCACAGTAACGAGGCCAAGGTCCTTCGTGTGATCGATCTGTCCAACTGTGGCGATGAGGGTTGCCCTGGTGATTCGCTTAACTACGATGATTCGGATACTGGCTACGATTCACCGAACCGCCGCGACAACCTGCGCGCCATCCGCATGTCCGAGGACGGCACCCTGTGGGGCACCCGCCGTTCGCGTTCCAGGGAATGCCTGAGAGGCGAAGCACCGGGGGCCAGTCCCAATCCAAGTGGCCCTCCTCCCTGTAACCCGAGCGTGTTCCGCCAGCACATCTTTGCTGCCGGACCCGGTGAGGATCATCGGACCGGCAGTATTGCGCTGGATCCGGGTGTGAACGTGATCGCCGGTGTGACCATCAACCGCATGTCCGGACCGGGCTGTGAGTTTGTCCAGCAGGAAGTACTCGCCAATGGCGGGACGCTGACCGGTGACGAGTGTGACGTCGAGACCCTGTATGCCGGTGCCTCTGCCGCCAATCCGGGTTGTGACCCGGACGGTGATGGCAACAATGGTCCGGGACATCCGGCCAACCAGTGCTTCAAGCCGGGCGGCGCAATCCTCGAGTACCGCATCGATGCGGCACACATGGACGGTGCCAGTGGCTCATGTACCGGTAATCCGGCCGATGGTTACGGCCTGGGCGAGGGCAACGAAGGTTGTGCCATGCCGATCGCGGTGTTCAATTTCGTCGCCCAGGGCGACGGCACCGACGACGACACCAGCATCCTGCCTGACGGTGTCATCGAGACCATCGATCCGCGTATGGTGATGACCATCCACGAGGCCTTCGTCCAGTAGGGTGAAGCCGCAACCGGCCGGAATTATACAAGCAGCCGGCTGGCACGTGGTCATAGTAGTGAGACCCGGCGGGTGAACCACCCGCCGGGTTTTTTATAGCAAACGAAGGCGCAGGCGTGGTTTTCAGTCGCGAAATAATTTTATATGCTTGATTATTAATACACGCAAATATCAACCATCGAAAAAGGAAATGTCTTTCCATGAAGTATCTGATTCCCGTTGCATTGCTGCTCGCACTGTGCGGATGTGAAAGAAATTCCCCCGGGCCACAAGACAACGCCGGGGGCGTGGCGACAACTGAGCGTGCGGCAACTGAAAAGGCAGCGGACGATCTCGACCAAACCCTCAAGGGGCACGTGGGCCGCGCCGGCCTGTACCGGCTGGTCCGCAGCGGCGGGGTAATTGACGACCCCAGCACCAGTACCGGCAAGTCGGTGTTGAAACCGGTGGTTGAACTGGTCAGGTCAACAGACCGTATCCCCCTGATCAAGGGTGTGCAGATGTACCTGCAATTCCGGGTCTGGCCGCTCCCGGAGCAGACAGGCTATGCCGACCTCAGGCGGGTCTTGAAACACCCTGCAATGACCTTGCCCGATGGGTCGGTTTCCACAGGCTCCGACTATATGATCAAGGGGAAAGTCAGCGCCAGCCAGGCCATCGGCTATACCGGGTACGGTCTCGATGAAGATTACGAACTGGTCGAGGGCGACTGGGTCTTCGAGATCTGGTACCAGGACATTAAGCTGATCGACCAGAAATTTACCACCTTCCGGCCCGACGAGGCAGAGATTGCCAAACTGGAACCCATCCTGGCGCTGGGCAACAGAGCGGTTGGTCAGAGCGAGCCCACCGGGAAACCCTTTTCCAAGTTTGATTTTCCGAGGATAACCGTGGGAGTGCCAAACGCTCCGGAGTCGGCATTCCCTGCGGATGAGGCCGCAGGTAACGCGGATTAATACATATTAAGAGTTATGCATTGACTCGCTGTAAACCAAACCGGTTCGTAGGGAAACCGTCCACAAATCCCGTGTGGACGCGGGGATTTCAGATATTGCAGTAGAAAATATCTGCCCTGTTCGCGTCCCTCACCCATGTTCCTGTAGGCGAGTAGACTCCTGCGGGAGCCGGCCGTCTCGCCGGCATCCGTGCCCCTGAATCCCCGCGTTTAAATTGGCCGTATTCAGTGTGCTGAGTTACAGGAAAGTATCTGAAGTAGCCATATTGCTGCCTACCTGTAAGGTCCGCTTGCAGTTGCGTTCCTGACCTTCAAAGAAAAATCCTGAACTTCCGGATTGGGTCGTCCTAGGAATTACACTAGCCACTAATATTCGTGGTAGCTAAACGACGACTCCCGGCCAAACCCGGACATACAGCACAAAGAAAAACGGCAGTTCAAAGGCCACCAATATATTATGGTAAATATCTATAAGTAACGCTGGCGCTGCATGCTACGTGAAACAGAAATGAGCAATCAGCGGCACCGAATCCCCACTATTTATAACTACAAGCAGCCTCTCGCTGGATACCCTTAACCAGCCATCACATGTCAGTATATCGATATCCCCTTTTCACGTACCTGCAGTATGAAACGATGCTCAGCTCATATCATGCATACCGTCATGATTCATATCGTCATCGTGGAAGCCATCCTTGTTCATGTCATCATCGTGGAAACCGTCACGATCCAGATCGTCGTCGTGGAACCCGTCCCGGTCGAGGTCATCGTCATGGAACCCGTCACGATCGAAATCGTCATCATGGAAACCATCGTGA
>CAMYIX010000011.1 GCA_947258615.1 uncultured Ectothiorhodospiraceae bacterium | reverse complement strand
ACCATGCAACAGGTTTCGGTCATGGTGTATGCCGGCAGTGCGCTGGGTGCCGTGTTTGCCGGAGACCTTATTACACTGTTCATTTTCTGGGAGCTGCTGGCGATCAGTTCCGTTTTCCTGGTCTGGGCAAACCGGACAGACCGGGCCATCCGCGTGGGTATGCGCTACCTGATCATTCAGGTGATGTCGGGGGTACTGTTGCTGGCGGGTGCACTGGTCCACTATTACCAGACCGGGTCGCTCGCCTTTGAGTTCATCGGCCTGGAAGGCATCGGCGGCTGGCTTATATTCATCGCTTTCGGCATAAAGTGCGCCTTTCCTTTTCTCCACAACTGGCTCACCGACGCGTATCCCGAAGCAACGGTGACGGGCACCGTGTTTCTGTCCGCATTCACCACCAAAGTGGCGGTATATGCGTTGGCGCGCGGCTTCCCGGGCACTGAACTGCTGGTCTATATCGGCGCAGTGATGACCTGCTTCCCCATTTTCTACGCAGTCATCGAAAACGATCTGCGCCGCGTGCTGGCCTACAGCATGATTAACCAGATAGGCTTCATGGTCTGCGGCGTGGGTATCGGCCGCGTGCTGGCCTACAGCATGATTAACCAGATAGGCTTCATGGTCTGCGGCGTGGGTATCGGGACTGCACTGGCACTGAACGGCGCGGTGGCCCACGCATTTAATGATGTCCTGTTCAAGGGCCTGTTGTTCATGACCATGGGTGCCGTCCTGTACCGGACCGGTAACATCAATGGCTCCGATCTTGGCGGCATGTACAAATCCATGCCCAAGACGGCACTGCTGTGCATCGTCGGGGCTTCCTCCATATCCGCGTTCCCGCTATTCAGCGGTTTTGTCAGCAAGTCCATGGTCATGACCGCCATGATCGAGGAGGGCTACAACTACCTCTGGCTGATGCTGTTATTTGCCTCAGCCGGTGTATTCCATCATGCCGGGATCAAGATCCCGTACTTTGCGTTTTTTGCGCATGATGCAGGCATCCGTACGAAAGAGGCACCCGGCAATATGCTCATTGCCATGAGTATCGCGGCGGTATTGTGCATATTTATCGGTTCCCAGCCACAGTACCTCTACGCCCTGCTGCCCTGGGAAGTCGACTACTGGCCGTACGACACCACGCATGTACTGGCCCAGTTACAACTGCTGTTTTTCTCTGCCCTGGCGTTTGTCTGGTTGAACAAGCAGGGCCTGTACCCGCCTGAACTGCACTCGGTCAATATCGATGCTGAATGGCTTTATCGCAAACTCCTGCCGAGGAGTGCGGGTTTTGTACGCCATGGCATGCAGCAACTCGCTCACAGACTGTCGGATGCACCAGACTGTCGGATGCACAAAAAGGCCCGCTGAAGCGTATGCGGGAGACCCTGATACGCTCGTCTCTGACCGAGTATCACCTGGCCTCGCACTGGCCTACAGGCAGCATGGTGTTATGGATAGCTGTCCTGCTGGGTGGTTTCCTGTTGCTGGATGCGATTTACTAGGGAAAGTACGGAAAAGCCTGCACAAGGCAGAAAAAGCAAAGGCCTCATGTCGGGGGCCGGTGCAGTCCGTGGGCTTCCCATACCGGGTGGGCGTATCGGACGGGTATACATTAGCAAGCCGCCCGGGTCGGCGGGGTCGGACAGGGGAGGGGAGTTGTGTAGACATTTCCCCATCGGCTGCCATCTGGGAATCGTTTTTTTACCCCGAATTTCCCCCCAAGGCAAAATTTACGCAAGTAGCATGAATAGCGGGGAGGGAAGTTGCTGAAAATACGGAGGGAATATGGTGGGCGATACTGGGATTGAACCAGTGACCCCTGCCGTGTGAAGGCAGTGCTCTCCCGCTGAGCTAATCGCCCCGTGATTCCGAGAGTCAGAATATTACGGTGCCGGCTGCGGCGGGTCAATTGTCCTCTCCCCGCAGACCCCAAATACTTCCACCAATCAATCTGCTAGAATCCCTTGCTTTGATTTCGGCCTGCCTGAAATTACTCTGAATTATCTGGGAACCAGATCATGCTAGACCTCAAGGAAGTGAAAATCGGCGTCGTGGGCCTGGGTTACGTAGGCCTGCCGCTGGCCGTCGAATTCGGTAAACACTACCCGACGCTGGGACTGGACCTGAAGCAAGACCGGATCCGGGAGCTGCTTGCCGGGAACGACAGTACCCGTGAGGTGACATCCGCGGAACTGGCCGCGGCGGGACAGCTGCGGTTCACCAGCGAGCCGGGTGAGCTCGCCGGCTGCAATATCTATATCGTGACGGTGCCGACCCCCATTGACCGGTTCAAGCGCCCCGACCTGTCCTACCTCGAGGGTGCCAGCGAAACCGTAGGCCGGCTGCTGAAAAGCGGGGACGTGGTCATATACGAATCCACCGTGTTCCCCGGTGCGACGGAGGAGGTCTGTGTACCGGTGCTCGAGGCCGTCTCGGGCCTGGAATTCAACAAGGATTTTTTTGCCGGCTATAGCCCGGAACGGATAAACCCGGGTGACAAGGAGCACCGCGTTACCACCATCCTCAAGGTCACCAGCGGGTCGACACCGGAGGTCGCGGCCTTCGTGGATGACCTCTACCGGAGCGTGATCGATGCGGGGACCCATCGGGCCAGCAGTATCCGGGTCGCTGAAGCGGCCAAGGTGATCGAGAACACCCAGCGCGACCTGAATATCGCGCTGATCAATGAACTGGCGCTGATTTTCAACCGCATGGGCATCGACACCGAGGAGGTGCTGGAGGCGGCCGGTACCAAGTGGAATTTCCTGCCGTTCCGTCCGGGCCTGGTCGGCGGACACTGCATCGGCGTCGACCCCTATTACCTGACCCACAAGGCCCAGGAGATCGGGTATCACCCGGAGATTATCCTGGCGGGCCGGCGCATCAACGACGGTATGGGCCGTCACGTGGCCGAGCAGGTCGTCAAGCTGATGGTGAACAACAGGATACAGGTGTCCGGGTCGAAGATTCTCATGCTCGGGCTGGCCTTCAAGGAGAACTGCCCGGACCTGCGCAATTCCCATGTCGTGGATGTGGTCAGGGAATTGCAGGGTTATAACGCCCGGGTGGATGTGCATGACCCCTGGGTTGATGGTGATGAGGCCAGGATGGAATACGGTGTCGAGCTTGTTCAGAAGCCCGCCCGCAATGGCTACGATGCGGTGGTCATTGCCGTTGCGCATGACCAGTTCCGGGAGCTCGGTGCCAGTGGTCTGCGTGACTACTGTAAACCCGGCGGCATCCTGTTCGATGTAAAGTACCTTTTACCGGCGGAGACAGTAGACGGCCGCTTGTGATCCGCCTGGTCAGTTATTCTCATTTTTAATACAGGACATAAACCCGAATGAAAGTACTTGTTACCGGCGCGGCCGGTTTTATCGGATCGGCGCTTTCCCTGAGGCTGCTGGAGCGCGGGGACGAGGTCGTCGGCATCGACAATCTGAATGACTATTATGACGTGAACTTGAAACAGGCACGTCTGGCGCGGACCAGCGACTATGACGGTTTTGCCGATGTCCGCATCAATCTGGAAGACCGCGACGGAATGGCGCAGGTCTTCGAACAGTACAGGCCGCACCGGGTAGTGAACCTGGCCGCCCAGGCGGGGGTGCGTTACTCGATTGAAAACCCGCATGCCTACGTGGATACCAATCTGGTTGGCTTCACCAATGTCCTCGAAGGCTGCCGCCATAACGGTGTCGAACACCTGGTCTACGCCTCCAGCAGCTCGGTTTACGGGGCCAACACCAGTATGCCGTTTTCGGTGCATGACAATGTCGACCATCCGGTCAGCCTGTATGCGGCCAGCAAGAAGGCCAACGAGCTCATGGCGCATACCTACAGTCACCTCTACCGCCTGCCGACCACCGGCCTGCGCTTCTTTACCGTCTATGGGCCGTGGGGAAGGCCGGACATGGCCCTGTTCCTGTTCACCAGGAATATCCTGGCGGGCAGGCCCATCGACGTGTTCAACTACGGCAGACACCGGCGAGATTTCACCTATATCGACGACATCGTCGAAGGCGTGATCCGCGTGCTCGACAGGGTGCCGGAGCCCGACCCGGACTGGTCCGGCGATGCGCCCGATTCCGCAACCAGTACGGCGCCTTACCGTCTGTACAACATCGGCAATAACCAGCCAACCGACCTGCTGCGCTACATCGAGGTCCTGGAGGAGTGCCTCGGCAAGCAGGCGGAAAAGAACCTGCTGCCCCTGCAGCCGGGCGACGTACCGGATACCTACGCCGATGTTACGGACCTGGTCAATGACATGGGCTACAAGCCGGAAACCTCTGTGGAGCAGGGGGTCGCCAATTTCGTCGCCTGGTACCACGACTTCTACGGGCTGTGACCACTCTGGGATCAAAACGCTACTTATTGCAAGGTATTAAAAGAGCCGTCTAAGTATATG
Organism: uncultured Ectothiorhodospiraceae bacterium; assembly: GCA_947258615.1. Lineage (GTDB taxonomy): Bacteria > Pseudomonadota > Gammaproteobacteria > UBA9214 > UBA9214 > CAMYJZ01. The sequence goes on along the minus strand of CAMYIX010000011.1, from coordinate 12,331 downwards.
TTATGAATGGTTATGTAGGTTCATCGGCTTGTCGATGGCTGGCGGGCATGGGACAATAATCCTCCAGGCTGGTCGCGGCCTGCCCGTGGACCAATCCAGCACAAAGGTAACGAACATGGAGAGCGGAAGTTGCGGTGCCGAACCGTTTGCATTGAGGGTCATCGGCGACAGCATGTCCCCCGAATTCAGTGACGGTTGCATCATTATCATCGACCCGGAGGGTGTGATCACCGACGGCTGCTACGTGCTGGTGCGCCACGAAGATGAATACATCTTCCGGCAGCTGGTCTATGCCGGGGACAGCTACCGGCTGCAGACCCTGCAGGAAGGGCACGAAACCATAGAGATGCCGAACCTGGACCGGGTGGCCGGCGTGATCGTCCAGCAGGCCGGCCGGCGCCGCGCCGATCGCAAGCACTACGTCTGATTTTCAGCGGACGTCTGTTGTCTGTCGGGTTCGAACTGGTCCGGTCTGAGCCGGGCGGTAAAGAAGTCGTCACCCTGTTCTACCGGCACCATTTTCCCGGCCGCGTTGACCAGCGGCAGTTCATAATCATTCCAGCCGCGCAGTCCGGTCTTGAGTGAGGCGACATTCCGGTAACCCATCAGCTGCATGGTAAAGGCGGCAAGCGCACTGCGATTGCCCGAGCGGCAAACCACAACGATTTCGCGCTCACGCGACTCCACGAGTTCCCTGACGGTCTCTTCATAACCGAACTCGCATGCCGATTCGAGTATCCCGCGGGGTACGTTCAGAGAGTCCTTGATGTGCATGGCATCGAATTCAGCGGGTTCACGCACATCCAGGATCAGGGGAGGGGAGTCGCTGGCGAGTTTTTCCTCGATATCCCAGGGAAAATACTCGGTAATCTGCTTCAGGCTTTCGGAGACAAAATCGGTGAAGCGTTTCATCGTCACAAACCACCCGAATCAGCCCAGCCCGTCCTGGTCGCTGCCACGGTTGGCGCGCAGTCCCTGTTCGACCGCGATGACGGCGGCCTCAACCCGCGAGTGCACACCCAGTTTTCGCAGGATGGATTTCACGTGGAGTTTGACTGTCCCGTCAGAGATGCCGAGGTTGCGTGCAATGACCTTGTTGCTCTGGCCCTCGGCAAGCAGTGCAAGGATCTCGTTTTCCCGCGGTGTCAGCTTGGTGAAGGGGCTTTCCTTGGCGGGTGCGATACTGTCACCCTGGACCACGCGCGCCAGGACCGGCGCCAGGTCCGGGGCCACGACGGTCTTGCCATCCACAATGTCGCGCAGGGCCAGCACCAGCTGGTCCGGTTCCATGTCCTTGAGCAGGTAGCCCTGGGCGCCGTTACGCAGCGATTCGACCAGGTCGCGTTCGTCACTGCTGGTCGTCAGCATGGCAACGGGGTTGCTGAATCCGTTCTGGCGCAATTGCCGGAGTACGTCCATGCCATCCATCTCCGGCATCCGCATATCGAGCAGAATGACGTCGGGATTGAGCTCCCTGGCCAGTCGCAGCCCCTCCTGACCGTCGCCGACCGCAGCCACGACATTGATATTGCGTCGGCTCAGCAGCCCCTCGAGGCCTTCCCGGAAGAGAGTATGGTCGTCTATCAGAATGATGTTCAGGCTCATGCCTTGCCACCTTGTGTTTTGGACTCACTGAATTCAAGCACCACGCGGGTGCCTTCGCCGGGCTCGCTTTCGACCCGCAGTGCACCGCCTATGCGGGATGCACGTTCACGCATGATGGTCAGTCCTACGTGTTCACCGGGCGCCCCCTGGGTTGTTTCCCTGAAGCCGATGCCATCATCCTCGATCAGTATATGGTAGTTTTCACCGAAGCGGTGGCGCAGCATGATGCGCACGGTCTTCGCCTGGCTGTGCTTGCGGATGTTCCAGAGGGCCTCCTGGATGATACGCAGGATCTGGATCTCGGTTTCATTCGACAGGGTGTCGGCGGCCCATTCCTTCTGCAGGTAGGTCTTGATCTCCGTTTCGTTTCTGAACTGGCTGACGATCTGCTCGATGGCGCCGATCAGGCCACGACCGGAAACCGGCGCGCGAAAATTCGAGATCAGTTCACGCAGCTCGGTATTGGCCTCATCCAGGCTGTTCTCGATTCTTTCCAGTTGCTGCCAGGTGGTGGATTCATCGCCCTGGTGCAGGGTCTCGTCGAGTACCCGGACCTGGTAGCGGATACTGGCCAGGCTTTGGGCCAGTGAGTCGTGCAACTCGTGCGCGATGCGGGTGCGTTCCTCGCCGATCAGGTGTTTGCGGGTTCCCTCATCGCTGCGCGAACGCTCTACCGCGATACTCAGGTGATGGCCAATGCTGCTGAGCAGTGGCTTCATCGATTCGATACGCCCGAGCCCAGCCCTTTCAAGGAACAGGTTGATGACCCCGACGATATTTCCGCGGTAGCGCATCGGTACGGACACCAGCGCGATATCCTGCCCCTGGAAAAACGGCCTGCCGGCGATCTTTTCGCATTTATCGAGGTTTTTATCGACCCAGATCTTGCCTTCGGTCATGGCGCGCTCATAGAGACAGCGCCGGACATCGGCGCGTTCGCGCACGATCAATGACTCGTCGATGCCGCTGCTGGTGCCCAGTTCCACCCGGTTCGGGTGGTAGGTCAGCCAGATAACGGCGGCCGGTGCCGTGGTAATGCGTTTGAGGGTGAACAGGAAACGGTTCAGCAGGTCATCGAGACCGTGTGCTGTATTGATGCTGGAAACCACCTCGTACAGTACCTGCAGGGAGGCGGATTCTGCTTCCCTGGGTCCGGCCACGCCTGGCCCCGCTTCCGCCGGGGTGCGCAGCCGGCTGCCCAGCTGGTTGAGGTCTTCAGCCAGACCGGCGCAGCTGTGCTCGACAGGGGTGGGGATCGGGTCGGAGTAGCGGCCCTCCCGCAGGTTTCGGGCCCAGGTCCTGATCTGACCCAGCAGGTCGAGCAGGTGATTCTGGACCAGGGACAGGATGGAGAATGCCAGCCCGCAGCCCGCGACAAACAGCAGGCCGGTGACGAGGGTCCGGCCGGTGCCGCTGATAGGCGCTACGGGGCCGGTCAGGGCAAGCAGGCAGAGTAGAACCAGGACCAGCAGCAGCCCGGAGAGCCGGACCAGCAGCCGGCCACGCAGTGTCAGCCTGCCGGGCTCCACGAATGGTGAACTGTGTATAGCGCTGCGAGGCATAGGCTGGCCAGTAAGGTTTGTCCTTCCGCTCGTGCCCGCTCAGGCGCCCCGGCGCCCGTAGCAGCCCGGTCGTGCGGTCTCAGACTTCATCAGAGGGTTTGAAACTCGGATCGTTGGGGTTCATGAAGATGAACTGGTACGACCCGGGTTCAAGCTCGACAAAGTCCAGGGTCATCCCCTGTACCAGGGTCATGCTTGACCCGGATACCACGATATCGATCCCTTCCGACTTGATATGGATGTCGCCGTCCATCTGATTATCGTCGAAGCCCATGCCGTAGTGGATGCTGCCATCAGGATTCTTGGTGGCCGCGATACGCATGGCAAGGTCGTCCATCTGGCCCTGCCTGGCAGATGTGCGGATCTGCTCGGCGGCAGCGGGTGTAATTGTGATCATGCTGATTCCTCTCTATCTGTTCCCGTATTATAAGGCGCTGGTGACGGCCTTGTCTCAGCGCCTGTGTTCTCTGACAAAATCGGTAAAACGGCGTGCCCAGCGATGCTGTCGGGTGTCGCGCATGTGGCTGTAGCAGGCCAGCAGCTTGTTGATGACGATGCCATCGTGACGGCCATCGATGCCGGTACCCCGTGTGACCTCATAGGCATAGACCATTGGCGTGTCCAGGTTTTCCAGGCTGGAGTAATGGAATTCATGGGCGGCAAATTCGTCCCCGGCCGATTCCCGGGGCCACGGCAGCTGTGCCAGCTCCCGCAGGCGCACATAGCCACGACCCTGGGGCCGGTCGTGCATGATGACATCACCGGGTATGACGCCGACCATTTCGCAACGCCTGCCCCGCCAGCTGATACTGCGGGACAGGTACATCAGGCCGCCACACTCGGCATAGGCCGGCAGGCCGTTCTCTATGGCCTGGCGTATCTGCTCCCGGAGGGTGCTGTTGGCCTCCAGCGCCTGCATGCGGGTCTCCGGGAAACCGCCCCCGATAAACAGGCCGTCAAGCTCCGGCAGGCGCTGGTCCTCGAGGGTATTGATGCTGACCAGTTCGGCGCCGGCCTGTTCGAGGGCCTTGAGATCATCCGGGTAATAGAAGCCGAAGGCGGCATCCCGGGCGATGCCGATCCTGACCCTGTCAGCCGCCGGTGGCGGTTCGAACTCCAGTGGTTCATAAACCAGCGGCCGGCGGCCGGCGACCTCGAGCAGGTGGTCGATGTCGACCTGGTCCCTGATGATATCCCGGATGTGCCTGATACGGCTTGTCGAGGTATCTTCCTCGTTGCTGGGGATCAGTCCCAGGTGGCGTTCGACAATCTCCAGTTCCGGATCCCGGTGTACGCCGCCGAGGACCGTGACGTCGGTATAGTGCTCGATGACGCGGCGCAACTTGGCCTCGTGGCGGCTGCCACCCAGCTGGTTGAGTATGACACCGGCTATCTGTATGTCCGGCTCGAATGCCTGGTAACCCAGTATCAGGGGGGCAATGCCGCGCGTCATCCCGCGCGCGTCAAGCACCAGGACCACCGGCGTGTCTGTGAGCTTGGCCAGGGCCGCGTTGCTGTTGCTGCCGTCCAGGTCGAGGCCGTCATACAGGCCCTTGTTGCCCTCGATGAGCGCGATATCGGCATCCGCCGAGTAATGACCGACTGTGGAGCGTATCTCGTCATGCGACATGCAGTAGAAATCAAGGTTGTGGCAGGGCCTGCCGGCGGCCTGCCCGAGCCACATCGGATCGATATAGTCCGGACCCTTCTTGAACGGCTGGACCGCCAGGCCGCGCTGCGCCATGGCCGCACACAGACCCAGGGTGATGGTGGTCTTCCCGGAAGATTTATGGGCCGCGGAAATCAGCAGACGGGACATGAGCGGGTTGCCAGTTGATGCTGATTATATTCACCGCAGAGACGCGGAGGGCGCAGAGAAGATCCTGTATATACCCGGATAGTCGCGCTGGCAGGTAATAAACACAGGCTTGAGAGAAAAAACTTTCTCTGCGTACTCGGCGTCTCTGCGGTAGAAGGGCTTTCTGTTTAAGTTATGCCGTAGCTTCGGCTGTCTTGCCTGCATGGTGCGGGTCGACCTGGTCGTCGGCCAGGCTCACCGGCAGGAAGCGCAATACCCGGATTCCGACAACCACGGCGGCCAGTGCAATGGCGATGCCGCCGACCCCCAGGACGACCTCCGGCAGGCTCGGTGCATAGGCATTGATGCCGCTGTCAAAGAATGAACTGGTGACCTCCATGCCGGGGAACAGTTCCAGCGGGTAGGCCTGTCCACCGATGATGATGATGTACATCTGGGCCAGGCCGCCGATGATCACCAGCAGGGATGCGATGCCGATCCAGCCGCGGGATTTGCCGGTTGCCGGGTGGTAGAGCAGGGCCAGTGGCACCAGGCTGCCGAGCAGGATCTGTACGAACCAGAACAGGTTGGTGTAGATGCCGCCATCCAGCAGGATAAAGCGCTCTACACCGTGGTGTTCGGTGATATAGAGATTGGTCAGGTGATATACCACGACGAAGTACAGGACCGCCGCGATGAACACGCCCAGCAGGTTCTTCAGCCGGTAGAGGATCAGGTCGCCGAGCGGTCGGTCGGACCATTTGCAGGCCGCCATCAGCACCAGGATAAAGATGGCCAGGCCGAAGGAAAACGACATAATGATGAACATCGGCGCCATCAGGGCTGCATCATAGGCCTCGCGCGCGACCAGGAAACCGAAGATGGAACCGGTACCGGTGGTGAGGATCAGGCGCCAGATGAAGGCGGTCAGGCCGGCCGGTCTGGTGTAGGCATTCATCTTGCGTTCCATCATCATCCACAGGTACACGGCGACCACCGCGATGAAGCCGATATAGAGGATGATGTTCCAGGCAAAGATCGACTTGAAGTTGTAATAGGTCATCGCCACGATCAGGCGGTCAGGGCGGCCCAGGTCGAGTACCAGTACCGCGAGTCCGCCGACGAGCAGGGCAATGGCCAGCAGGCCGGACAGGCGGGCCAGTGGTTTGTAGGGTGTCTTGCCGAATACGGAGCTGATCGAGGCCACGTTGAGTGCGCCGGAGGCAGCGACGATCAGGAACACAGCGAAGACATGGGGTGTGCCCCAGACGATCTGGTTGGTCATGCCGGTCACGTGGTGACCGTTGTGCTCCATGAAATAGGCCGCACCCAGGCCGGCCAGAACAAACAGACCGATGAAGCCGAGCAGCGAATAAAACCGCATGCCACCGTCAATTTCCCTGAATTGTATCTGCTGTTTCATCAAATCCCCCGGTAACGAACGCCGGTATTGAGGTTCAGATCTGCACGAATCTGGCGGCTGCTGTGCTGTCTGAGCTGCTTGGAGATGTCGCTGTCGGGGTCATTGATGTCCCCGAAGACCATGGCATTGTGGTTTTCGGCCGTGCAGGCCTCGACACACGCCGGTGTGCGGTCGTTATCAACCCGGTGCACGCAGAAGGTGCAGGATTCGACCGTGCCCTTGCCGCGTGGTGCATGGGGCAGCTGGTCCTGCAGGTCCTCGTGGATAAAGGAGCGCGCCTTGTAGGGGCAGGCCATCATGCAGTAGCGGCAGCCGATACAGATATGTTTGTCAACCAGTACGATGCCGTCAGCACGCTTGAAGGAAGCGCCCGTGGGGCAGACATCCACGCAGGGCGGATGTTCGCAGTGCTGGCAGAGCAGGGGAAGCGACTGGGTATGGCCGGTCTGCTTGTCGCGCAGGTCGACCTTGCGTATCCACTGCGCGTCGGTCTCGGGACGGCCATGACCGGTGAGACCATGTTCTTCATTGCAGGCGCTGACACAGTCGTTGCAGCCGTTCGCGCATTTGTTGGTGTCGATCAGCATACCCCAGCGGACCTCACTGGTAACCGCTTCATCTGCAGGGCGTGCCTGTGCGACCTCGTGCAGGAATACGCCGGGCGCAACACTGAGGCCGGCAAGCGCGGTTGCCGTGCCGCCAAGAAAGCGCCGCCTGTAGGTATCGATATTCGCGTTATCAGTCATGGCTGATGACCTCGGTTGCCAGGGCCTGGTGTGGCTCGGCTGACAATGCAGCGGGTTTGTTGTCGGATTCCACATGACCGGACAGGCTGTTCATCCCGGGTGTCTTGACCGGGCGGTCTGCATGACACTGGAAACAGTCGATCCTGACGGCCGCGTAGCTGTGACAGCTGCTGCAGAAATGCTCGTCGTTTTTGTAGCGCGGCGCATCGGGGGCGTCGCTTACGTGGCAGTTTATGCACTGTTCCAGACTGTACTGTTTGGTGCGGATGCCCCTGTGCACGGTCTCGTCACGCTGGTGCAGGATGTACTCCATGTGGTTCCGGCGCATTTCCGCGGTCGGCTCCACACAGCCCTGGGTCGCGCTGTACCTGTCCTGTGCTTCCGGGACGGCAGGGAGTAGTGAGTCACTACCGGCACTGGCGGAAGCGGGCAGGCCCGCCATCACGGTCAGGCTCAGCAGGATGCGCAGGCTTTTTTGCATCAGGTTTCGCATGTGATAACCGTCTTAGTGATCACCCAGGGCCATGTCGATGTAGCCGGTCGGGCATACATCGGCACAGATGTGGCAGCCAACGCACTTGTTGTAGTCCGTGTCCACATAACGACCGGTCGTGGCCTGGTCCTTCTTGACGCGGAAGATGGCGTCCTGGGGACAATAGATGACGCAGTTGTCGCATTCGAAGCACATGCCGCAGCTCATGCAGCGTTCGGCCTCGTTGGCCGCCTGTTCCGTGTCCAGACCAACACCGCGTTCCGCGAAATGCCCGAGGACCTCGTCAGCCGACGGTCCGTAGGAACTGCGCTTGTTGCGCGGTACAAACGGGAAGTGGCCCAGGAACAGGCGGTCAGATGAAATGATCTCGGCCTCAGAGCGGTCCTCGTAGTTGTGTACCGCCCAGTTACCTGTGCCGGTACCGCGTTCCTCGTTTGGATCGTCGGCGTTGAACTCTTCGGGCTCCAGATTGGCCTCGTGGAGTTTCTGCAGCAGCTCGAAGTGGTGAACGTCCACCTTGGGCCGTTTTTTCTGTTCTTCCTGCTTGAGGTAGTGGTCGATGCTCTCGGTCGCAATCGAGGCCTGGCCGATCGCCGTGGTCAGCAGGTGGGGCCGGATGATGTCGCCGGCGACGAAGTGGCCTTCGCGTCCCGGCACCTGGTAGAAGGCATCGGAGTCAATCAGGCCACGGCCGTTGTCCATTGATTCCAGACCCTCGGAGAGGTCACCACCCTGGCCGATGGCGGAGACGACCAGGTCGCATTCCACCTCGAACTCGGTGCCCTCGACGGGATTCGGACGGCCATCGACCATTTCGCACTTGGCCATCCTCAGCGCCTTGGCCATGCCCTCGTCATCGAGAACCACCTCGAGCGGCATGACGCCATTGAGTATGGTGACACCCTCGCGCAGGGCATCCTCGACCTCGTGTTCGGTCGCGGTCATCTCCTCGCGCTCGAACAGGGAAGTCAGGGTGACCTCGGCGCCTTCGCGGGCCGCGGCAAAGGCAGAGTCGTGGGCGACATAGCCGCCGATGACCTGTTCCGGACGCTCTTCCTTGTTGATGTTGGTGATCTTTCCGAGGCGACGGGCGACGGATACCACGTCGATGGAGGTGTCGCCACCACCCACACAGACCACCTTGTCGGTGGTGACTTGCAGGGAGCCCTTGTTGAAGGCCTCGAGGAAGGCCACGCCGGAGACGCAGTTCGGTGCATCACTGTTGGGTACCGGCAGCTTGCGGCCGGATTTGCATCCCAGTGCCCAGAGGATGGCGTCGTATTCCTTTTCCAGTTCCTCGATGGAGACGTCCTTGCCGACGCGTACGCCCATGCGGGTGTCGATGCCGCCCATGTCCAGGATGCGCTGACACTCGTGATTCAGTACGTCGCGCGGGGTACGGTAGCCGGGGATGCCGTAGCGCATCATGCCGCCGAGCTCGTCGTGGTCATCGAAGATGGTGCTGGCATGACCCATGCGGCGCAGCTGGTAGGCAGCTGCCATGCCGGCGGGGCCGCCGCCGATGATGGCGATTTTCTTGCCGCTCAGCTGTTCCGGGGCGTCGAAGGTGTATTTGTGCTCGTATGCGGAGTCGCCGATGAACTGCTCGACGGCGTTGATGCCCACGAAATCATCGACGTTGTTGCGGTTGCAGCCGTCTTCGCAGGGGGCAGGGCAGACCCGGCCCATCATGGCCGGGAAGGGGTTGGCATCGGTGGAGCGGCGGAAGGCATACTCCTCCATGCTCATGTCACCTGTGGGCTTCTCGATACCGCGCACGATCTGCAGCCAGCCGCGGATATCCTCGCCCGACGGGCAGCTGCCCTGGCAGGGAGGGGTGCGGTGCACGTAGGTCGGGCACTTGTGCGAATGGTCGCCTTCAAAGATGTTCTCAACCTGGCGTTTCCAGGTGTAATCACCCTCTTCGTAGCGGAGAAACGTCAGATCCTGCTTTTCCATGTCGTCTCGAGAAGTAGCCATGCCTGTTCTCCTGTCATCTGATCGGGTTGGTCACCCGAACCGGATTTCGATTGAAAATTATTGTTTGTTGCCAAGGACGATCGCGTTGCTGACCAGTTGGTGAACACTCACAATGCTGTCCATGGTAAAGCCGTAATAGGGTAAAACCTTTGAAAACTGGCTCTTGCAGATTGCACAGATCGCGGCCATGTGGGTGACACCGTGTTCTTCAACAACCTGCTTGAGTGCCTCCATCCGCGGCAGGGCACCCTTGACGCGCAGTTCCATCAAATCGTCGGTCAGTAGGCCGCCGCCACCACCACAACAATACGTGGCTTCGTGAATAGTTTCTTGAGGCATATCAAAAAAGTGGTTACAACTTGCCCTGATTACATCACGCGGGATGGTGAACTGGCCGCCGGGCCTGGATCCCATGCGCGAGGCCCGGGCCACGTTACACGAGTCGTGGTAGGTCATGATCATGTCGTCGTTGGCCGACTTGTCCAGGGTCAGGGCGCCGCGCTGAATGAGGTCGTGGGTGAATTCGAGGATGTGCTGCGGCACCGGGTAGTTCGGATCCAGGAAGTCGAAGGGGCCGGCCAGGGTGTTGAGGAAGCTGTAGGCCACCCGCCAGGCATGGCCGCATTCGCCCATGATGATGCGCTTGACGCCCAGGTCGAGGGCGGCCTCGCGGATGCGCATGGAGACCTTGCGCATGTTTTCGTAGCTGCCGATGAACATGCCGAAGTTGGCCGCTTCACTGGCGTGTGAACTCAGGGTCCAGCTGATGCCGGCCTCGTGGAATACCTTGGCGTAGCCGATCAGGCCATCGACGTGGGGCTCGGCGAAGAAATCCGCCGACGGGGTGACGACCAGTACGTCGGCGCCTTTCTCGTCGACCGGAAAGCGTACCTTGACGCCGGTGTCTTCCTCGACCTCTTCCTCCAGGCCTTCCAGGGTGTCTACCAGGGCCGGCTCGGGCAGACCCAGGTTGTTGCCGATCTTGTAGACCTTGCCGATGATCTCGTTGCAGTACTTCTGTCCGACTCCCACGCAGTCCATGATCTCGCGTGCCGCCATGGAGATCTCGGCGGTGTCGATCCCGTAGGGACAATAGACCGAGCAGCGCCGGCACTGTGAGCACTGGTGGAAGTAGCTGTACCAGTCGTCCAGCACTTCCTTGGTCAGATCGACGGCGCCGACCAGCTTGGGAAAGTATTTGCCGGCAAAGGTGAAGTTGCGGCGGTAGACCTTGCGCAGCAGGTCCTGGCGCGCCACCGGCATGTTCTTCGGATCGGTTGTGCCAAGATAATAGTGACACTTGTCCGTGCAGGCGCCGCACTTGACGCAGGAATCCAGAAATACCTGGAATCCCCTGTACTTGCCGGTCAGCTCCTGCATCTTGTCCAGGGCGACCTGTTCCCAGTTGTCGACCAGTTCACCAGGAAAGCCCAGCTGTTCCTGGAACTCCTCTTTGGCGACGAACGGCTTGCTGTGCGCCATCACGCCTTCCTGGAGGTGCGGGATGACAGGGTATTCTTTAATTTCCGGTGTTTCGAAATCAGCCACGGTCAGCTCCTGATCCAGTCATCCACTCGTTTATTTGTTTTCCAGCTTGGCGGCCCACGGCGCGAGATGGCGCTGTTCACGCGGGTTGTCTACCTGGTTGCGGGTCGGGCTAAAGAAAATGCCGGGGGCATGCAGCAGCTTGCTGATCGGGAAGATGATCATGAGCGCGGCCACCAGTGCCAGATGGAGCAGCAACACCGGGTCCTGGGGAAGCGGCTGCCAGTTGAAATACATCAGGCCCAGGAAGAAGGCTTTCACTGCCACGATATCGGTGTGGGTAAGGTAGTCCATTGCCATGCCGGTCAATGCGATGGCCATCAGCAGTGCGAGCATCAGGTGGTCGGACAGGGCAGATATGTAACGCACCCGGTCAACCAGGAAGCGGCGCGCCCAGAGCCCGGCCAGACCGGCTGCCATGGCAAACGCGGCATACATGCCGAACGGCTGTATCAGGTCCACCCAGGTCCATACCGGATCGGTGAAGTAGCGCAGGTGCCGTGCCAGTACCAGGAACATGCCAAAGTGAAACAGGTAGCCAAACAGCCAGATCCACTTGTTGGACTTGAACAGGCTTTCGAAAAATGCCAGTTCCCTGAACATACGCAAGGCGACGCCGGAGCGTGTAACCGGCGCAGGCGTCGTCGGTATCTTCAGCGGTGCAGGTGTTTTTGCGTACTGACGGATCTTGTAGGCCAGGCCGCCGACAAGCAGGGCAGTGGCCACATAGAACAGCAGCGCATAAACAATAGTCAGAAACGGCATGTTTCTGAACTCCCTTACGGTAGTGGTTGGAGGAAGACAGGGCGGTTGCAGGAGGTCACCCTCCTGCAACCATTACTGTCTGATTAAACGCAACCGGTCGGTTTCGGCAGGCCGGCGTATTTACAGGCCTGTTTGGCCGGGCCGTAAGGGAACAGTTCATACAGGTACTTGCTGTTGCCCTTGTCCTTGCCGAGTTTCTTGCCAATTGCCTTGGTCAGAACGCGAACCGCCGGGGCGATCTGGTATTCCTCGTAGTACTCGCGCAGAAAGTTGATCACTTCCCAGTGATTTTCGGTCAGTTCGCAGTCATCCAGGTTGGCCATGACTTCCGCCACGTCCTTGTCCCACGTGTTCAGGTCAGCCAGGTAACCTTCTTCGTCCGTCTCATAGCTCTTGCCGTTTGCTTCAATACTA
>CAMYIX010000010.1 GCA_947258615.1 uncultured Ectothiorhodospiraceae bacterium | reverse complement strand
TTCGACCAACGGTGTTTCATCGTCATCTGTCATCCAGATGCAATCCCAATGGGGGTAATCGCCAATATCCCGGGCCAGGCCAGCTCGCAACGGGTTGGCAACGCTATATCGGGCAATTTGGCGAACATCCTCATCCTTCCTGGCAGCACGGTCGTAATACGCTCTTTGCCATAGACTCCCGTACTGACACAGGTAGCGGTTGATGGAGAGTGCTGAACGGGCCTTGAGGGTCTTCACAACCGTGGAGAGGGGCCAGTGTTCATTGAGTTGAATCAACCAGTGCAGATGATCGGGCATATAGCTGTTGGCCGAATGAATTCGGCCCTACAACGGTAATCTACCCACTCGATTTGGGGAAGAGCCATTTTTTCTTTGCGCTCTTTGCGTCTTTGCGGTGAAAGATTTTATGTTCGTGACCATTGTTTACTCTGCGTTCTCCGCGTCTCCGCGGTGAGAAGATTTCCTAGCTTAGCTCGCTCAACAGCGAGTCCATCATTCCCAGCGCCTGGGAGTGGTAGCCGCCGCCGAACAGGTTGAGGTGGTTGAGGATGTGATAGAGGTTATAGAGGGTCTTGCGTACCGCGTAGCCGGGGTCGACGGGGCAGGCCTCGCGGTAGGCCGCATAGAAATCCCTGCCGAAGCCGCCGAACAGTTCCGTCATGGCGAGGTCCGCCTCCCGGTCACCGTAATACACCGCCGGGTCAAAGATCACCGGCTCGCCCTCCCGGGTATAGGCATAGTTACCCGACCACAGGTCACCGTGGAGCAAGGCGGCCTCCGGCTGATAGTCCAAGAACAGGGCGGGAAACTCATCCAGCAAACGTTCACCCTGTGACTGCAGGCGGCCGCCGTGACCATGGCGTGCCGCCAGGTCAAGCTGGAACCCGAGGCGCTGTTCGCGCCAGAAATCGACCCAGTCGTCAGCCGGGGCATTGGGCTGCGGTGTTGAACCGATGGTGTTGTCCTGCACCCAGCCGAACTCCGGCCGGGTAACGCGGTGCATCGCCGCCAGCCCCGCACCCAGGTCGGCGCCGCTGCCATGGCCGCCGAGTTGCAGGTCCTCCATCACCAGCCACGCGGACTCAGCGTTTTCACCCCGGCACACCGGTCGCGGCACGCGCAGGGTCCGGCTGTCCAGCAGCTCCTGCAGGCCACGCGCCTCGGCCTCGAACATGGCCAGCTGCCCGGCGCTGTTGAGCTTGACGAAATAAGCCTCGTCGCCGTAGCGCACCCGCATGGCCTGGTTAATGCAGCCGCCACCGACCGTGCCCTGCTGATCAAGACTGGCCTGCTTTCCGGTCGCCGCGGCGATGTCCGCGGCGATATCATCCCAAAGTGACATGGTTATATGACTCGCATCAAATTACCGCAGAGACGCCGAGAACGCAGAGTAAACAATGATCACGAACATAAAATCATTCACCGCAAAGGCGCAAAGAGCGCAAAGTCAAAGCACAATTCTTGCTAACAACAAGTACCCATTACTAATGGCAAATGAGCGACTGTATGTTATTTACCGTATCAGTGTTGTTGCAATAATATTTTCTTTGCGCTCTTTGCGCCTTTCGGTAACTGCTCCATGCGTTACTCTACCTCCTGCATCCATGCAGTCGTGCGGTTAAGAGCATTGTTATAGATATTTCTCTGCGTCCTCCGCGTCTCCGCGGTGAATGATCATTTCCTTCACCCCACCACCCGCGCCAGGCGCGCCTGTGTCAGGCGGCCGAGGCCAAGTTCGTCGCACACTGCCGTCACATCGGCCGCTGCCACGGGGCGACGCCGGACATCGGCGGCTCCCACCTTCAGGTCCGGGTCGATGGCCACGCCGGTCAATTGCCGCGCCAGCCAGGCGCTCTCTTCATGTTCCCTGAGCAGACCCTGGACGCGGGCGGCACCGCGTATTTTCAACTCCGCAACCTCGTCGAGCCGCTTATAGAGGTTTTCCAGGCTGTCGAAGTGTGACAGCAGGGCCGTGGCGGTCTTCGCCCCGATGCCCGGTACCCCCGGGATGTTATCCACGCTGTCACCGGTCAGGGCCAGCCAGTCCGCCACCTGGTGGGCATGCACACCCAGCCATTGTGGTATGTCGGCATGACCGTGTCGCCGCTTGCGTGCGTAATCCCACAGTATGTCACCTTCCCCGACCAGCTGGGCCAGGTCCTTGTCCGCACTCAGAATCACGGCCGAGAAACCCTGTGCGTGCAGACAGGTCGCGATGGTGCCGATCAGGTCATCGGCCTCATAATGGTTGCTGGAGAAATCGGCCAGCCCCAGGGCCTGTACCAGGCCGCGGCAATAGTCGAACTGTTGCTTGAGGTCTTCCGGCGGCAGTTCCCGGTTGGCCTTGTAGGCCGGAAAGATCGCATTGCGGAACGAGGTGGTCAGGCTCTCGTCGAAGACCACGGCAACATGTTCCGGCCTGGTCTCCTCCAGAAAGCCGCCCAGGAATCCAGCGAAACCATGCAGGGCATTGATCGGATTGCCGCTGGCATTGGTCAGGTCATCCGGCACCGAGTACCAGGCACGGAATATATAGATGCTGGCGTCAATCAGGTAGACGCGCCGCTGTTGGTCGGCCACGTGAATACGAATACGGCGGTCAGGGCGCGAGTTTCAGCCGCTCATGCAGGGGACTGCTGCGCGGGAAATGGGCACGCAGGAATTCCATTTGGTCGGTCAGCACCCGCCGACCCTGCAAATAGATGTACTCCGCATGGGTGGGCAGGAACGGTACCGCCAGCAATTGCATCCCGGCCTGTTCGGGTGTGCGCCCCGCCTTGTGGTTATTGCAGCGCCGGCAGGCAGTCACTACGTTGTTCCATACATCCTGACCGCCCTGGATGACCGGGGTCACATGATCGCGCGACAGGTCGCTCGGTCGGTACGGCTCGCCGCAGTACAGACACAGATGCGAATCGCGCTTGAACAACGCCGGATTATTCAGGGGGGGCGCATAACAGTCGCGCAGCTTGGTCAATGCATGGTTCCTGCCATAGGTCGCGATGATGGAATTCACCTCGATCACGCTGCGCCGTCCGGTGCGCGCGCTGATGCCACCATGGATGCGGTACAGCAGCGTGCCACAGGTATAGGCCACCTGTTCAAGGTGGTACAGGCGCACGGCGTCCTGGTAGCCGACCCATTCAAGTGGCATACCGGAGACATCGGTTCTCAATACCTGGTGATGCAATGCCAACATGTTCCACTCCATGCCTGACAGGCGCCAAAGTCCTGAAGCATTTTATGGTTATATACTGCTCTGAAAAGACTATCATGTAAATTTAGCGGGCACCAGACAGGCCACTGGCCGCGGACCGGGCGCTCCTCCGGCAAGCTGATATGTACGCCGCTGCCGGTTGCTCAGGGCCCTGCAAGCCGTTGCCGTCTGCCATGAATTCCCGCCAGTTTTGAAGTAACATGCGCTATCCGCACCACACACTGCCCCGGATCCAGACACTATGGATGAGAAGCTGACTTTCCGCCGTTACCAGGACGGCGTTCACGAACACAGCCGCTGGGTTGAGGACATCTTCAACGAGGATACCTCCTATAAATGCCCGACCTACGTGCACCGCACACCGCCGTGCCAGGGCAGCTGCCCCTCCGGCGAGGATATCCGCGGCTGGCTGCAGATCGTCCGCGGCATCGAGAAGCCGCCCGCCGATACCAGCTGGCAGGAGTACGCCTTCCAGCGTTCCACCGACGCCAACCCCTTTCCATCCATGATGGGCCGGGTGTGTCCGGCGCCCTGCCAGGAGGGCTGCAACCGTAACGAGGTGGAGGACTTCGTCGGCATCAATTCGGTCGAGCAGTTTATCGGCGATCACGCCCTGCATGAAAACTTCCGTTTCGACCAGCCGGAGCAGGAGTCCGGCAAGAAGGTCGCCATCATCGGCGGCGGCGTGGCCGGACTGGCCGCGGCCTACCAGCTGCGCCGCCTGGGCCATGGTGCCAGCATATTCGACGAACGCGCCGAACTCGGCGGCATGTCACGCTACGGCATCCCGGGCTACCGCATGCCACGCGACGTCATGGACGGCGAGATCCAGCGCATCCTCGACCTGGGTGTCGAGGTCCACAACAACACCCGGGTCGGCCGGGACATCAGCTTCGAACAGCTCGAGCAGGACTACGATGCCATCCTGCTGGCACTGGGTGCCCAGCAGGGCCGCGCCCTGAACATCCCCGGCGGAGATGCCCCCAACTGCGTCAGCGGGGTCGCCTTCCTGGCCGCGTTCAACGAGGGCCGCATGCAGCACACCGCCGACAAGGTCGTGGTCATCGGCGGCGGTGACACCGCCATGGACGTGATCTCGGTGGCGCGCCGGCTGGGGCACATCAACAACCCCAACGAGAACGACCGCCCCGAGGCCGTGATCCGCAACCTGACTGCGCACGATGTCGCCGCCACGGCCAGCCGCGAGGGCTCCGAGGTGCTGCTGATCTACCGCCGCCCCATCGAGAACATGCCGGCGGCCCAGCACGAGGTGGAAACCGCTGAGAAGGAAGGCGTGAAGATTCGCGGCAGCCTGGCACCGGTCGAACTGGTACTGGGCGATGACGGCCGCGCCACGGCGTTGCGCGTGATCGAGGTCGACTGGTCCAGCGGCAAAATGGAAGCCGTCGAGGGCTCGGAGTTCGATATCGAATGCGACCTGGTGGTGCCGGCAGTGGGCCAGTCTGGCGACCTCACCGGCCTGGAGGAATTCGACAACGGCCGCGGCCTGGTCGATGCCGACAAGTTCTACCAGGTCCCGGACAAGCCCGGCTATTTCGCCTGCGGCGACATCGTCCGCCCGCACCTGCTGACCACGGCCATCGGCCAGGCATCGATTGCCGCCGACACCATTGACCGCTATTTCCATCAAGCGGAGGTCGACCGGCGCCCCAAGGTCGATGTGCACCACTTCGACCTGCTGGACAAGCTGCGCGAGACCGCGCTGGCACCCCAGGAATATGACCACCGGCAGGACTGGAACACGGACGCCTCCGACTATGCCGTACACAATTACGAGGATCGTTCCCAGCAGGAGATCATCTCCCACGAAATGCTTTACCTCGGACACTTCCCCTTCACCCCGCGCAACCAGCGCAAGGAAACCGGGGTGGGTGCCGACGAGGTGCTGGGCCACTTCGAGGAACGCTTCCGTGGACTGCAGGAACAGGAGGCCCAGGCCGAGGCCGAACGTTGCATGAGCTGTGGCATGTGCTTCGAGTGCGACAACTGCGTGATCTACTGCCCGCAGGATGCCGTTTTGCGTACCCCCAGGGACCAGTCCACTATGGGCCGCTATGTCTACACCGACTATGACCGCTGCATCGGCTGCCACATCTGTGCCGAGGTCTGCCCCACCGGCTACATCAACATGGGCCTGGGTGCCTCCTGAGGCCCGTATCGATCATTAAAGGTTCCAGGAACCACTTTATTCCATCATTCTGATTCGTTAATATAGCTCGGCAATCCGGGGCTCGAAGACTCGGAAGCCTGTAAACATTACTGTAACTTGCCCCGGGCGTTGGACAGCACGACAAGTCGCAAACGGAGATTGTTATGCCGATATGCGTTGCCGTGCCCAGGGAAATATTCCCCCAGGAACGTCGTGTAGCACTGGTCCCCGGTGTTGCCGAATCACTGTCAAAGCAGGGCCTGCAGGTCCTGGTCGAGGCCGGCGCCGGCGCGGCCGCCTTCTTCCATGACGACGAATACACCACGGCCCGCATCGTGCACGACCGGGCGGCCCTGTTTGGCGAGGCCGATATTGTCCTGACCGTGCACCCGCTGACGGCCGAGGACATCGGACAGCTGCGCGAGAGCACTACCGTCATCGGTTTCCTGCACCCGCATGAATACCCGGAGCGCACCGCCCTGCTGCGCGATCGCAAAATCACCAGCTATGCCATGGAACTGGTGCCGCGCATCTCGCGCGCCCAGGGCATGGATGCCCTGTCCTCCCAGGCCTCTATCGCCGGTTACAAGGCGGCCCTGATGGCGGCCAACCGCACTGCACGCTTCTTCCCCATGCTCACCACGGCCGCCGGCACCATCCGTCCGGCCAAGGTACTGGTCATCGGTGTCGGGGTGGCCGGCCTGCAGGCGATCGCCACGGCCAAGCGCCTGGGCGCCATGGTCGAGGCCTACGATGTCCGCCCCGAGACCCGCGAGCAGGTGGAATCGCTGGGCGCCAAATTCGTCGATGTCCAGGTGGCCGCGGAGGGCAGCGGCGGTTATGCCCGTGAACTGACGGAGGAGGAAAAGCAGCGCGAAATAGAAATCCTGGCCCAGCACGTGACCCAGGCCGACGCGATTATTTCCACTGCCGGGATCCCCGGAAAACCCGCCCCGCGCATCATCACGGAGGCCATGGTCGACAAGATGAAACACGGCGCCGTCATTATCGACCTTGCGGCCTACAGCGGAGGCAACTGCGAACTGACGCAACCGGGGGACACCATCGGGCATGAACGCGTCATGATCTACGGCCCCCTGAATGTACCTGCCATGCTCCCCGTCCATGCCAGTGAAATGTACGCCAAGAACCTGGCGAATTTCCTCTCCCTGATCGTCCACGAGGGGGAACTCAGGCCCGACCGGGATGATGAAATCGTTTCCGCCAGCACCCTGACCCGGGATGGCGAGATAAGCCACGCGCAGACCCGGGAATTCGTGGAGGCACAGTCATGATAGAAGGCTTTACCGCACTGTATATCTTCATGCTATCGGCATTTACCGGCTACGAGGTAATCAGCCGGGTGCCAGTCATTCTGCACACGCCGCTGATGTCGGGATCGAACTTCGTACACGGCATCGTGCTGGTGGGCGCCATGGTCGCCATGGGCCATGCCTCCACCACACTGGAACTCGCCATCGGCTTTATCGGCGTTGCGCTCGCGGCCGGCAATGCCGTGGGCGGCTTCGTGGTAACCGAGCGCATGCTGGAAATGTTCAAGAGCGAGAAGGGGCGGCACTGATGGATATCCTGATCCAGATCAGCTACTTCGCTGCCGCCATCCTGTTCATCCTCGGGCTGCGGCGCATGAGTTCGCCGCTCACCGCGCGCTCCGGCATCCACTGGGCCGGCGCCGGCATGCTGGTGGCCACCCTGATCACCTTCTTCTGGCCCGGCATGGAGAATTACCTGCTGATGACTGCGGCCATTTTCATCGGTGGTGTTGCCGCCTGGTGGACCGGCCAGAAGGTCTCCATGACCGACATGCCGCAGATGATCGCCCTCTACAACGGCATGGGTGGCGGCGCGGCCGGTGCCATCGCGGCCGTGGAACTGCTGCGCGGCGAGTTCCACTCGGAGGTCTTCCTGACCCTGGCGGTGATCGGCGCCCTGATCGGCTCGATCTCCTTCTCCGGTTCCCTTATCGCCTTCGCCAAGCTGCAGGGACTGATACGCAAACCCCTGCGTTTCCCGTTACAGCATGCGCTCAACCTGCTGCTGTTCGTACTCGCGGTCGGCTACGGCGGCCTGCTGGTGGTCACCGGGGACACTTCCGGAATTAACCTGCTGGTGTTCTTCGTCCTGGCGCTGGGCCTCGGCATTATGAAGACCCTGCCCATCGGCGGCGCCGACATGCCGGTGGTGATCTCGCTCTACAACGCCCTGACCGGACTGGCCGTGGCCTTCGAGGGCTTCGTCCTCAACAACGCCGCCATGATTATCGCGGGCACGGTAGTCGGTGCTGCCGGCACCCTGCTGACCCAGTTGATGGCCAAGGCCATGAACCGCTCCATCGGCAATGTCCTGTTCGGCTCCTTCGGCGGCGAACAGGGCGCAGAAGAATCGGTGCAAGGCGCCATGAAACCGATCGACGTCACCGACGTCAGCATCATGATGGCCTATGCCGAACGGGTGATCATCATCCCCGGCTATGGCATGGCTGTGGCCCAGGCGCAGCACAAGATCAAGGAGCTGATGGACGTGCTGCAGGCGCGTGACATCGATGTGAAATTCGCCATCCACCCGGTCGCCGGGCGCATGCCCGGCCACATGAACGTGCTGCTGGCCGAGGCCGACGTGCCCTACGACCGGCTCTATGACCTGGAGGAGATCAATGCCGAGTTTGCCCAGACCGACGTGGCGCTGGTGATCGGGGCCAACGACGTGGTCAACCCCATGGCCCGCAGTAATCCGGACAGCCCCATCTACGGCATGCCGATCCTCAATGCCGACCAGGCCAGGAACATCATTGTCATCAAGCGCGGTCAGGGCAAGGGCTTCTCGGGCGTGGAGAACGCCCTGTTCTTTGCCGACAACACGCGCATGCTCTACGGTGACGGCCAGGCCATGACCGGCGAACTGATCCACGCCATCAAGCAACTCTGATCCCTTCCAGGGGCGCTCCCGATGGCCGCTGGTTCGATGGCCGCTGGTAGCTGATAGCTGACCGCTGCTATGATGCCGTGCACACCAAATCCGGCTCCCGACAGCACCGTTCACCCGCGCATGTCGACCCGAAACAGGGCTTGATTTCCGTAATTCCCTATAAATAAAGGGCTGATATGTTGCCCGGCCCGGTGCCACGCCGAGCGGGTTTATGCACAGACTTGGTGCCAATGGCGTTTTAGCGCAACAGCGTCGCGGTATATCTATATAAGAAACTTATAAACAACTTTAATACACTGTTTTAATAGTATTTTTATTGGTGTTAAAAAATTGGTCAATTTAACAACGAGGCGGGAAAAATAGGGCTTTGACACGTTTTACCCCAATTCATCCACAGAGTTATCCACAGCTTTTGTGGATAACAAACGGCACTCAATTAGATGAAGGGCTTAGCTTGGCTTGGTAATAAATCATCTTAATCATGACTGCTAACTCGACCTTTATAAGAGCGCCACGCGCACTGAACCTGCCCCAGTGACCCAGACCATCCTCCGCATCGCGGTTCCCTCGCCCCTGTACCGAAGTTTCGACTACCTGCCACCCGCCTCCGCTGCCGCAGACACGCTGCAACCGGGCATTCGAATCCGGGTCCCCTTCGGGCGGCGCAAGACCGTCGGCATCCTGATCGGGCTTGCCCAACACAGCACGCTCGATCCCGCGCGCCTGAAACCGGCGCTGGAGATCCTCGATACCGAACCGGTACTCAGTGGCGACATCCTTGCCATGACGCAATGGGCCAGCGCCTATTACCACCACCCCATCGGCGATGCCCTGGCCACGGCCCTGCCGGTGCTGCTGCGACGCGGACAGGCAGTCCAGCAGGCGGGCGCACCCGGCTGGCGACTCACCGAGACCGGCCTGCAAATCGAACCCGACACCCTGACCCGCGCCCCGCGCCAGGCCACGGTCATACAGCAGCTGCGCGCACACCCGCCGGGCGCGCCCCGTACCACCCTCGATGTCCCGGCCGGGGTACTGCGCAGCCTCCATGACAAGGGCTGGATCGAGCCGTGTACCCTTGAGGAAGCCGGTGAGGATGCCGCCACGGTCGCAACCACCCCGCATAGCCTGAACCCGGCACAGCAGTCCGCCGTCGATGCGGTCACCGCCGGCCTCAAGGGGTTCGACGCCTACCTGCTGGAAGGCGTCACGGGCAGTGGCAAGACCGAGGTGTACCTGCAGATCATCGACACCGTCATCGGACAGGGTCACCAGACCCTGGTGCTGGTCCCCGAGATCGGGCTGACCCCGCAGCTGGTCAAGCGCTTCAGCGCCCGCTTCGCTGTTCCACTGGCCGTGCTGCATTCCGGCCTCAGCGACCGCGAACGCCTCGCTGCCTGGCAACAGGCCCGCAGCGGCAAGGCGCTGATCATCATCGGTACCCGCTCGGCCATTTTCACGCCGCTGGCGCGACCCGGCCTGCTGGTGGTCGACGAGGAGCACGACAGTTCACTCAAACAGCAGGAGGGTTTTCGTTATTCGGCGCGCGACCTGGCGATCTGGCGGGCACGCCAGCTGGCCGTCCCCGTCATCCTGGGCTCGGCCACGCCCTCGCTGGAAAGCCTGTTCAACGTCGAACGGCAGCGCTACCGGCACCTGGTGCTGCCGAACCGCACCGGGGCGGCCAGCCTGCCCAGCTATGAGATCCTCGATATCCGCAAACAAGCCCTGGAGCACGGCCTGGGCCGTCCCCTGCTGAAGCGCATCGCCCACCACCTCGACCACGACGGCCAGGTCCTGTTGTTTCTCAACCGGCGCGGCTATGCCCCGACACTGGTGTGCCACGACTGCGGCTGGATCGCCGAGTGCCCGCGCTGCGACGCCCGTCTGACCTGGCACCAGCGCGAGCAGCAACTGCGCTGTCACCATTGCGGGACCCAGCGCCCCGTGGCCACCAGTTGCCCGGAATGCCAGTCCAGCGAGCTGCGGCCGCTGGGCCAGGGCACCGAGCGCGTCGAACAGGCGCTGGTGGAACATTTCCCCGAGGTAGAACGGCTGCGTATCGACCGCGACACCACCCGCCGCAAGGGTGAACTCGCCAGGCACCTGGAACAGGCGCACAGCGGGAAGGCGCGCATCCTGCTGGGGACCCAGATGCTGGCCAAGGGTCATCACTTCCCGAAGGTGACCCTGGTCGGCATCCTGAATGCCGACCAGGGCCTGTTCGGGACCGATTTTCGCTCCAGCGAACGCATGGCCCAGCTGATCGTGCAGGTCGCCGGCCGGGCCGGGCGCCATGACCGGGCCGGCCATGTCGCGATCCAGACCTACCACCCCGACCACCCGTTGCTGCAGCTGCTCATCCGCCAGGGCTATCCGGCATTTGCCCGGGCGGCGCTGGCCGAACGCGAGGCGGCCCGGCTCCCGCCCTGCAGCCACATCGCGCTGCTGCGGGCCGAGGCAAGCCGGCAATCCGCACCCATGACCTTCCTCGAACAGGTCCGCCAGCACTGTGAGGCCGCAGGCGGGACCGGCATCGAGCTCTGGGGTCCCGTGCCGGCAACGATGGAGCGGCGTGCCGGGCGCTTTCGTGCCCAGCTGCTGCTGCAGGCGGCCCGCCGTGGTGACCTGCAGCAGCTGCTGCACGGCCTGGTCCGGGAGCTGGAACAAATGAAGGCCGCACGCCAGGTACGCTGGTCGGTGGACGTCGACCCGGCCGACATGTTCTAGCCCCGCTTGCAAGATCACCGTTGGACGGGATAATAGGCAGCCCGCTGATTATTGGATATTTCACCGCCGAGACGCGGAGAACGCAGAGAAGACACAAGAAAAGTGCTCTTAACCGCACGACTGCATGGATGCAGGAGGTAGAGTAAAGCATGGAGCAGTTACCGAAAGGCGCGAAGGACGCAAAGAATAAATTATTGCAACAACACCGATACGGAAAATGACAGGCATTCAGTCAGTTAACTTGACCGGGGTTTGTTGTTGTTAGCAAGAATTGTGTTTTGACTTTGCGCCCTTCGCGCCTTTGCGGTGAATGATTTTATGCCTGTAATAATTATTTACTCTGCGTTCTCCGCGTCTCTGCGGTGAATCCGTTTTTGGTTAACAGCAACGAGCACCACGACCCTTGAAAGAACATATCGCACAGATCCTGGAAAATGCCGTCAGGCAGCTGCAGGCTGACGGCGGCCTGCCGGAGGACATCACGCCCGCCATCATGGTGGAGCGCACCCGCGACCGGGAGCACGGTGACTTTGCCAGTAACCTGGCGCTGATGCTGGCCAAACCGGCGCGCAGCAAACCACGCGACCTGGCCGAAAGGCTCGTGGCGGCCATCCAAACCGGTGGACACATCGAGCGCGTGGAGATCGCGGGACCGGGGTTCATCAACTTCTTCCTGGGCCCCGCCGCCTGGCATGCGGTCATCGGCGAAATCCTCGAGCAGGACGAGGCCTTCGGACGCAGCGACGCCGGCAAGGGACAGCACATCCAGGTCGAGTTCGTCTCGGCCAATCCCACCGGCCCCCTGCACGTGGGCCACGGCCGCGGTGCGGCCTATGGCGCCGCCGTCGCCGACCTGCTGGAGGCCATCGGCTGCCAGGTGCACCGCGAATACTACGTCAACGATGCCGGCCGCCAGATGGACATCCTGGCGGCCAGCGTCTACCTGCGCTACCTCGACCTGTGCGGAGAAACCGTCCCGTTCCCGGCCAATGGCTACCAGGGTGATTATGTCTGGGACATCGCCGCGACCCTGCACCGTGAACACGGCGACGGCCTGCGCCACCCGGTGGATAGCGTCTTCGCGGAGGTCCCGCCCGACGAACCGGCCGGCGGCGACAAGGAGACCCATATCGATGGCCTCATCGCCAGCATCCGCGGCCTGATCGGGCCGCAGGACTATCGCCGGGTATTCGATGCGGGCCTGGACGCCATCCTGCACAACATCCGCGAGGACCTGAAGGAATTCGGAGTGGTCTACGACGACTGGTTCTCGGAACGCTCGCTGACCGAGAACCATGCCGTGGAGCAGGCCATCGACAGGCTCAGGCAGAGCGGCCACACCTATGAAAAGAACGGCGCCCTGTGGTTCCGATCCACCGACTACGGCGACGAGAAGGACCGGGTGATCGTACGCGACAACGGCCAGACCACCTACTTCGCCTCCGATATCGCCTACCACATGAACAAGCTGGAGCGCGGCTACGACCGGGTCATCGATATCTGGGGCGCCGACCATCACGGCTATGTGCCGCGGGTCAAGGCGGCCCTGAAGGCGCTGGGCGACGATCCGGACAGGCTCGATGTCCTGCTGGTGCAGTTTGCCGTGCTCTACCGCGGCGGCGAGAAGGTGCAGATGTCGACCCGCTCGGGCGAATTCGTCACCCTGCGCGAACTGCGCCACGAGGTCGGCAACGATGCCGCCCGTTACTTCTACGTGATGCGCAAGTGCGAGCAGCACATGGACTTTGACCTGGACCTCGCCAAGTCACAATCCAATGACAACCCCGTCTACTACATTCAGTATGCGCATGCCCGCGTGAAGAGTGTCTTGAGGCAGCTGCAGGAGAAGGGCCTGGACTGGGACCGGGTGCAGGGCATCAAGGACCTTGGGCAATTAAACGAAACACACGAACAGGAACTGATGATCAACCTGTCACGCTACCCGGAGATGCTGGAAAGTGCGGCCGTCAATCATGAGCCCCACCTGCTGACACACTACCTGCGCGACCTGGCCAACGACTTCCATACCTATTACAACGCACATACCTTCCTGGTCGATGATGCAGCGATCCGCAATGCCCGTCTCAACCTGATCGAGGCCACCCGCCAGGTCATCGCCAACGGGCTGAACCTGCTTGGCGTGTCGGCCCCGGACACCATGTAATGCCCAGGGACTACAAGCACCGTGCCACTCGCAGGAAGAAGCACAAGCCGGCATCACCCTGGTTCGGCCTGGTGGCGGGCCTGCTCATCGGCCTGTTTATCGCCTTTCTGGTCTACATCAAGATGCTGGCGCCGCCGGGTGCACCACAGCAGGCCAGCATGGCGGTAACCATCCCCGAGTCTGCACCCCCGCCAGCCGCGGTCGAGTTGCACAAGCCGCAGCCGGCCAGCCTGCCACCGCCGCCCAAGCCGCGCTTCGATTTCTACACCATCCTGCCCGAAATGGAGGTGGTGATTCCCGAGCAGGAGATCACCGGCAAGCCCGAGCAGGGGATCAGGCAGGTGGAGCAGCCCGGCACCTATTTCCTGCAGGTAGGCTCCTTCAGCACGCCGGCCCAGGCCGACCGCTTCAAGGCCGAACTGGCACTGCTGGGCCTGGAAACCAGCATCCAGAAGGTCACCATCAATAACAGGGACACCTATCACCGTGTCCGCGTCGGGCCTTACCGTGATCTCGATGAACTCAACAAGGCACGCCGACTGCTCAAGAAGCAGGGCGTCGAGGGCGCGCTCATCCGCGTCACAGGCTAGCGCAGCAGAGGGGCTGGCACTGCTTCAGGGGCGGTAACTCGCGCAACTGGTCCCGGTTTCCCAGAGCGACACCTCGACCACCGGGAACCCCTGGCGCGCGACGAACTCGAAAATCAGCCGGGCAATGTTCTCGGCAGTCGGGTTGGCGTCCATGACGAAGACGCGCTCACCGGCCTCTTCCAGCAAGGACAGCAGCGGATCGTCCCGGCACAGCAGCAGGGTGTGGTCCAGTTCCTTGTCCAGCCACTCCTTGACCACCTCCTTGATGTCGGTGAAGTCCACTACCATGCCGCGCTCATCGAGCGCCTCGCTCTCCAGGGTAATGACCGCATCGGCATTGTGTCCGTGCAGGTGCCGGCACTTGCCCTGGTAGTTCAGCAGCCGGTGGCCGTAGCAGAACGATACAGTCTTCTTTACCTTGTACATGATGCGAATCCGGGCGGGTGGAGATTTTGAATTTAAGCTCTTGCTGGCCGTCAGTTTAGCAGCCAGCGCCCTACAGCGTGATCACCTGGTCCGGCGGATTGCCTGAAAGGGCGGCGTAGAGGTTGGGAAAGCAGCCGATGGTGGCCCCATCGACCAGCTTGTTATCGATCTCGCGCTCGTAGCAACACTGGTCACAGCCCATGAGCAGGATATTCTGCTCACTGGCCACCTTGGCCAGGCGCTCGCCCAGCGGGTCACCCTCGACCAGCACGTAGTTGTTGTCCTCGAAGAAGAACATACCGACGACCTCCACGCCATGCCGGTCCTCCTCTAGTTGCGGCAGGATCATCTTGCCAAGCTTGTAGGAAACGGTATGCCCCTGGCTGGAAAAGATATACGCGACTTTCATGGTTTCTCCCTGTTGGTATTGATTGGTCATTGGTTATGGCAGCTCTGATTGATTGAGGAAATCCCGTCATTGCGAGCGCGAGGTACATGAAGAAGGTGAGGCCGGGAAACGGTCGAGAGGCTGGCCTGGGCCAAGCCGGGAACGGCCAGCGCGGCAATCTCAGGATTTAGAAGCAATCGCCTGGAGATTGCTTCGTCACTTTGTTCCTCGCAATGACGGGTGACCACCGGCGGCAATCGATACATGACTGCGCTGAACCCTCAGTCCTTTCCAGCGAGCTGGTCGATGGCCTTGATGTATCTTTTTTCGTTCGAGATCATCGCATAGACGAACAGGATAATGGCTACCAGGACGAAGAAACACAGCGAGACCATCACCGGCAGCAGCAGGGACATGGTCGCCAGGGTCGATTCGTCGATCGCCCCTGACCCCAGCCGCTCGGCGGCCTCGAACGGGTTCGCCAGCAGCGGTACCTTGAAATACAACCAGACAAACAGCACCGTCAGACCCGACAGCGCCAGCGGTCCGACCAGTCTCCAGGCCGTGATCAACTTTTTGCGCCTTTGCAGAAAGGCATCGAATTGGGTATCGAGTTGCATGGTGTCTCCCCGCCATCTTCAGCAATCCGGCACGGCGGCCCGCGCACCTGATCACGTCGACCCCCGGGTCAATGCCGGATAACGCCAGACTGGATGGCAATCAAATCATCGAAGCGCTTGACGAGTTCCAGCAGGTTGCGCGCAGGGGGATCATTTTTTTCAAGATATTCCCGTGCATAGGTGAATATCCCGCTTTTGCCGGGCAGCGGCCTGCGCTGTTCCAGTATGCCCTTGATACGCGGCAGGAAGATCCACTGCAACCACTGCTCGAAGCGCAGGGTATCGATAGCGAAGGGCTGGGTACTGGCCAGGGCGCTCTCGGGGGGCGGCTGCCGGTCCCACTTGCCGCTGGTCCGCAGGGTGGCCTCAAGCTCGAGCAACACGTCGGCAATGCGGTTGGGGATGTCATGCATGGGTGCAGTATACCCGCGGGAGCGAGCCAATAAAACACAGGGATTTCATAGACATCCATCAGTATCACGGACAGCCGCGGCCAATCCGGCCCGACCCGCCCGGAAGCGTATGTTCCCGAGCAGCCGCTTACATGGATTTATTGCCACATTGGTTTATAATTCCGCGGCTCAATTGAGCGTATATGCTTGTCATCTGGTCAGATCCCGCCAGGTACCAGTTCACAGTCGCGCCGGATATCCCGACTCGCGGTCTCAGGACCCGTGTCGATCAATGACTTAAACACACAGAGCAGCAGAAACATGACTGATATAGCCAACTACAGAAATATCGGTATCTTCGCCCACGTGGATGCCGGCAAGACGACGACCACGGAACGTATCCTGAAACTGACCGGCAAGATCCACAAGACCGGTGAGGTGCATGACGGCGAGGCCACCACCGACTTCATGGAACAGGAGCAGGAGCGCGGCATCACCATCCAGTCCGCCGCCACCAGCTGCGAATGGAACGGTCACCGCCTGAACATCATCGACACCCCCGGACACGTCGACTTCACCATCGAGGTGTATCGCTCGCTGAAGGTGCTCGATGGCGGCATCGGCGTGTTCTGCGGCTCCGGTGGCGTCGAACCCCAGTCCGAGACCAACTGGCGCTATGCCAACGAGTCCGAGGTCGCGCGCGTGATCTTCGTCAACAAGCTCGACCGCATGGGCGCCGACTTCTATCGCGTGGTCGGCCAGATCAAGGACGTGCTGGACGCGGTCCCGCTGGTAATGGTGCTGCCTATCGGCATCGAGGATGATTTCAAGGGTGTCGTCGACCTGTTGAGCCGCAAGGCCTATGTGTGGGATGACTCCGGTGACCCGGCTGCCTTCGAAGTACTGGAACCGCCGGCGGACATGGCCGACGCCATCGAGGAGTGGCGCGAGAAGCTGGTCGAGACCGCTATCGATCAGGACGATGACCTGATGGAGCAGTACCTGGAAGGCGAGGAGCCTGGCATCGAGGACATCCGCAAGGGCACCATCGCACTGGATTTCTTCCCGACCTATTGCGGCTCCGCCTTCAAGAACAAGGGCATCCAGCTGGTGCTGGACGCCGCCGTGGACTACCTGCCGGATCCGACCGAGGTCAAGCCGCAGCCGGAGGTGGACCTGGAAGGCAACGAGACCGGCAAGCTGGCGCTCATCGACCCCGAACTGCCGCTGCGCGCCCTGGCCTTCAAGATCATGGACGACCGCTTCGGCGCCCTGACCTTTATCCGTATCTACTCGGGCCGGCTGGAAAAAGGCATGACAGTGCTGAATACCTTTACCGGCAAGACCGAGCGCATCGGACGCATTGTAGAGATGCACGCCGACTCGCGCGAGGAACTCAACAGCGCCCAGGCCGGTGACATCGTCGCCGTCATCGGCATGAAAAATGTGCAGACCGGCCACACCCTGTGTGACCCCAAGGAACCGGCCACCCTGGAGCCGATGGTCTTCCCGGACCCGGTCATCTCCATCGCCGTGTCACCCAACGACAAGGGTGCGGCCGAAAAGATGGGCATCGCACTGGGCAAGATGATCAAGGAGGACCCGTCATTCCGCATGGAGACCGACCAGGACAGCGGCGAGACCATCCTCAAGGGTATGGGCGAACTGCACCTGGACATCAAGATCGACATCCTCCGGCGCACCCACGGCATCGACGTCACGGTCGGCAAGCCGCAGGTGGCCTACCGCGAGACCATCACCCAGTTGATCGAGGACAGCTACACCCACAAGAAACAGACCGGTGGCTCGGGGCAGTTCGCCAAGATTGACTACAGCATCGAACCCGGGGAGCCCGGCAGCGGTTACGAATTCGAGTCCAAGGTAACCGGCGGCACCGTGCCGCGCGAGTTCTGGCCGGCCGTGTCCAAGGGCTTCGAGAAGAGTATGGAAAAGGGTGTGCTGGCCGGCTATCCCTGCCTCGACTTCAAGGTGACCCTGACCGATGGTGGTTATCACCCTGTAGACTCCTCTGCCGTCGCCTACGAACTGGCAGCCGGTGCGGCCTATCGCCAGTCCATGCCGAAGGCCGGACCGCAGATGATGGAGCCGATCATGAAGGTCGACGTGTACACACCCGATGAGCACGTCGGTGATGTCATCGGCGATCTGAACCGTCGCCGCGGCATGATCAAATCCCAGGAACCTGGCGCCACCAACGTGCGCATCAAGGCCGAGTGCCCGCTAAGCGAGATGTTCGGCTACATCGGTGACCTGCGCACCATGACCTCCGGGCGCGGGCAGTTCTCCATGGAGTTCCTGCACTACATGCCCTGCCCCAAAAACGTGGCCGAGGAAGTCATCAAGGAAGCCAAGGAGCGCGAAGCGAACAAGTAACCCGGCTTTTCCGCACGCGGTCCGTCGGCCCCGTGCAACAGCAGTTCCAGGGGGCGGTTATACCGCCCCTTTTTTTATTTGCCAAAGACAGTCACTGGATAACCCGGCCCGGGACGCTGCGGGGCCTGCTGCATACCGGGTGGCCGCGTGATCCAGGGTTTTATGGCGTACCCTGTCACGTGCTGGTACTGGTCGGTTTTGACACCGGCAATCCCTGCAAAATATTTCCCCGTACCGGCCGCGAAAGAAATGTCGATTTCAACAGGGCGAACGTGAACCGTTCACTGCGGTTCCAGGGGAACAGCGACACGCAGCGTGCCATGGTGCAGTAGCCGAAAATCAACTGCGCCCATGTCCCGATGGTGGGAATCCAGTAGATCAACCGCAGCGGTTCGGGAAAGGCAAGAAGCAGGAGCATCAGGTACCAGAACCTTACCTGGACAGGGAATGCAGCGATGCCGTGCTCCCGTATCGCGAAATGGACCAGTTGAAACACCGTCAGGCCGATGGCCAGCATGAAACCCCAGGGATAACCCGCCACCCCCGCCGTCAGCAGCACGGCCGTCACCAGCCAGTACCACCAGCTAATCTCTTTATAATCAATCATCAACATCGGCAGCCGCCTCCTATGGCCCGCAAGAGCGAATCATGCACCCCGGTCATCGTCCGGTTCAATGAGTATAGTGTAGCGATTGTATTGCTTGATAAGGTCACGCGCCGGGTCGCCGTAGCGCCTGATCCACTGCGTCAGCACCGGGTCGCTGATCTGCGAGCCGGAGCCTAATTGCCTTTCGAGCCGTAGCAGGCCTTCGTCACTCAGGCGATTTTCCCTGGATATACCCGGAGTCCCCGGCTTGCGGGTCATCTAGATGCACGCCGCTGCCAAACGGGAGAATCAGGGGAATCACACACGAACAATCTGGCTTCTCATACTATAGAGGACATACAGGACCTCCTCCTTTTCGCGCTGTCCCACATTGTTTTTTTCAAGGGCTGCGAGCGAATCATCCAGTACCGCCATGAATTCCGCGTGATCGATATTCATACCGGTATGGGTCGCCAGCATGTCCTTACCCTTGTAGATTTCAGGACCGCCTGTCCCGGTGATAAAGAAGCTTGCCGCTCCATTCTTCAAAGCTGCAGCGTCACTTCCGGAAAAGCGTGGTGCGATACGCGGATTGGACAGGTGATTATCAACAACATCGCTGGCGATTCGGGTAATACCCTCAGTACCACCCAGCCGTTCATACAAGCTTGCTTCCATTTTTTTACTCCCTGGTTGTTATTTGTGAAGGGGCCGGATTCATATCGCCGTTGCAGCAATGAATGAAAGAATAGCGGCCCCGCTTTATATTACTGCTTTGCCGCACGGATTTGCTGCACGATTTTCTTCTCCAGCCCGGTTCGATGACCAAAGCCCTCCAGCGGCGTGACCTTCCAGTCCCAGATACCCCACGCCGGGAGTGCCCGCACCAGGTTCGTCACCTCGTCATGCGACGCTGCGGCAACAATGAAGACCCCCGCACGCGCACCGACCAGTAGCCCGCCGGTGCGAATCGCCTTGTTCATCGACAATGCCTCAAGACTGGGAATAACGTGCTGATCGAGTAACTCGGCAGCCTGGTCCGGGCCCGTCGGCGCACCGGCCTCGTTGGCCTGGAATTCTACCAGATAGAGCATGGATACATTCCCGGCGGCCAGTGAAGCAGACGTGGATACCGTCCCGAGCAGGGTGACCAGAACCAACATCATGACATGTGCAATATTCTGAATATTTTTCATTCTTGCTCCTCCATTCTTCAGCATGTTGAATCGCCGAACCATTTGCATCCCCGAAACAATAAATTATTTCGATACCAGCGGATTAGACAGGCACCGCTGGCAGGCGGCCGTTGTTCATGCACCCGTCAGGCATGCAGTCTATCGCCATATAATCTCATCCAGTCGTCCAGTGTTTGCATGGAGGCCGGGGTCAATTCTTCTTCGATCCCCTTGATGAGATCATCCTCGAACAGGTACCTTGCCTCACCTTCAAGCACCAGATCGGGCACACCGGCGAGTGTATAGGTACATCGCCACTGCCGGAACAGGCGCTTTTCTGCTGTTGTTGGCGGACCGAGAGCAACCAGGTGACGCGTATCGAAGCGTCGATCAGTATTCGAAACGTCAGCCTTCAGGAACGCGATGATCACATCACGACCTTCGCATTTCGGGTCCGGACCACCGACGTTCAGATAGGTAGCATCTTCCGCAAGATACTTTTCAAGCCTCGACCAATTGTCATCGTCCACCGCTGCCTCGAAAGCTGTCGCGAATCCTTCAAACGTATCGATCATAGCCATTTGGATAATCCCCGTAACAGGATACTCAAGCAAGTCAGGTCAGATCAATTCGTTATTGCCGGGTGCACGGCCGCGCAGCAATCTTTGTTGGATTTCCGGTCTTCCCGGCAGACTGCCTTGTTACGCCCGCAATGACGTGGCCTGTCAATCAATCAGGGCCTTCTCGGACTATCCAGGCTGAAAAGTGATTGAGGAGGCTGCTCCCGACATTTCAACCGACCAGGGCTAGGGCTGTTTCGGTCGGTCATTGGCTGGCTCGAACAGCCCCTGCTTCTCCCTGAACAGCGCGGAGATGTCTTCATCGCCGAAGCCCGCGGCCATCAGGCGCCGGTAGTGGATCAGGGTCATCTCGACCAGCGGCAACGCCACGTCGAACTGCCCGGCCATCTGCCTGCAAATTGCGAGGTCCTTGTAATGCAGGGCAACCCGGAACCCGGGATCGAACTTCCCCTGCACCATGGTCGGACCGCGGTGGGCGAGGAACCAGTTACCGGCTGCGCCACTGCCGACCACCTCGATAACCTTGTCCAGCGGCAATCCCAGCGCCTGCGCAAAGGCCAGCGCCTCGGTGACGGCCTGGTTGATGCCCGCCGCCATCACCTGGTTGACGGCCTTGGTCGCCTGCCCGGCCCCGACCGGGCCCATGTGCGTGATGCGCGCGGCAATGGCCTCGAGTACCGGAGTGATTTTCCCGAGTACCGCCGCGTCACCGCCCACCATCATGGCCAGCGTGCCCTGGCGTGCCCCCTCGATGCCGCCCGAGACCGGCGCATCGAGAAAGTCTACCTGGATCGTTCTCAGCTGCTCTGCCGCAGCCTGCGCCGTTGCCCGGTTCACGGTGGAGGTGTCCAGCACGATGCTGCCGGGCGCGAGCATCGGCATGAGGGCGCTGATGACCTCGAGCACATCCTCATCGGCCGATACCGACAGGATGACCAGTTCGCATGCCTGTGCGAGCGCCGCCGGGTTGGCAGCGATCTGAATACCGAGTTCCTCACCCAGTTGTCTTGACTTGTCGACACTGCGGTTCCAGATCGCGGCCAGGTGACCGGCGCGATGTAGATTGCGTGCCATGCGGGCACCCATGGCGCCGAGGCCGATTACGCCGGTTTTCATGTCTTTGAATCCATGGTGGTTTAATCCTTTGGTGATCGCGCCTGCAAGGCGCTCCAACAATACAATAACAACCCTGTAGCGGGCCGCGGCTGTGACCCGCTACTCGTCTTCCATGTAGGTCGTGCCGGTGAGTCCGCCTTCCAGGGCCTGCAGACACATGGCGCGCTCTGCGCCCTTGAGGCCGGCCGCGTTCAGCTTTTCACGATAGCGGGCCATCAGGCGCTTGGGCTCGAACTCCACGTAACGCAGCAACTCGTCGACGCCGTCGGCATGGCGCGGGTCGACCAGGCGGTAGCCGCCGGCCGCGTCGAACTCGATATTTACCGCATGGGTATCGCCGAACAGGTTGTGCATGTCGCCGAGGATTTCCTGGTAGGCGCCCAGCAGGAAGAAGCCAAGCAGATAGGTCTCGCCCTCGCTGACCGCGTGCAGCGGCAGGGTGGATTCGATGCCGTTGCCGTCGACATACAACTCGATGTGCCCGTCAGAGTCGCACGTCAGGTCGTGCAGGATGGCGCGCCGCTCCGGGCGCTCGTTGAGGCGCTGCAACGGCACGACCGGAAACACCTGGTCGATACCCCATACATCCGGCATGGACTGGAACACCGACATGTTACAGAAATACTTGTCGGCCAGGCGCCGGTTGATATCGTCGAGTTCCTGGGGAAGCCGGTCCCGTACCTCCATGAAGCCCTGTACCTTTCGGCACAGCGCGTAGTAAAGTGACTCGCCGTGCGCGCGCTGCTGCAGGCCGACGCGACCGATCAGGTACAATCCGCGCAGCTCCGCCAGGTGGCCGCCTCCAAGCAGGTAGTTGTCCAGCGCATTGTCGGCCGTACACTGATCCAGCAAATCGCGCAGACCCGCAACCGGGGCAATCTCGCTGCACTCGCCGGGATCCACATCGCACAGTACCTGCTCGGTATCGAGCACATTGGTTATCAGTACGGCATGGTGTGCTGTCAGCGCGCGACCGGACTCGGACATCAGGTCGGGCTGGGACAACTCGTGTGTGCCGCTGACCTCCGCGAACACGTCGACCACCGTCTGAGCGTAACGATCAACGTCGTAGTTCATGGAACATTCGCTTATCGAGCGTGTACCCTCGTAGTCGATGCCGAGACCGCCGCCCACATCGACCGTGGTGACCGGTGTACCGGCCTTGCGCAACTCTACCCAGGTACACGCGACCTCCATCAGCGCATCGCGGAACACCTCGATGCTGGCGATCTGCGAACCGGGGTGACAGTGCAGCAGCGTAAGGCAGTCAAGCCAGTTCGCCTGTTTCAGCCGTGCCAGCAGCGCCAGGACACCGGACGCGGTGAACCCGAACTTGGATCGGTCACCGCCGGTATTCTGCCAGTTACCGGAAGTCACCGTGGATAGTCGCACACGCAGCCCGAGTTCCGGCTGCATTTGCATGGCAGTGGCCGTGGCAATAATCAGTTCCAGCTCCGACAACTTCTCGATGATCAGTAAGACACGGTGGCCAAGACGCTGCGCGATCAGCGCAAGCCGGATGTACTCGGCGTCCTTGTAGCCGTTGCAGATGATGACGCCACCGGCCGGCAGGCTACCGATCACCGCCATCAGTTCGGGTTTGCTGCCGCACTCCAGGCCAACGCGGTTACCGCCATGCTCGACAATGGCGTCGACCACGTGCTGCTGCTGGTTGACCTTGATCGGGTAGATGGCGGTGTAGTTCGCCGTGTAGCCGGTTATCTGCATCGCGGAGGTAAACGCATTGTGCAGACGATCAACCCGGTTGCGCAGGATATCGGTGAAACGCACCAGTACCGGCAGGGTCATGCCTTCCTGGTGCAGGCGGTCGACCAGCCCGTGCAGGTCGATGGCCGGTGCATCTGCCTGCCCGCCAGGGCGGGCCAGCAGGTGGCCGTTGCTGCCAACGTCAAAATAGCCTGCGCTCCAGCCGGGGATGTTGTATTGCCTGCGGGCGCTGTCTGTATCCCAGCTCATAGCATGGAAGATAAAGATACCGGAGGCCCACGACAAGCGATTCCGTCATCTGTTCTTGTGTCCGGCTTCGCCGATCTTGTATCTTCTGTACCCCAGAATGCGCACCGAGGAAAATGACGTGCCTGAAAATGACAGTCAATGGTTTACCGAACGTTGCAAGGAAGGCGGCTCCGCCTTCTCGCTCATGATCCGCGAAAAACTGCATGACGAACACAGCGATTACCAGCGCATCGAGGTCTACGCGACCGAGACCTTCGGAAACCTGATGGTCATCGACGGCTTTGTCATGCTGACAGCACGTGACAATTTCCTCTACCATGAGATGATGTCTCACCCCGCCCTGTTCGCGCACCCGGACCCGCGCAACGTCGTGATCATCGGCGGCGGGGACTGCGGCACACTGCGCGAGGTCCTCAAGCATGAAGAGGTCAACCATGCGCTGCAGGTGGAAATTGACGAGCGCGTCACCCGGATTGCCGAGCAACACTTCCCGGAACTGTGCGTATCAAACGACGACCCGCGTGCCGGCTTTTTCTTCGGGGACGGCATCCAGTGGATGCATGATGCCGGTGATGGCAGTGTCGATGTCATAATCGTCGACAGCACCGACCCGATAGGCTCCGCCGAGGGCCTGTTCACCGAAACGTTTTACCGCGAGTGCCAGCGGGTACTGGGAGACCACGGCGTCCTGGCGCAGCAGAGCGAATCGCCGCTGTACCACATGAATATCATCAACCCGATGCGCAAGGCCATGCAGCGCGCGGGCTTCAGCGACGTACAGACATTGTTCTTCCCCCAGCCGGTCTATCCCTCGGGGTGGTGGTCAGCCACCCACGCCGGCAAGCAGGAACTGGCTACGGCATTTCGCGAACAGGCCGCAAAAAACAAGCCGTTCCCCACCGAGTATTACAACGCGGCCATTCACCACGCTGCACTGGCGGCACCGGAGTTCTTCCACAAGGCGCTGGCCTAGGCATCCGGTACGACCTCTTCACGGACATATCGCGGTCAGGATACCGCTTCTGCAAAAGCGCCGTGTATACTCAGGTATCCCCGCACCAGCGCTCTACTGCAGCTCGCGCTTCCTGCGTGGACGCTTCCCGCTCGGCATCGCTGAACACTGTACGGTTGCCCTCCTCATCAACGTGGTACAGGGCGCTGGCCTCGGAAAACTGGCGCAGCCGGGAGCGCGCACGCTGACAATTGACCCGGCGTTTTTCCGTTTCCATGCGCTGCTCCCTGTCCGCCTGCTGCGCCTGCCTGCGCTCCTCCTCCAGCGCATCCAGCAGGCGCTGTGTCTTGTCGCGACGCTGGTCCACCCCCGCATCCACCGGCGGCGCATCCCTTGGCACGAACACACTGGCATTGTCACCACAGGGGCGGTCAGCGTAGTGGACCTTGCCCCGGGCATCGGTGCATTTATAGATCTCGCCCAATGCCGCGCTTGCACACAGCATCAGCATGAGCGCAGGAATAGTGAGGAAACGGTTCGGGATAATCGCCATCGGCCAAGTTTAGCATCGCGCCCGCGGGGCGCTCCCACACCTAATCTATGAACCTATAGGAACCCCCCGTTTATGCCCGGCGCTTAATCGGGTGCGGGGGCGAACCTGCGCTGCTTGCAGGCTATTTCTCGCGCAGGCGTTGCAGGCACAGGCACTGGCGCTCGTCGAACAAACGCCGGGAACCGATGGTAACGGCGGCCAGGGTGCCCAGCCCGGTGCCGACGGCTATTAGAAACATTATAAGAATCTGGTACTTGACGGCCTCAACCGGTGGTGCACCGGCCAGGATCTGGCCGGTCATCATTCCCGGCAGGCTGACCACGCCGGCTGCCGCCATGGCATTGATGATCGGGATCAGGCCGCTGCGGATGGCCTGACGGCGCATCTCCGCGACCGCCTCGTCCCAGCGCTGCCCCAGCATCAGGCGTGCCTCGATCACGGCGCGCTGCTCCCACGCCGTATGGGTCAGGCGGTCCATGGCAATGGCGATGCCGTTCATGGTGTTGCCAAGCAACATGCCCAGCAGGGGGATGGCGTATTGCGGCGTATACCAGGGTGACTCACCCAGGATCACGATCAGGGCGAATACCGTCACCGCAAACGAGGACAGGAACATGGAAATCGTGCCCACCGCATAACCCCACCATCCCGTGAAGCGGCGTTCCTGGCGGGCCATCACCTCCCGTCCCGCCACCAGTAGCATAAACAGGGCCAGCATGGATACCCAGGCCAGGTGGACATTGGCAAACAGGGCCTTCAGCACCAGGCCGATCAGCGTGAGCTGGACGGCGGTGCGCAGGGCGGCGACCAGCAACTGGCGACTGATATTGACCTGCATGCGCACCGACAGCAGCGCCAGCAGCAGTACCAGGGACGCGGCGATGGCGAGGTCGACATAATTCAGGGGACCTTCCACCATCCTGAAATGGCGGCTGGCAACCCGGGCGATCTGTGACTGGTCATGGCTGACCCAGATCACGGCCGCCGACTGCGAGCGGCAATAGTCGGCTATGGTGGCCTCGACCCGTTCGGTGTTGGCAGGGTCGAGGTTGGCCGTCGGTTCATCCAGCAGCAGCACCCGCGGCCGGTTGGCCAGCAGGCGCAACAGGGCCAGGCGCTGCTTCTCGCCGCTGGACAGGCGCACCACGCGTTCCTTGAGGATCGCAGGCGCCAGGCCGAGCGCCTCGAGCGGTACCGGCAGGCCGTTGTGAAAATGGTCAGCGACACGTGTCAGCCACCAGCAACTCTCCGGTGGCAGCAGCCCCACCCGGGTGCGCCATTGCACCGGCGTAAGATCACGACAAGGCACCCCGTCCAGCAACAACTCGCCGTCATGCGGATCGAGATCGGCGATCGCGCGCAGCAACAGGGACTTTCCGGTCCCCGATGTCCCGGAAATCCCAAGGCACTCCCCGGCATCGACCGAAAGTGACACGGGCCCGACCATCAGCCGGCGCAGATTCTTGATTTGCAACAGGGGCAATGGTTTACTCACAGGCTTTCAGCCAGGAATCACATTCCGGGGCGCCGATTGTTTTTTCAACATCACACCAGAGGTCATTATGTCAGAGCCCACAATTGCACAAAAAGCACCGTTTGAACAGGAACTGGAAGCCGGCACCTACTGGTGGTGCGCCTGTGGCAAATCGAAGAACCAGCCATTCTGTGACGGTTCCCACAAGGGTACGGATTTTGAGCCCGTCAAATTCGAACTATCGGAAAAGACCAAGGTCTGGCTGTGCGGCTGCAAGCACAGCAGCGATGCGCCCTTCTGCGACGGCTCCCACAAGAAGGTCTGAATAATCACCGGTGCGGTGCGGATACTGGCAGGAACTTCTCACCGCGGAGACGCAGAGAACGCAGAGAAAATAATTGCCAAATAAAACACCAAACCATCGTTGGTCGATTGAACTAATCACTCTGGTTATCTCTCAAATGGTTGAGAGTTTTTAACATTATTCTTGTTTTCTGGTTTGTTATGACTCTGCGTTCTCTGCGTCTCTGCGGTGAATAATTATTGATTTCCCTTTGCGACCTTGGCGTCTTTGCGGTGAGAAGACTTTTTCAATTGATTAACCAAAAAAACGGGCGCCGAGGCGCCCGTTTCTGGTTCTGACACAACTGCCAGTATCAGATGTTGTAGCCGGTCTCGTCGTGCAGCACGATGTCCAGGCCCTGGGTCTCCTCGTCGAGATCGACACGCAGGCCGATAACGGCATCCACGACCTTGAGGATGATCCAGGTGGCAACGGCACACCATATAAAGGTAGCCGCCACGCCAATGAACTGCACCCAGACCTGGCTGCCAACGGTCATACCCTCGGCCAGCCCGGCACCACCGAGGGTAGCGACAAACACGCCTGCCAGCAGGGTACCGAGAATGCCACCAACGCCGTGCACCGGGAACACATCGAGTGAATCGTCGATGTGCAGCTTGCGCTTGAGATACGCGGTTGCCCCGTAACAGATAACACCCGCGGAAATGCCAATGATCAGGGCGCCGGCCGGGCCAACCGAGCCGGATGCCGGGGTGATGGTGCCGAGTCCGGCCACCATGCCAGTGACAATACCCAGCACGCTGGGCTTGCCATGGCGAATCCACTCCATGAACATCCACGCCAGTGAACCGGCCGCGGCACTGATATGGGTCACCAGCATGGCCATGCCCGCGTCACCGTTGGCGGCCACGGCACTGCCGGCATTGAAACCGAACCAGCCCACCCACAGCATGCCGGCTCCGGTCACGGTCATGGTCAGGTTATGCGGCGGCATGGCCGTGGTAGGAAATCCCTTGCGTCGCCCCATCACAATGGCCGCCACAATGGCCGCCACACCCGCGTTGATGTGCACCACCGTGCCGCCGGCGAAATCGAGCAGGCCCAGTTCCCCGAGCCAGCCACCACCCCAGACCCAGTGACACACCGGGAGGTAGACTACCGTGAACCAGATAGCGGAAAACCACAGCATGGCCGAGAATTTCATGCGCTCGGCAAAACCGCCCACCACCAGTGCCGGGGTAATGATGGCGAAGGTCATCTGGAACATCACGAACACCGTCTCCGGGATGGTCCCGCTCAGGCTGTCACGGGTAACATCGGCCAGCATGAACTGGTCAAGGCTCCCGATCCATTTATTCATGGAACCGCCGTCACCGAACGCCAGTCCATAGCCGTAAACCAGCCAGAGCAGGGAAATCATGCAGGTGATCGCAAAACACTGCATCAGCACCGACAGCGCGTTCTTGCTGCGCACCAGCCCGGCATAGAACAGGGACAGCCCGGGAATGGTCATGAACAGCACCAGGGCGGTGGCTGTCAGTATCCAGGCCGTGTCACCGACATTCAGTTCATCGGCCAGTGCCAGTGACGGCAACATGCCACACAGCAGGCCTGGCAGGAGGACGGACATCCACCTGTGTTTTAATAAGCTCATAAGTATTCCCCCTTTCGTTCTTGTCAGGTCTTTAAAGCGCCTCCGGCCCGGTTTCACCGGTACGGATGCGAACCACACCCTCGAGTGCTGAAACAAAGATCTTGCCATCGCCGATCTTGCCGGTATTGGCCGCCTTGGTGATGGCGTCGATGACTTGATCGGTCTTGTCGGCCGAGACGCCGATCTCGATCTTCACCTTGGGCAGAAAGTCCACGACGTATTCCGCGCCGCGATAGAGTTCGGTATGCCCCTTCTGACGCCCAAAACCCTTCACCTCCGTCACGGTCATGCCGTGTACGCCGATCTCGGACAGGGCCTCGCGCACGTCATCCAGCTTGAAGGGTTTGATAATTGCGGTTATTAATTTCATCACTATTCTCCGTTGGTAAGACACCCTTTATAGCGGACAACGATGATACCAGAGGATGCACTGGAATGGTGCCAAAGGATGCAATGAAAACATAAACCAATTACCGCAGAGACGCCGAGAACGCAGAGGAAACAATAGTCAATAATTATTAAAAACGGATCTTCCCCTGATTGAGTGGGTAACACATCAATTCAGACGAGACGCATGCCTTCTGATGGCGAGGTTGTTGGCCGAATGAATTCGGCCCTACAACGGTAATCTACCCACTCGATTTGGGGAAGAGCCAATTAATTAAAAACTATCAATTTTGAGTAGCAATAATCTGATAGTTCTCGATTTCTGGTTGAAATTCTTGCTCTGCGTTCTCGGCGTCTCTGCGGTAGATTTCCAATTCCATTGAGTGCAGACATCCACTGGCAAGATACACAACCGCAGATAAAAGAACGGGCGCCGAAGCGCCCGTTCAATACCTCCAGAGACAACC
>CAMYIX010000009.1 GCA_947258615.1 uncultured Ectothiorhodospiraceae bacterium | reverse complement strand
AAGTGCCTGGGCGGGATGTATTCCAGCAGGCCGAGGTTTTCCATGCGCTTGCGCGGCTGTTCCCCGGCGCCGGCCACGTACACGGCCTTGCCCGCACGCGCCATGTCAAGGATAGCCTGTTCCAGCGCCAGGGCGGACGATACACCAAGATGCTTCATTTCGGTCATATCGACGACGAGCGCCTCGCGCCCCTCCACTTCCGAGTTCTTGCGGCTGATGGCGCGCGAAGCACCGAATATGATAGACCCACGCATGTACAGCAGCAGCACCTTGTTGCCGGCCTCCTGGAGCATGTCTTTCTCGTAGGGTGTCAACTTGATATCGGGACTTTCAGGATCGGTCACCGCCTTCACATCGGCCTCCTGCAGTTCCGAGAGCCGCATGACCGTCATGACATTGGCAACGAACAGGCCGATACCGACGGCGACGATGAGATCAACGAACACCGTGAGCAGGATAACGCTGTAGGTGATTACGCTGCCCTTGGGCGAGATCCGGTGCGCCCTTTTCAGGAAGCCCCAGTCGATGATGTTGATGCCGACCTTCAGCGCGATACCCGCCAGCACGGCGAGCGGGATGATGGCCGTCAGACCCGCGGCCCAGAGCACGACCACGAT
The DNA here is from genome assembly GCA_947258615.1 of uncultured Ectothiorhodospiraceae bacterium. Taxonomy (GTDB): domain Bacteria; phylum Pseudomonadota; class Gammaproteobacteria; order UBA9214; family UBA9214; genus CAMYJZ01. Next base: position 1,773 of record CAMYIX010000009.1, on the reverse strand, counting down.
GAGTATCGCCACCCTGACCAGCCCGGCCAGGGCACTGCGGGCACCGGCCTGGATAGCGACTACCGTGCCCATGGTCGCGCCCGCGCCCGGCAGGCCGCCGAACAGGCCTGACATGACGTTGCCGATACCCTGGCCGACCAGTTCCTTGTCCGAATTGTGCTCCTGGCGCGTCAGGCTATCGGCCACCACCGAGGTGAGCAGTGCATCGATACAGCCAAGCACACCGAGCACAATCGCATCGACAAAGATGATCTGCCACTGATCGATGCTGAAAACCGGCAGCTTGAAATCCGGCAGCCCGGTCGGTATTTCGCCAATCCGGCGTACATCATCCAGGTCCAGCAACACCAGGGAGGCCAGGGTGACGACGACCAGCGCGGCCAGCTGCGCCGGGATGAAACGGGTCAGCCGAACAGGCATCAGGAACAGGATGGCAAGCGTGGCACCGGCCAGCATTGTTTCCTTCGGCTGAATGCCGGCCACCAGTTCCGGCAGATTTTGCAGCACGCCGATGACCCCGCCGGCCGGGACGGGCTCACCCAGGGAGGGGGCCAGCTGCAGGATGATCAGGATGATGCCGATCCCGGACATGAAACCCGAAACGACGGTGTACGGCATCAACGTGACGTACTTGCCGAGACGCAGGACGCCCAGCAGGATCTGGAACAGTCCGGCGAGAATAACGACCGTGAAGGCCATCGCCATGCCGTTCACGGGATCGGAGGCGATCAGCTTGGCGATGACCGCCGTGAAGACCACGGTCATAGGGCCGGTCGGCTCCGACATCAGGCAGGGTGATCCGCCGAACAGCGCGGCAAACAGTCCGACCAGTATCGCGCCGTAGAGCCCGGCTTCCGCCCCCGCGCCCGAGGCCACACCAAAGGCCAGCGCCATCGGCAGGGCAATAACCGCAGCGGTTATGCCACCGAAGATATCCCCGCGGACGTTGCGCAGGTTTATTTCATTGAAAAGTTGCATCCTGTCCGCCCCGGCTGGTTTTGATTACTGCCCGGTTCCCGGTCAGCCTTTCTTTTTACCGACAGCCTTCTTTTTACCGACAGCCTTCTTTTTTTTCTTTTTCCCGGCCGCCTTCTTTGGCGACTGCAGAAACTGTTTCATTCCCGGCCATAACGACTCCATGCGTTCATTGATCATGTCTTCGCTGGCAATCGCATATTCCAGGAAGGTGCGTGCAACCAGTGACAGCTCCTTACCTCTGGGATAGACAATAAACCACTGGCGAATTATCGGGAAGCCCTTCACATTGAGAATGGCAACCGCACCCTCGGCACCCTCCAGCATCAATGTATGCAGTGACAGTACGGCCAGGCCGAGACCTCCGATCACCGCATGCTTGATGGCCTCGTTACTACCCAGATCCATGCGTACCTGCGGACGCAGGCCGCTCGCATTGAATACCCGCAATGCCGAGTCGCGAATTCCGGAACCGGGTTCGCGCATGATGAACGGCTCCCGGCTGATTTCCTTGAGTGTGATGTTTTTCTTTCCAACCAGCGGGTGCTCGCGTGGCGCGATGACCACCAGCGGGTTCGGCGCGAAGGGAAATGCCTCGACATCGAGATCTTCATCGGGGACGCTGGTGATATAGAGGTCATCCTCGTTGGCGAGGATGCGCTCGTTGATGCGCTCGCGGTTGGTGACTTTTAGCGACAGTTCAATGCCCGGATACAGCCGGCTGAACTCCCCCAGCATTTCAGGTGCCAGATACTTTGCCGTGGTGATAACCCCCAGGCGCAGATGACCGCGCTTCAG
>CAMYIX010000008.1 GCA_947258615.1 uncultured Ectothiorhodospiraceae bacterium | reverse complement strand
CAGCGACGACATTCGCATCTGGATCAGCAGGCTCCGCTGACTTATGAGATGATGACGACCAGTCTCTAACTAACTGTCCGTTTTACTGGGGCAAGATCAGCTCCCGTCTTTTCAAAAAATATTATATAAGACAATGATGAACTATCAGGTTCGGACATAAAGCTACCGTTTAAATCGTATTATGATCAGAGAAGGCAAAAGAATTCATCATGTGATGGCAGCGGCACCCAGGGATAATATTTCCTCGGTCGCAACACTCTGGCTATTCGGCACAGGCCTTCTGGGTCTGATCGGGATGACCAGGTAGAAGGCACCTATATAGCTAACATGGCCAGACAATCCAGAAAACGCCAGCAGTCAGATGCAAATCACGAGGAGGCCATGCGGATAGCCCGCGGCACGCAGCGACCGGGGCAGACCAAGCAGCAGACGAAACTGATTTCCCAGGGGATAAAGAAGGGTATCGAGCACTACAAGAAGCAACAGAGCGCCAAGGCCCGGGAACTGGACAAGAGACGCAAGAAGGCCATGCGGGAGAACGACCCTCCCGTATCATACGAACCCGAGATTCCGGAGAAGGTAATTTACAGGCAACACTGGTTGCCCTGGGTGCTGCTCATCCTCAGCTGGTTGGCCTTTGCGGCCTATTGGATTGTCTAAAGATACCTGAACAGCTCAGGGTCGTTTTTTCATTAACCAAACGGCTATTAACAACAGTCAACTGACCTTAATCGAGAGTTCGAAAGGTTTTCGTTATAGATCCGGGGTCGGTTGTCGAGCCGGAGGCCGACAGAAGAACTGTTAGGACTCTTTGCCTTCAATTATCAGATAATACACACCACGTACATGCCCCGCTTTACGTCACAGGGGCCAAGCCCTTCCGGTAACAAAATACGCAGTAATGGGATAAAGGCGCCAGAAGTGCCCTAGGCCATTTCAGCAATGATTGGCACCACAAGAACTGAAGTAATGATCGCAACGGCGCACAGCGCCAACACCAGCTTGTAGCGGCATGGAAAATTCTTTGTGCAGTGTTTTGTTCTTTCGAAGATCAGCATTTTATTGCTCCGTTCATCTTGCCTACAGTCGCCAGGAATGCCTGAATAATTTTATATATTGGGTATCCCGGATAGATTGAATAATTGTTACCGCATATGAAAGGCCGCGCATGGATTATGAGGTAACGGTTATTATTATGGATTAAAGTATACCCCGCAGCCGCAGCAGGTAAGACTATGCTTTTTGGGTATGCATCATTGCTATAGACAGCAAGAAGTAATACATCACACTATCCATTTATATATATAACACTTTCGCTCTCAGTCGCACTCAGCCACACCGGGCCATGCGGAGCCCGCGCGCGGAGCATTCCGGGGGACGCCCGATTCGGGGCGCTACAACCCGGGAACACGAACAGGGAGCCCCGTCCAGGACGCACGGGGTTTGAGCCATGGCGTTATGCATTGGTACCGTGGAATCACTGTTCCTTGATGTATCCCATAGCGAGACTTCGGCAACTGCGAACAGCATCTGTTGCGCGACCGGTATATTAGCCGCCAGTGGCCTGCAGCACCCCATCCGGACCCAGTCCGCAATCCATAGTCGTAACATCTACCCCGTTCATGATCCTTATGGTGATGCGACCCCCGGCCACTTCCTCGATTCCCTCGTACTGGGTTCCCGGCGGAAGTGTGGCGCGGTGACTCTCAAAGCAGTGAATTCCCAGCATGGGGTCGATATCCGGCGCGGTTTGCTGCCGATCACAAGAGCTAACAAGTGTTGCCATGGCGATATAAGTGATTGCGGTTAAAATTCGCATACTCGGAGGCTCCCATAAGTTGTGGCTGAAGCAAAGTGTATTGGATGTTGCACAGGACTGATCCAAGCAGATGCTACCACAGGCAGTGGCGCAATCATTTGCATCAGTGGTAGGCCGGCACCAGTTTCTGCAAGTATGAGTTCGGTAGTATTTCGCAGCAATCGGGCCAGTGATCACAACGATTTATCCAGCGTGTGCGCACATCACTCTGGATGCGGTGACGGCTTTTCCATCCGCCGGCCTCAGTACGCCCCAACCACCAACGGGTTGGCGGGATCAGCGGCCCATTCCTGCAGGGAGGCGGTGTAAACAGCGACATCGGTAAAACCGAGGCGGGTCATGATAAAGGCGTTCGATGATGCCATGATCCCGCCGCCACAGTATGTAATGTTCCGGGCATTGCGGTCACCATCATGTAACGCGGCCAATTCGCCCAGCGGCCGGTAGCGTCCCGATTCGTCAAGCAGGTCAACGGCGCAGATATTCAAAGCACCGGGAATATGGCCAGGCCGTCCGTAGAGGGACTGCTGCTCACCCCGATAAAGGGGCCCCGGCAAGGTATCGATGAGACAAACGGTGTCATTATTGATGGCGGCGAATACCTCGTCCCGGTCTGCAATGAGTCCCGGTCGGGGGACGGGCGTGAGCTGTTTCACATGCCGGGTGGCTGGCTCGGTCGAAAGTGGCCGACCTTCTTCGGTCCAGACCTTCAGCCCGCCGTCGAGGAGCGCCGCCCGGTCGAAACCGGCCCAGCGCAACATCCACCACACTCGTGCAGCCCACACCGACAGGGATCTATCGTAAAGCACCACCCGGGAGTGGTCACCGACACCCAGTTCGCCCATGGCGGAACAGAACTGCTCCGCTGTCGGGACGGCGAACTCAAGCGAGCTGCTGCTGTCACTGAGATCACCGGTAAGATCGGCGAACCCGGCGGACGGAATGTGGCCGTGGTCGTAGTCGGCCCTGCCGCTCACGTTCCGGACGAAGTCTCCGCCTTCATCGAGCAGCGTGTGTACAGTGCAGTCCAGCACCACCAGGTCCGGGTCATCGAGATGCTGGCTCAGCCAATCTGTGGTCACGAGCGTGTCCATTATGGCTTCAATACTAGGTGCTTGAACCGACCTGCACAACCGAGGGTACTTGATCAGTGAGAAGTCCGGGCAATGTCAGCCTCATCACCTGTGCGGCCAAATCGGGTAGCTCCTGTCACTTGTCACAAAGGCCGCACTGCTCTCTAATCCGGGTGAACCTGGTCCCCCATCAGGGCCTGTCTACCTACAGCGTCCGGATCAGTGCACTGCGGATTTCCCCTTGTATTTGCATGTCCGCTCAGCGCGTCGCCGCTGCGTATACACGCCACGCAGCTTCACAAGCAGCAGCATAGACAAAAGCAACCACCAGGCACCCGCCTGTGACGGCCGGGCATCAACCCTGCCCAGGCTGCAGCCACCCCCGCTATCTTGCGCGCCAGTGACCGGTGCGGCCACCGCCGGACCGCCAGGATCGGCTATCACGCCGTTGGTTGCATCCAGATCAGAGTCACCGCGCTTGCCATCGACGAAGTGCAGCGTGATGACGTTGTTGTTGATCTCAGCGCCGGTTTCGCCGTCGTAGAGAAATTCGTACCAGTGCGGTGCCGCATTATCTGGTGTGGACCCAAACTTGTAATAGGTCACCGGGGCCTCCCCCTCTGGCAGGATCATGCTCACAGCGACCGCTCCCCCGGTAGCTATACCGGTAATATTGAAGGCGGACTGCTGAAAAACACGAATGTTGAATCCACGCTGCTGACAGACTCGAACGCCACCCCGGGATCAACCGCCATGGTGATGTAGTTCTCATTTGTATCGGCGAACGAGACCACATTATCCTGCAAGGCATCGGGCGTACCGTCACTGTTACCATCACCGCCATCCGGATGCCCATCCTCTTCGGTGTCAGAGATCCCGTCGCTGTCAGCGCCCAGTATGATCCGGTTAATACGGGCCAGGTTCCCGGGCTGGATATCCTGGTTTGCCACTACATCCACGAACGGTGTCGGACCCAGGTCCAGCTGCAGGCTGGTGTTGACGCAGTTGTCATACGGTATGCTTTCACAGCGCTCCAACGCCGCTATGGTGTCCACTACCGTCATGCCGTCTTCTATGACCTGGCCGAATACGGTAAACCCGCCGTTCTGGAAGCAAGGGGGCGTCTTCGGAGAAAAGCTCGAGCTTGATCACGCCCAGGTCAGTTTCAATCCTGACAACCTCGTTGGCGCTCGATTGCAGCGGCATCAATAGGCCGGGTAGTAACAGTATTGTTAACAGGCAAGAGAACATACCCGCCTTGTTCCGGTTAATGGGTTCCATAGCTGGCTCTGCTTATTGCTGACTTGAATAATGAAGGGACGACGAAGATAAATACCAACCTACCCTAAAGACTTTTCTGTCGCACCACGGGCCTCAGAAACCGGTTGAAAGCAACATGTGGTCTGCGCTTTTGGCCATCGACAGGTAATTGGCCAGCCAACCGGAAGCAAACCGCCATGCTCGACTGGAATCATATCCGTGAGCGGCAATCCTCTGACGATGGTGGCACTGCAGGCCAGCAGACCTGATCCATCCTGTTGATATAATTACGTAATTATACCGTTTCAGACGCGTGGCCGGGATCTCCTCCCCCCGGACAACCAAATGCCCCCGGACGGACAGGTAAATTACTAAAGTTTACCGCCCGTTGCCCGATTTCTACTGTGTAGCGACCGTACCTTATAACAGGAACGGCGTTCACCCATGCAGGAAACCTACTGACCGGACGACATGACTCAATGGCCATCAGCGACAAACAAGAATCGTCACCGTTACACCTGCATGATGAATACGATTCCGTCAATCAGGCCTCGATCAGTAACACCGAGAACCTGGCCCGCCACAAGTTCCGCACCGACCAGATCAGCATACTCCAGCGGCAGGTGAAAACAGAGCTGCTGGCAAGCATCGCGATCGCGGCGGTCATTTCGACGTTATTCTGGAAACTCACGCCACCGAACCTCATGCTCGGCTGGACCATGGCCATAATTCTCAGCGTCGGGGTCCGCTCGCTGTTCATTACCGGCATGAAAATGGACAGTGAATCCGATCAGGACCGGATCTGGGGAGGGGAATATATATTCGGCGCAGTGATCTCCGGGGTCTGCTGGGGTGCACTGGGTGTAATTGCCGCCGTATACGGCGAACAATCACACCAGATCTTTGTCATGTTTGTCCTGGCAGGGGCCGCGCTCACGGCCTATATATCCATGCAGTCATCACCGGGGACTGTTGCTGCCTTCGTGGTTCCCGCCCTGACACCCATAACGGCCTGGTTCTTCTACCAGGGGGGCCTGATAGATCTGGCCCTGGGGACGACCTCGATCATCTATACCACGCTGATCATCACTTCTGCATGGACCATGCGTCACATCCTGGACAAGTCCTACAGCATCGGCGCCAACAACACCGAACTGATACGCAAACTGGTCATCGCCCGGGAAGCGGCCGAGCGCGCAAAGAACCACGCCGAGAAGTCCAGTGAAAAACTGCACAAGGAGATCATGGAACGCCAGCTGGCGCAGGAACGCATCCATGCCTCCGAACAGCGCATGTCAGCGATTTTCGAGAACATACAGGACACCATTTACCAGATCGATATCGATGGCAGCGTCCTCTGGGCCACTCCCTCGATAGAACAGCTGCTGGGGTACCGGCTCAAGGAAATCACAGACACCTGCATTACGTCTCTGTACGCCCGCAACGCGGACCACGAGGACTTCATCAATACCCTGGAAACGAACTACGGACGCCTGCAGCACTTCGAGAAAAAACTGCAGCACAAGGATGGCTCGCATGTCTGGGTAGCGGAAAACGCCCACTACAAGTACAACGAACAGGGAGAGATAGTCGGCGTGGAAGGTACCATGCGCGATATCACGATGCTCAAGCATACGAAAAAGGAATTACACAAGGAAAAAGAGCGCGCCCATATCACCCTGTGCTCCATCGGTGACGGGGTCATCACAACGGACACCCAGGGTCTCGTCGACTACATGAACACTGTGGCCGAGCAGGCAACCGGCTGGAAGCTTGATGAGGCGCGCGGAAAACCGATAATGAAAGTGCTCAAGATTATCGATGAGAATACCCTCGATACGCCGCCCAGCCCCGTCGAACTCTGCCTGAACCAGGGCAGGAGCGCCATTATTGCCGGCCACCTGCTGCTGATCCATCGCTATACAAACAAACGTATGTCAATCGAGGTCAACGCCTCGCCCATCAGGGATTCCAGCAAGGAGGTCATCGGTACCGTACTTGTCTTCCATGACGTAACCGAACTGCGCGGCCTGGCCAAGAAGATGTCGTATCAGGCCACCCATGACTCGCTCACCGGGCTGATCAACCGGCGTGAATTCGAGCACCGCATCAGCCAGGCGCTGGAGATCGCCTGCAGTGAAGGCACTCGTCATACCCTCTGCTATATGGACCTGGACAACTTCAAGGTAGTCAATGACACCTGTGGTCACACTGCCGGTGACGAGCTGCTCAAGCAGCTGACCGTCAGACTGCGCATGGAACTGCGCGAGGCAGACACGCTTGCGCGCCTGGGCGGAGACGAATTCGGCATCCTGCTGGAAGGCTGCTCGATCGAAAACGCACTTGAACCGGCAGAGCAATTGCGCAAGATCGTCGATGAGTTCCGCTTCCTCTGGAACGACAAGCCGTTCAGGGTCGGCGCCAGCATCGGCCTGGTGGCGATCACCCCGGACAGCGGCACCATGACAGATGTCATGAGCGCGGCCGACTCCGCCTGTTATGTCGCCAAGGAGTACGGAAGGAATCGCACACATATTTTCGAGGCCAACGACAAGGCCATTGTCGAGCGTCATGGTCATATGCAGTGGGTACAACGCATCCAGAACGTACTAGAGGAGAACCGCTTCAGGCTGTTTTTCCAGCCGATTGCGAAACTCAAACCGGCAGCAGGCGAGGAAAACCTAATACACGGCGAGGTCCTTATCAGGATGCTGGACGAAAACAACGACCTGGTGGGTTCCGGTGCGTTTATACCTTCAGCCGAACGCTATGGCCTGATGCCCGCCGTTGACCGCTGGGTCATCGAAAACACATTCAACATGCTTAACCTGGACATACGCAAGATCAGCCAGCGGATGAGCACCTGCTGTATCAACCTGTCCGGTCACTCGCTCTCGGACGACAGGTTCATGGACTTCCTGGTAAACCAGATCAATGACAGCGGCATTACACCAGGTCTGTTGTGCTTCGAGATTACCGAGACCGCGGTGATCGCGAACCTGAGCCAGGCCTCCAGAATGATTGCCATGCTCAGGGAGATGGGCTGCCGCTTCGCGCTGGATGACTTCGGTGTCGGACTGAGTTCCTTCAGTTACCTCAAGAACCTGTCGGTCGACTACCTCAAACTCGATGGCTGCTTCGTGCAGAACATGATGAAAGACAATATCGATCTGGCAATGGTCAAGGCCATCAACCAGATCGGCCACACCATGAACATCAAGACCATCGCCGAGTTTGTCGAGGACAAGGCCACGTTGTATGCGGTCAGGGATATCGGTGTCGATTATGCACAGGGCTACGCCGTAGCCAGGCCCGCGCCCATGGAAATCGGCCTGTTTGGCGACCCCGTCAAGGTCGACCTGTCCGACAGCGGCGACGACATACCCGTGCGACTGAAGGCAACTGCCGGCAAGCGCTAGTGAAGGTCTGATGCATCCTCATCGCGGGGAAAATGATATCCAGGATTGTCCAGGTGCCGCGGGAGGTATGACTGCACGGAGGCAGGTGCCGGGAGCGGCCGGTGACGAAGTAATCTTTTACTGATTGATTGTTTTCCCGGGAGATTGCTTCGCTACGCTCGCAATGACGCAGCCTATCAATTAATCAGAGTTCCCAGGTAAGTCGCGCAGCAAATTTTCCAGATTCCCGCAGACCGGCTTCATCAGCCGATGCCCGGCAGGAAGTATCGGCTAGCGCCCCTCTTCCTCGGAATCGATGCGATCCAGCTCGGCATCCATCTCTGCCTCGGACAGCGGCGTGTAATCAGCGTCGTCCGTTTCGGCTGCATTTTCGTCATCTGCTGCCTTCTGGTTAATGAACCAGCCTGAAAAGATGATACCCAGTTCGAACAACAACAGCACAGGAACGGCCAGCAGGGTCTGCGAGATAATATCCGGCGGAGTCAGCAGCATGCCCACTACAAAGGCCCCCACGATAATGTAGGGGCGCTTCTCGCGCAGGCCGTCCTGTGTCGCCATGCCGGTCCAAACCAGCAGCACCGTCAGGACCGGGACCTCGAAGGCCAGGCCAAAGGCGAAGAAAAGGGTCAGGACAAAGTCCAGGTATCGGCTGATATCTGTCATTACCGCCACCCCCTCGGGTGCCGTGGAGGTAAGGAACTTGAATACCAGCGGGAATACGACAAAGTAGGCAAAGGCGGCGCCGGCATAGAACAGGGCCGTACTCGACACCATCAGCGGCACAACCAGGCGACGCTCATGCCGGTACAGGCCGGGGGCAACAAAGGCCCATACCTGGTAGAGCAGAAACGGCATGGCAATGAACACCGCCAGCACCAGCGACAGCTTGAATGGCGTCAGGAAGGGTGAGGCGACCTCGATGGCCACCATGCTGCTGCCTTCCGGCAGATGCGCCGTCAGCGGGCCGGAGAGCGTGGAAAACAGGATGTTAGCGAAGGGTACCAGCGCCAGGAAGACCAGCGCCACGACCAGCACGATACGCAACAGGCGATCGCGCAACTCGACCAGGTGGGAGATAAACGGCTGTTCCCCGTTGTCCACCGGGGAATCGTCTTGCCTAGGACTTTTTGACATCCGGCACTTCGTGGGTAACGCTCTTGCCCGGGTCGCTTACGGTCTTGCCCGCTTCCGGCGCCCCGTCTGTTCCCGGGACATTATCCAGCGACAGTGCAGATTTTGTCTCCTCGACAATCTCTTCAAGCCCGGGCAGCGAGGCCTGCTTGGCGAGCGTGCGCTTGAGCTCTTCCGTCGCCAGTTCCTTGTCGATGTCCGCCTTGACCGAGGTCACGAAGCCGCGGATCTTGCCCACCCACAGCCCCGCCGTGCGCGCCACTTTGGGCAGGCGCTCGGGCCCCACCACAAGCAGGGTGATTATCATTATGAAAATAACTTCCCAGAAACCGATATCGAACATAGTCAGATCCGCCGCAGGCAGACGGGCGCACCAGCCCTAGACCTTGTGCTTGTCGCGTTCGCTGACCTCGCCCTCGATCACGTGACCGCCTTCCTTGCTGTCCAGCTTCTCGTCGGCGCCGGCCTCTTCCTCACCTTCGCGCATGGATTGCTTGAAGCCCTTGATCGCGCCACCCAGGTCCGAACCGACATTGCGCAGACGCTTGGCGCCGAACAGGACCAGGACGATCGCCAGGATGATTAATAATTGCCAGATACTGATACCCATATTCCACTCTCCAGAATCGTCAGCCGGCCCCGGGGCCAGGCGTTAATTATCACGCTGCGCTATTTGGTACGCGCCGCCTTCTCATCAATACCGGAAAGGCCAAAGCGCCTTTCCAGCTCTGCCAGCACATCCGCCGGGCCCAGGTCCCGGGCCGCCAGCATGACCAGGGTATGGAACCACAAGTCAGCCGTTTCATAGACCAGCTGCTCATCGTCATCGCCCTTGGCCGCGATTACCGTCTCGGTGGCCTCTTCACCGACCTTCTTGAGGATGGCATCCATACCCTTGTGATAGAGGGTGGCCACATACGAAGTCTCAGGCTCAGCCGCCTTGCGCTCCTCGATGACTGCGGCCAGTTTTTCCAGTGTTGTACTCATATCATTACCCGGCCAGGCACGCAGACTCAGCCCTTTTTATAAATGTCGTCAGGATCCTTCAACACCGGCTCTACAGATACCCAGCGGTCACCCTCTAGGCGCTGGAAGAAACAGCTGCGTCGTCCTGTATGACAGGCGATACCGCCGCGTTGTTCCACCTGTAGCATGATGACATCGTTGTCGCAGTCGAGCCGGATCTCTTTTACCACCTGTTCATGCCCGGACTCCTCGCCCTTGTGCCACAGCTTCTTCCGCGAGCGCGACCAGTATACCGCCCGGCCGTTGCGGGCTGTGAGCTGCAGCGCCTCGCGGTTCATCCAGGCAACCATCAGTATGGCACCGTCCTGCGCATCCTGGGCAATGGCGGGCACCAGCCCGTCCGCCGTCCATTTTATTTCATCAAGCCAATCTTCATTCATCGTCGTGAAAAAATATTTACCGCAGAGTCGCAGAGGACGCGGAGAAAGTCAGATCCTGTTCAAGCAGGAAAAATCCAAAAGCAGGAAAACCTTAATAATGACACTACCATAGTTTACAGGAACTGGTGATGGATAACTCTGAACAACCAGTGAAAAACCGGCAAAGTGATCCGGGATATAAGTCACTGTGACTGGTCATTCGTTCTTCTATACTTCCCTGGCGCCACGGTGTTTTTAGTATTGTTTACAGTTTTCTCTGCGCCCTCTGCGGCTCCGCGGTGAATAGCTTTCGGGCGCTATAACCTCACCTCGATGCCGCGTTCGGCCATGTGGCGCTTGGCATCGCCCACGGTGAATTCGCCGAAGTGGAAGATACTGGCGGCCAGCACCGCATCGGCCCTGCCCTCGAGGATGCCGTCTACCAGGTGATCGAGATTGCCCACGCCACCTGAAGCGATGACCGGCACATTGACCGCCTCGCTGATTGAGCGGGTCAGGGCAAGATCAAAACCGTCGCGGGTACCGTCGCGGTCCATGCTGGTGAGGAGAATCTCGCCCGCACCGTAGTCCACCATGCGTTGTGCCCACTCGATGGCGTCGATCCCGGTCGGCTTGCGTCCGCCATGGGTGAATATCTCCCAGCGCAACGCTTCGCCCGGCGCACTGACCTGCTTGGCATCGATGGCCACCACGATGCACTGCGAACCGAAACGCTCGGCGGCCTCGCGCACGAACTCGGGGTTGAACACGGCCGCGGTATTGATGCCGACCTTGTCGGCGCCGGCATTCAGCATGCGCCGGATATCGGCGACCTCGCGGATGCCGCCACCCACCGTCAGGGGAATGAACACCTCTCCGGCCACCTGTTCGACCACGTGCACCATGGTCTCGCGCTGGTCGGAACTGGCCGTGATATCGAGAAAGGTGATCTCATCGGCGCCCTGCTCGTCGTAGCGTCGCGCCACCTCCACGGGATCGCCGGCATCGCGGATGTCGACGAACTGGACGCCCTTGACCACACGTCCGGCATCGACATCGAGACAGGGAATAATGCGTTTGGCCAGGCCCATGGCAGTCAGTCCGTCACCCGGTCGGGCACAACTCGTCCGCCAGCTGCTGTGCCTCGGCCAGGTCCAGGGTGCCCTCGTAAAGCGCGCGCCCGGTAATGGCGCCCATGATGCCCTCCTCGGCCACTTCACACAGGGCGCGGATATCATCAATACCGGTAATACCGCCCGAGGCAATCACCGGAATATGGATGGCACGGGCGAGTTCAACGGTCGATTCGACATTCACCCCGCTCATCATGCCGTCACGGCCGATGTCGGTGAACACGATGGCCTCGACCCCGTCCTGTTCAAAGCGCTGCGCCATGTCGATAGCCGAGTGATGGGACAGCTTGGACCAGCCGTCGATCGCCACCTTGCCGTCCTTCGCATCCAGCCCGACGATGATGTGCCCGGGGAACTCCAGGCACAGGTCGTTGATGAAATGCGGTGCGCTGACCGCCTTGGTCCCGATGATGGTGTACTGCACACCGGCATCGAGGTAGGCCTGCACGGTATCCTCGTCGCGGATGCCGCCGCCCACCTGGATCGGCAGGTCCGGAAAGGCCTTGGCGACCGCATTGATGGCAGCGGCATTTACCGGCTTCCCGGCAAAGGCGCCGTTCAGGTCCACCATGTGCAATCGGCGTGCGCCCGCATCGACCCAGCGCCGGGCAACTTCCACCGGGTCGTCACCGAACACTGTTTCGTCTTCCATCCTGCCCTGGCGCAGCCGGACACACTTGCCATCCTTGAGGTCAATCGCTGGTATCAGCAACATGATTCATGGTTCTCCATCCCAACCGACAAAATTGGATAACAGGGCCAGCCCTTCATGCTGGCTTTTTTCAGGGTGAAACTGCACGGCAAAGACATTATCACGCTCGATAACGGAAGCGAATTCAATCCCGTATGGCGTGGTGGCCGCCACATAGGCATTCTCCCGTGGCGCCGCATAGTAGCTGTGCACGAAGTAGAAGCGGCTGCCGCTCGGAATGCCACGCCACAGCGGGTGTGGCTGTTGCTGTTCCACCTGGTTCCATCCCATGTGCGGAATCTTGAGGCGAGTATCACTGCCCGCCTCCTTGAGGTCTGCCGGGAAACGCAGCACCTGGCCGGGAATGATGCCCAGACAGTCCGTGCCCCGGTTCTCCTCGCTGGCATCCAGCAGCGCCTGCATGCCCAGGCACACGCCGAGCATCGGTTTTGAACGGGCCGTCTCCAGGATCAGCTGGTCCAGGCCGGAGCGTTGCAGTTCCGCCATGCAGTCGCGCATTGCACCCACCCCGGGAAAGACCACGCGGTCAGCCGCCCTGATCGCGGCGTGTTCACTGGTGACCAGTACCCGGTCCTTGCCGGCGACGTGTTCAAAGGCCTTGGCAATGGAGTGCAGGTTCCCCATGCCGTAATCGATAATTGCGATGGAGGCCATAATCAGGCAAACATGCCGGGATGGGAGCAGCCGCTGCCCTGAAGTCCCGGATTGCTCACAAACTCCCTTTGGTTGAAGGCAGAATATCTCCGAGCGCAGGATCGATCTCGAGCGCCATGCGCATGGCACGCCCGAACGCCTTGAAGATAGTCTCCGCTATATGATGCGAGTTGTCACCGCGCAGACAATCGATATGCAGTGTCACCTGGGCATGATTGACAAAACCCTGGAAGAATTCGTGCAACAGGTCGATATCGAACTCGCCCACGCGTGCACGCGGGTAGGTGGCGTGGTATTCCAGGCCAGGCCGCCCGGAGAAATCGATGACCACCCGTGACAAGGCCTCGTCCAGCGGCACGTAGGCGTGCCCGTAACGACGGATACCGCGCTTGTCGGCCAGCGCCTGTGTCATGGCCTGGCCCAGGGTGATACCGACATCCTCGACCGTGTGGTGTGCATCGATATGCAGGTCACCTTTCGCCCGGACATCGAGATCGAACAGGCCATGGCGCGCAACCTGGTCGAGCATGTGCTCAAGGAATGGCAGGCCGGTGTCAAACGCGGACTTGCCCTGCCCGTCAAGATTCAGAGACACCTTGATCCGGGTCTCGAGGGTGTCACGACTAACTGCTGCCTCACGTTGCGCCATAGTGGTCTACCGCATCCCTGATATGGATGAAAAGTTGCACGACCTGTAATCGTATCGAAAAACCGCTGCGGAGAGAACCGCCAGCCACAATTCAACAGGGGTTAATTTGCTGGCTATACAGGCAATTATGACGGAACAGGTGGCCCCGTCAGCCTGCCGGGCCCACCTCCAGCCAGAAGGTCACCGGGCCGTCGTTGACCAGTTCCACCTGCATATCGGCACCAAAACGGCCACAGCCAACCGGGTGATGAAGCTGTTCCGCCATGCCGACCAGCCCTGCGAACAGCCGTTCACCGGTCAGCGGGTCGGCCGCCGGGGTAAAGCTGGGGCGCATGCCCTTGCCGGTGTCCGCGGCAAGGGTAAATTGCGGTACCAGCAACAGGCCGCCACCGCTGTCCTGCACACTCAGGTTCATCCTGCCCCCGGCATCCGGGAACACCCGGTAGCCCAGCAGTCGCTCCAGCAGGCGGCGCGCCTCGCGCTGAGTGTCACCGCGTTGCACACCGACCAGGACCATCAGACCCGGCCCGATAGCGGCAATGCGTTCTCCCGCCACCGACACGGCTGCCGATTGCACGCGCTGCAGCAGACCAATCATTGGAAGCGCTGGGAAAACTGGTTGGTCGCCGCCACCAGGGCGTCCACGATACCCGGCTCGGCCGCGGAATGGCCGGCATCCGCTATGATCTGCAGGCGGGATTCCGGCCAGGCCCGATGCAGGGCCCAGGCCTGCTCTACGGGGCACACCACATCATAGCGCCCGTGGACAATGACACCCGGGATCCCCTGCAGGCGCTGCGCATTGTTCAGGATCTGGTCCGGCTCCAGAAAACTGTCGTTCATGAAATAGTGGCACTCGATACGCGCCAGGCTCAATGCCGTGTGCGGATTGGCAAAGTGACTCACGACAGACGCCCTGGGTAACAGGGTCGAGGCCCGCCCCTCCCACAGAGACCAGGCCTTGGCCGCCGCCATCCGCACCAGTTCATCATCTCCGGTCAGGCGCCGGTAATAGGCCGTCACCAGGTCATCCCGCTCTTTCGACGGGATGGCCCGGATATAGTCTTCCCAGTAGTCGGGCAACAGGCAGGAGGCCCCTTCCTGGTAGAACCAGTGGATGTCACGGGGCCGGCACAGAAAGATGCCACGCAGGATCAGGCCCAGCACCCGCCCGGGATGGGTCTCGGTATAGACCAGCCCCAGCGTGGAACCCCAGGAACCGCCGAACACGATCCAGCGCTCGATGCCGAGGGCCGAGCGGATGGCCTCCATGTCTGCGACCAGGTCATCGGTGGTGTTCCCTGCCAGACCGGCATGCGGGACCGAGCGCCCGCAACCGCGCTGATCAAACAGGATGATGCGATAGACCTTGGGATCGAAAAACCGCCGGTGCCAGGGCTCGCAGCCCGCCCCGGGGCCGCCGTGGACAAAGACCACCGGCAGTCCGTCAGGGCGCCCGCATTCTTCCACATGCAGGCGGTGGCCGTCGCCGACCTCCAGGGTGTGGGTCCGGTAGGGCTCGATCGGCGTGAATAACTGGCGCATCCTGTGAGCTTACCTCATTCTTGTACCACGCGAATATTCACCGCACGACTGCATGGATGCAGGAGGTAGAGTAACGCATGGAGCAGTTACCGAGAGTCGCGGAGATCACAGAGAAATTCGATATAAAAGACTCTTACCGCAAAGGCGCAAAGATCGCAAAGGGCGCAAAGAAATATTATTGCAACAACACCGTCACGGAAAGATGACAAACAGACGTTCAGTTGTCATGGCTTGGGTGTCTAGTTGTTAACAGGAATTTTTTAGACTTTGCGATCTTTGCGATCTTTGCGGTGAATGATTTTTTGACTCGGCGTTCTCCGCGTCTCCGCGGTGGCTGGTTTTCAATACTATCCGTTGCAGATATGCGCAGGGAAAGAACCGGCCTGCTGAAAAAAAAGGGCGTGCCAGGCACGCCCTTCGGGTACTTCGATTGTCGCCTGTGTCAATCAGATAAACAGGCAGACGTCGGACTTCTGTGCCACCGGCAGGAACGAGGTCGCACCTACGTAGTCCGTGACCTCGGGGATGAAATCATTGCTGTCGAAACCGAACACATCGACCGTCATCTGGCAGGCGACCATTTTGACATCCGCCTCGATACACAACTCGCGCAGCTCCTCGACCGAAGCCACGCCCTTGTTCTTGAAGGTCTTCTTCATCAGCCCGGTGGCCACCTTTTCGAATCCCGGAATACCGGCCATGATCAGGTTGGGCATGGGCCACTCATAGTCCTGGAACCATTTCGGACCAAACGGCATCTTCATCGGCATCGCCGGATTGCCCAGCGGGCTGACATCGGCGCTGACTTCCTTCTTCAGCAGCAGCAGGCCGTAGAAGGTGAAAAAGATCTCCACATCCCAGCCGAGGGCCGCGGCAGTGGATGCCAGGATGAAGGGGGGATAGGCCCAGTCCAGCGTGCCCTTGGTGGCGATAATCGACATGCTCGGGGTTCTGGCCGCATCGATCTCTTCCAGCTTCTTGGGCAAAAGCTCATCCAGCTTTTTATCAAGCCACGCATCCAGCTGTGCGTTATCCTGCATACCTTCGGCAGTTGTAGACATAATTATTCTCCTCGTTATGTGCTCCCAGGGCGATAAGCCGCCGTGGAAGTTCTCAATCCTTACAAACCTGAATCAGGGATTTGTTTCCAGGACTTTCGACTATAGACCTCTGGACGTGGCGCCTGTTCTAGGAATTAAAGTAGCGCAGTGTCGTGTGGATACAAGCCTTGCCTCATATATATGAGCAGATAAGTATATTTTGCTATTTTACAAGGGTCAATTTTTCCCCGGCACTATTCAACACTGCTCCCAGGGCAGCCCATGGTAACGCCAGCCGCCCACGGTGCTGCGGTGGTGATGCTCATCCAGTTCGCCCTCAAAGCCTTCATCGATATTGTAAACTACATCAAAACCATTTTTTATCAGTAGCTTACCTGCCTCCAGCGAGCGTTTGCCGCTACGGCAGATCAACACCACCGGGGCATCCCTGTCATGCTCCTCCAGGCCGATGCCGCCGAGCATGACCTGGCGCACCTCGGTGACAAAATGCGGGTTGACGGTCCATTCCGGGGCATCGATCCAGGCGACATGGACACTGCCCCGGGGGTGGCCCACGAACAGGTACTCCATGCTCGAACGTACATCGATCAGAACGGCCCGGGGATCCTGCTCGACCAGCTCCCACGCCCGCGCCGGACTGATCGATTGAACTTCGCTTGTCATTGTGCCGCCCCCCTTGTCCTGGTGACTCCCTTCGGCGCCCGCCGCGGGATGGTGTTCGCAGTATAAACCACAGCCCTTTTGGCTTGTCATGATTTAGCGGACTTAGGTACTGTGCCACCATGGAGACCACGCCGCCCAAGTCCCTGCTGCGCCACGTGGGGCGCGCGATTGCCGACTATGACATGATCCGCAACGGCGACCGCATTCTGCTGGGGCTTTCCGGCGGCAAGGATTCGCTGACACTATTGCATATACTCCACCACCTGCAGCGCTATTCACCGGTCCGCTATGAGCTGGGCGTGATCACCGTCGACCCCCTGGTAGAGGGATTTGACCTGTCGCCCCTGGGTCCCTATCTCGCCAGACTGTCGATACCGTATTACTATGAAGCACAGCCCATTATGGAGCGCGCCCGGGAGCATATGCAGAAGGACTCCTACTGCAGCTGGTGCGCACGCATGAAGCGCGGCGCCATGTACAGTGTCGCACGCCGCGAACACTACACGGTACTTGCCCTGGCACAACACCTGGATGACCTCGCCGAGAGCTTCCTGATGTCGGCCTTTCATACCGGACAGCTCCGGACCATGAAGGCACACTACCGCATCGATGCCGGTGATCTGCGGGTGATCAGGCCGCTGGTCTATGTGCGCGAGCGCCAGACGCGCGACTTCGCCCGCCAGGCCGGGCTACCGGTCATCGGGGACAATTGCCCTGCCTGCTTTCGCATGCCAACCCGGCGCGCGCACATGAAACAGCTGCTCGCACAGGAGGAGGCCGACAACAAATACCTCTTCAAGAGCCTGTTATCGACAATGTCCCCACTCATGACTGATAAAAAGGCAGATTTATGACATCTTTACCACTTATTACTAATTTCTATAGATATGTATATTTCCTATATTTTTAGCCTTATTTTTTAATATAAGTGGGATATTTATATCTGATAACCGATTAAATGCGCCTGTTCCTGATAAAAGCCATCCTCACGGCCTGCGCCTGGCTACCGCTGCCACTCATCCATGGCCTTGGGGTCCTCATCGGCTGGGGCCTGATTCTGATACCGAACCGCTCACGCCAGGACGCGGCCGTCAATATCGGACTGTGCTTTCCCGGGCTGACCCGGCGCGAGCAGGGACGGCTGCTGCGCAAAAGCCTGATCGAGACCGGAAAGACGGCCATCGAGACCAGCGCACTCTGGATCCGTCCGGGGCACAGGGCGCTGAAACTCATCCGCAAGGTCGACGGCGCCAGGCTGGTCGAGGAGGCAACACGGGCGGGTGGAGGCGTGATCCTGGCCACACCCCACCTGGGCGCCTGGGAGGCGGCCGGCCTGTATTGCGCCGCCCATTACAACATGACCTGTCTCTACCGCCCGCTGCGCATCCCCGAACTGGAGGAACTGGTGCGCAATGCCCGCGGCCGCGTGGGCGCCAACTACGTGCCCACCACACCCAGCGGCATCCGTGCCCTCTACAGGGAACTGGGGCAGGGGGGTGCCGTGGCCATGCTGCCCGACCAGGAACCGCACGCCGGCAACGGGACCTTCGCCCCGTTTTTCGGTATTCCCGCCTACACCATGGTATTCCTCACCCGCCTGACGAAAAAGAGCGGTGCACCCATTGTCTTTGTCTGGTGCGAACGGCTTTCCTGGGGGCGCGGCTACCACCTGCATTTTCGACCGGCGGATGAGGAGATCTACGCGGACGAGGCCGCCACGGCGACAGCCGCCATGAACCGGGCCGTCGAGGGCCTGATCAGGGAATGTCCTGCGCAATACCAATGGGGCTACCGGCGTTTCAAGACCCGCCCGCAGGGCGAGACGCCTTTCTACTGAAGCGTCAGCCGCCGCGGACGCTCACTGGCCATCGGCCGCTTTTTGCAGCCGACGGAGAAACACCTGCATCTCCTTCGCCGCCTGCTTGTCGCCCTTGCGACCGGCTGCCGCGATACCGCTTTCGTAGGCGCGCATGGCCGCCTCCGTCTCACCCAGCGACTGCAGGGCCTTGCCATAGCCCTTCCAGGCGGCCGAGTAGTCCGGGTCCTGCCTGACCGCCTCCGCAAGGTGTCCAACGGCCTGCTCGACGTCCCCGTTCTTGAGCAGGGCACTGCCCAGACTGAAGCGCAGCAGGGCGTTGTCCTGACCGCTGGCCAGCATGGCCTCGAGGTTCTCGATCATCCCCATCAGCGGCGCCAGAATGCACGGGTAAACAGTATCAACAGGGTAAAGACCTCGAGCCGGCCAAGCAGCATGGCAAAACTGAGCGCCCATTTCGCCGCATCATTGATGTCGACATAATTGCCGCCTACGCTGCCCAGCCCCGGACCCAGGTTGTTCATGCACGCGGCGACGGCCGAAAAGGCCGTGACCTGATCCAGGCCGGTGGCCATCAGGAACAGCATGATGACGACAAAGCTGCCGACGTAGGCGGCGAAGAACCCCCACACGGCATTCACCACGCGATCCGGCATCGGTTTGTGGCCGACCTTGACCGGTATCTGCGCATTGGGATGCACCAGACGCATGATCTCGCGCCTGCCCTGCTTGATCAGCAGCACGAAGCGGATCACCTTCATACCACCACCGGTGGAGCCTGCACAGCCGCCGACAAAGCTCGCGAACAGCAACAGCACCGGCAGAAAACCGGGCCATTCAGAATATTCAGCGGTGGTGAAACCGGTCGTGGTGGCAATGGACACGGCCTGGAACAGGCCCTGGTGCAGGGCCTCCGAAAAATAGACAAAGGTGTTCGTGTAGTAGAGGTAAACGACGGTGATGGCGATCAGCATGGCAATCACGCCGAGATAGGCCTTGACCTCCGTATCCTTGATATAAGGCTTCAGGCTCAACGACCGCCAGGAAAGGAAGTGCAGGGCATAATTCATGCCCGCGAGCAGCATGAACACCACGGCAATCATCTCGATGGTCGAATTCTTGAAATAGCCGATACTCAGGTCATGGGTCGAGAACCCGCCGATGGCAACGGTCGAGAAGCTGTGTCCGACGGCATCGAAGGCAGTCATGCCCGCAAGCCAGTAACACACCCCGCAGGCGATGGTCAGTCCCAGGTAGATATACCAGAGCGCCTTGGCGGTCTCGGTAATACGCGGCGTGAGCTTGGTGTCCTTCAGCGGGCCGGGGGTTTCCGCACGGTACAGTTGCATGCCGCCGACGCCCAGCATGGGCATAATAGCCACTGCCAGCACAATGATCCCCATACCACCCAGCCACTGGAGTTGCTGGCGGTAGAACAGGATCGAGGCGGGCAGTCTGTCCAGGCCAGTGATCACGGTCGCGCCGGTGGTCGTCAACCCGGATATGGACTCGAAAACCGCATCGGTGACCGAGAGGACGGGGCGTTCGGACAGCGCCAGGGGCAATGCACCTGCCAGCCCCAGCATCACCCAGAACATCACCACCACAATGAATCCGTCGCGGACCCGCAGCTCATCCCTGAAGCGCCGGGCCGGCAGCCAGCACAACAATCCGAGCACAAACACCACGGCAGCACAGGCGAGGAACACGTGCGTCACGCCGTCATGATAGAGCCAGGAAACCACGAACGGGGGCAGCATTGCCGCACTGAACACCATCAGCATCAGCCCCAGTAGTCGTTGGATAGACAGAAAATGCATGGTTCAAATGTATCCAGGCAGCGCCGGTCAGCTCAGAAGAAGGTAACGCCGACCTGGAACAGACGTTCCACTTCCTGGATACATTCCTTGTTGGACAGGAACAGGATGACATGGTCATCGGATTCGATGACGCTGTCATGGTGCGCGATGATAACCTCTTCACCGCGCACGATGGCACCGATGGTCGTGCCTCGCGGCAACTTGATCTCCTCGATGGCGCGGCCGACCACCCTGGAACTGTCACGGTCGCCGTGGGCAACGGCCTCCATTGCCTCGGCCGCACCGCGGCGCAGCGAATGGACCACCACCACATCACCACGACGTACGTGCGTCAACAGGCTGCCGATAGTGGCCTGCTGTGGCGATATCGCGATATCGATGGTCTGGCTCTGGACCAGGTCGACATAGGATGCCCGGTTGATCAACGACATGACCTTGCGTGCGCCGAGGCGCTTGGCCAGCATCGCCGAGAGGATATTGGCCTCCTCGTCGTTGGTGAGGGCGCAGAACACATCGGTGTTCTCGATGTTCTCCTCCAGCAGCAATTCTTCGTCGGCGGCATCGCCCAGCAACACGATGGACCGGTCAAGGGTCTCGGACAGGCAGCGGGTGCGATCTTCATTGTGCTCGATGATCTTGATCTGGTAACGCTGCTCTATTGCAGTGGCAAGCCGCATGCCGATATTGCCGCCACCCGCCAGCATCACGCGCTTGACTGGCTTGTCCAGCTTGCGCAGTTCGCTCATCACCCGGCGAATATGCTTGCGTGCAGCGACAAAGAAGACTTCATCATCGACTTCGATGACCGTGTCACCGGTAGGCACGATATGTTTACCGCTACGGAAAACAGCGGCAACCCGCGCATCGGCACCCGGGATGTGCTCTTTCAGGGTCCGCAACTCGTGCCCCACCAGCGGCCCGCCATGGTAAGCACGGACTGCGACCAGCTGCACCCGACCTGCAGCGAAAGCGAAGTCCAGCACCTGCAAGGCACCGGGGTTCTCGATCAGGCGTTCGATATAGTCCGTGACCAGCTGCTCCGGGCTGATCAGGACGTCCACCGGCAGCGCCTCCTGGGCAAACAGCCGGGAATGGTTGAGATACTCCAGCGAACGCACCCGGGCGATCTTGGTAGGGGTGTGATACAGGGTGTAGGCCACCTGGCAGGCAATCATGTTGGTCTCGTCGCTGCTGGTGACCGCCAGCACCAGGTCGGCGTCATCGGCACCGGCCTGCGCCAGGGTGTCGGGGTGGGAGGCGTGTCCGGTGACCGTGCGGATATCCAGGCGATCCTGCAGGTCATTCAACACGGCCGTATTGTCATCGACAACGGTAATGTCGTTTGCCTCACTCGCCAGGTTGGCAGCAACAGACGAACCGACCTGGCCTGCACCGAGAATGATTATCTTCATTGGCCGGAATAATTATCGGGTTGTTGAATCACGCCTCGGGCAGGCGCGGGCCGCTCGCAATCGCCAGCATCACTCCGCCCCCTTTTTGTGGTCTATCCCCAGTGCACGCAGCTTGCGGTATAGGTGGGTACGCTCCATGCCGACCCGCTTGGCCAGCTTGCCCACGCTGCCACCCACGGCGCTCAGCTGGTGTTGCAGATAGTCTTTTTCAAACTGTTCGCGCGCCTCGCGCAGCGGCATGTCATAGGACACGGGCAGCGCACCCTGCTCACCGGCTGGTGGCGCCTGTCTGGATATGGAACGCTCGACCTCGTCAAGCCCGATTTCATCGCCCGACCCCAGTATCAGCAGGCGCTGAACCAGGTTCTTGAGCTCACGCACATTGCCGGGCCAGTCGTAGGTGCGCAGGCGATTCTGTGCCGCCACGCTGAAGTGCCGATAGGCGAGGTTTTCATTGTTCACGAAAGAGTCGATGTAGTAATTCAGCAGGTCATGCACATCATCGGCATGTTCACGCAATGCCGGTATGTGCAGCGGCACCACGTTCAGGTGGTAAAACAGGTCATCGCGAAACCGGCCCGCGGCCACCTCCTCCTCGAGATTCCGTTGCGTGGTCGCAATCACACGCAAGTCGACCTTGACATCCTCGTCCCCGCCGAGACGGGTAAACGAATTTGTCTGGAACACGCTGAGCAAGCGGGTCTGGGTTTGCATATCCATGTCGGCGATGTCGCTGATGCAGAGCGTGCCGCCGTTGGCCTGTTCAAGGCGGCCGTAATGGATCTTTTCGCCTTCCTCGTGACCGAACAGTTCGGCCGCGGAGTTCTCCTCCGATATGGAACCGACCGCGATCTCCACGAAGGGCCCATCACGACGCTGGCTCTGTTCGTGGATATAGCGCGCAAACGTCCCCTTGCCGGTTCCCGGCCCGCCATAGATCAGTACCCAGCTGCCATGCTGGGCAATCTTGCGCGCCTGTTCCCGGAGCCGCTCCATCACCGGGCTCTTGCCCACCGGCTCCAGCACCGGCTGCAGCTGCAGGCGCAGGCCGACATTCTCCCTCTGCAGCTTGTCGCTCTCGAAGGCACGTTCGATCGTGAGCAACAGCTTGGCAAGCGAGATGGGCTTCTCGATGAAGTCATAGGCGCCCAGCCGGGTTGCCTCGACCGCGGTCTCCACGGTGCCATGACCCGACATCATGACAACCGGGCAGGGCAGTTCACCGCCCTCAGACCACTCGCGCAGCAGGCTGATGCCGTCAACATCCTCCATCCAGATATCGAGCAGAACCAGGTCCGGTCGCCGGGTGCGCCGCTCCTTGCGGGCGGCCTCGCCGCTGTCGGCCGTGCTGACCGTGTAGCCTTCGTCCTCGAGGATCTCGCGCACGAGCTCGCGGATATCCGGTTCATCGTCAACCACCAGGATGTGGCGTGCTGTCATATTATGATTTCCAGTCTCAGTACCAGCCCGGGATAGTCTGCCGGTTGTTGCCAGGCTCGAGGCGCCACATTATAGCCCAGCATCGCGAGCCGAGCGTGCCCTGTCATGCAGGTCGATGCCTTCCTCGCCTGCTCCCGCGGCGACCGTGCCGGAAACCAGCAGGCGAATGCGGATGCGTGCGCCACCCTCGGGGCTGGTCTCGGCCACAATCATGCCGCCATGCTCCTCTACAATCTTCTTCACGATCGCCAGGCCCAGCCCGCTGCCCCTGGGCTTGGTCGACACATAGGGCTCGAAAAGATTTTCCAGCACACTCTCCTGGAAGCCGGGTCCGTTATCGTCAACACACAGTTCGATATAGCGTGAATCGAGTTCACCACCGCAACGCGTGGTCAGCGCGACCAGCGCAGCGTCACGCTCATGCACCGCCTCCAGCGCATTCTTAATGAGGTTATGCAACAGCTGCCTGATTCGTCCGGCATCACCCTCGACGGCGTCACACTCCGCCTCCAGGTTCGCCTGGATCGCTGCATTGACGTTGTTCCCGCGGTACAGGTCAAGCACTTCGTTTACGAGCCTGTTCAGGTTGATCGGTTCCAGGCTGATTTTTGGAGCGCGCGCATACTCACTGAAGGCGTTGACCATTTTCTTCATGGCCTCCACCTGATTGACTATGGTGCGTGTGGCACGGTCCAGCACCTCAACTTCATCCTTTTCCATGCGATCAATGTAGCGACGCCGCAGGCGCTCAGCGGACAACTGGATCGGTGTCAGCGGATTCTTGATCTCATGTGCCAGGCGCCTTGCAACCTCGCCCCAGGCCGCGTCGCGCTGGGCCTGTATCAAAGCGGTGACATCATCAAACACGATGATCTGGCTGCCACGACGAGATTCCACACCGGTAAGCGATGCTCCCCGGCAGATCAGGATCTGGTGCCCGTTGACGCCAAACAGCGCCACCTCGGCCTGCCAGGCCTGCTTGCCGCTGCTGCGTTCGCTTGCAATCACATCGATGAGCGGCATCAGGAAGGCATGGTCACCTGCGACATCGGCCAGTTCCTTGCCCAGGTAGGGCTTGATATCCACACCGAGATTTTGCCGCGCGGCAGTGTTAACGGCCCGGATGACCGAGTTGGAATCCAGCCCGATGACGCCCGACGAAAGATTGGCCAGCACCGCCTCGAGGTAGGCGCGCTGACTCTCCACCTGGTGCTGGCTCTTGTGGGCGGCGTCGCGCGCCCTCGAGAGGCGGCGCGTCATGTCGTTGAAGGAACGCACCAGGAAACCAAGCTCGTCCTTGCTGGCCACCGGCAGGCGCTTGCTGTAATCGCCCTCGGCAACAGCACGCGTCGCCTCAGCCAGATCCCTGACCGGCGCAACCAGCCGGCGAGCAGAGTAAAACGCCATCCAGATAGCGGCCAGCAGGCTCAGTACGAGAACGATAGACAGCGTTAGCGTGTAACTGAACTTCAGCGGTGTGCGCAGGTAGGCGAGTTCCTTGTAGTGCACAAACGCCGACTGGACGCTGTCGGCCAGCTGGCCCATTCTTTCCGAAACCGGGAACAGCGACTGCAGGGTGTAGACTTCGCTGTCCTGACGCGAGGACTGCACGGGCACCAGGGCGCGCGCGTACAGACCGGTGTCGCCGACGGGATCGAGACCGATATAATGCCTGCCGCTATGGAGTATCTGCAGCATCTCGCCGGTAGGCTGGCTGGGCACGATATCTGTCGGATCGGCACTGCTCGATGCAACGATGCGGCCATCACTGCCGAGCAGGGTGATTTCAGAGGCACCGCTGCGCACCCTGAGGTCATAGAGGTTCAGTGAAAGTGTGGCTGAAGGCGAATCCGACACCTCATCGGCCATCTGCTCAGTCAGGTGCAGCACATCGCGCAGGCGCACATCCAGCGCCGTCCGGCCCAGGTCCAGCGCATCTCCCAGCGCCTCCTCTATGCGCACATCGAACCAGCTGTCGATGCCACGATGCAGGAACTGCAGGGAAAAGTAGTAGACAATGGACACCGGCACAACCGCGAGCACCACGAACATCACCACCATACGGCTGGTCAGCTGGATGCCAGCAGCCTTTTTACGCTGCTGGCTGACCAGCCAGATGATATTGGCCACCACCAGCGCACCCAGCACGACCAGGCCGAGGGCGTTGATCAACAGCAGCCAGGAATAGTGTTCTCCGAAGCGTTCCGAGTTATGCGTGGCATCGCTCATCATGGAAAGCGACACCAGCAACACAATGAACATTGCCAGGATCGGCAGGATGCCGAAGCCGAAACGTCTTACCGTGCCAATCGCCATTTATGCCACTCGCTGTCCATGTCCCAGGCAGACGAGACATAGGCAAGCAGTCTGACCGGGGTCGGCAGAGACTCGATGTCCAGGCTTCCGCGTAACCGCATGAGGTAATTATTTTTGTGATCGTCCAGCATCCGGCGATCGAGCACCGGCAGTTCCTGCAGTGAGCCAGCCATCTGCAGTGCATCATCCATGCTGCGGAAGTTCTGCTGGCGGCCGCTATCGATGTCTCTTACCACGTAGGTTCGACTCAGCGCATGATAGCTGATCTGCCGCGCATACCTGGTCTCCTCGATCACCGCGTCCCACAGCCAGACATGCGCCTCCAGCACCTGTATCTGGAACTCGATCACCAGGGGGATGCCATTCTCCAGCGCATCCATGGCACCGGTGCTGAGGCGGATATCCAGCTGGGCGCTCATCAGGAAGGAATCCTCGCCTTTTTCGGTGCGTGCATTGACGACCTTGATGGCACCGTGCGCGGTCTCGGCCAGCAGCCGTCCGGGCAACACCATGCACACTGCGACCAACAGGCATGTCAGCAATCGCTGCCAGCGGGCGTGAATTCCCGGCGCCGCTGATCGGTCAACTAGAGCTGTTTGCGCATGCATGCGAAATAGAACCCGTCCATATCGTCTTCACCGGGCAGTATCTGCCGCCCGTGTGCACAGGGCCGCCCCCACGAGGCTGTGATTTTTTGTTCCATGGCATCCGGATGATCTTCCAGAAAAGCGCCGATGCGACGTTCGTTTTCATCCGCCAGTACGGAACATGTCGTGTACAACAGCATACCGCCTGCCGTAAGCAAGGGCCACATGGCCTCCAGCAACTGCGTCTGTCGCGTTACCAGCGGGCCGATGTCCGCAGGCCTGCGCAGCAACTTGATGTCGGGATGACGCCGAATCACCCCGGTCGCAGAGCAGGGCACGTCAAGGAGTATGCGCTCATAACTGTGACCAGCACACCAGCCGTCCGGTTCAGCGGCATCGGCATGGAGCACACGTGCCGAGAGGCCAAGTCGTGCCAGATTGTCTTCGATCAGTTGCAGGCGCCGCTCATCGACGTCGATCGCGGTCACTGACGCCAGGCCGGGTTCTGTTTCAAGGATATGCGCCGTCTTGCCGCCGGGGGCTGCGCACGCGTCCAGCACGTGCAGGCCGGGCTCGAGTTCCAGCAGACCCGCCGCCTGCTGCGCGGCCGCGTCCTGGACCGAGACCAGCCCGGCGCCAAAACCCGGCAGGGCGCTGACCGGGACCGGCACCCCGACCCGGATACCGTCCGAGGTGTGCAGCAGCGAAGTAGCCTCGACGCCCTCGCGCTGCAACATCTCCAGGTAATCTGCACGCGTAATCTGCTGGCGGTTGACACGCAGGCTGAGGGGCGGGCGCTGGTTTCCGGCCTGCAGGATGGCCTCCCAGTCATCCGGCCAGTCATGTTTGAGCCTTTCGATTAACCACCCGGGATGGGCGTAGAGCGCCGCCGGCGATTCCCCGACATCCGCCTCGAGTTGCACCTTGCGGCGCTGGTAACCGCGCAACACGGCATTGACCAGTCCCGTGGCCCAGGCCTTGTCCAGTGCCCGCGCCGCCTGCACGGTTTCATTGACGGCGACATGGGAGGGCAGGGCCATCCGGGTCAGCTGGTAGAGGCCGGCCAACAACAGACAGCGCAGGTCACTGTCGCGCTTCTTGAGTGGCTTGTTCAGCAGGTGCTGCAGCATGACCTCCAGCTGGTAGTACCAGCGCAAGCTGCCGTAGGACAGTTCCTGGACCAGCGCCCGCTCACGACCATCGGCGACCTTGTGCAGGCCGACAGCCAGGGCATCGTTGAGTGAACGACGTCCGCTGACGACCCGGTCAAGTACCCGTGCCGCACTCGCGCGGGCATTCATGGCCTGCGACTCAGCCACCCAGTGACACACCCTCCAGGGCATGTGCGTTGACGAAATCAGCAGCGGCAAGCGCACGTGCGCCGGGCAGTTGCACCCTCAGCAGGCGGAGGACACCCTCGCCGCAGGCGACATCGATGCCCGACTTGCCGGCGGCCAGCACCCGTCCGGGGGGCTCGCCGTTCACCGCCAGGGGCTGCGCCTCCCAGATACGCAGCTGCTTGCCCGCGTAGCGGGTTTCGGCCACTGGCCAGGGGTTGAAGGCACGCACCTTGCGGCCGATCTGCTCGGCCGGCAGGCTCCAGTCGATCAGTGCCTCGCGCTTGTCCAGCTTGTCGGCATAGGTGGCCAGGGCATCATCCTGTGGCTGCGGCTCCAGTTCGCCGCGCGCAATCCGCTCGAGATTCTCCCGCAACAGCACCGCCCCCATCCCGGCCAGGTGGTCATGCAACTGGCCACCGGTCATGTCCCGCCGGACCGGGCAAGGGGCGCTGGCCAGGATCGGGCCGGTATCCAGGCCGGCCTCCATCTGCATCAGGGTCACCCCGGTTTCAGCGTCACCGGCAAGGATGGCGCGCTGAATCGGCGCGGCGCCACGCCAGCGCGGTAACAGGGAGGCGTGTACGTTGATGCAGCCCAGCCGCGGCAGGGTCAGTACTGCCGGCGGCAGGATCAGGCCATAGGCCACCACCACCATCAGGTCGGCCTGCCAGTCAGCGAGTTCCTCCACGGCGGCGTCGCTGCGCAGAGAAACGGGCTGGCAGACCGGGATGTCATGCTCGAGCGCGAGCTGTTTGACCGGGCTGAAGCGGGTGCGGCGCCCGCGACCGGCTGGCCTGTCGGGCTGGGTGTAAACCGCCACCACGCGGTGCCGGCTGTGCAGCAGCGCCTCCAGCACCGGCAGCGAGAACTCCGGCGTCCCGGCAAACACGATCTTCATGGCATCGGCTCCGGGGCGGGTTCTCGTCTGCAATGGGCATGCGGAGTACGTGGCAGCGGCAATGGCAGGCCGCGCGCGGGAAGTGGGGTCAGATCACCCGCTTGGAGGCGCGCTTGTCGGCCGCTGCCGGTGGCTGCCGCTGCTGTTTCTCGAGTTTCTTGCGGATCCGGGTCCGCTTTAGCTGGGACAGGTAGTCGACGAACAGCTTGCCATCGAGGTGATCTATCTCGTGCTGGATGCAGACCGCCACCAGGCCATCGACCTCGAGTTCGAAGCCCTTGCCATCGCGGTCCAGTGCACGGACATGCACCCAGTCCGCCCGCTGTACGGTTTCGTAGAACCCCGGAACGGACAGGCAGCCTTCCTCCATCTCCTCGACGCCCCTGAGTTCGAGTATCTCCGGATTGATCAGGCATAAAGGCTGGTCCTTGTCTTCCGATATATCGATGACGACAACACGCCTGTCGACACCGACCTGGGTCGCGGCCAGACCTATGCCTGGTGCGGTGTACATGGTCTCGAACATATTGTCGACCAGCGCGCGAATGGCATCATCAACCGCGCTGACCGGTTGGGCCATGTTGCGCAGACGCGGGTCGGGGAACTGCAGGATTTCCAGAATTGCCATGTGATTGCCGTCACGAATCGAGCCATGAATAGTCGATATACTCTACCATAATCAGCCAATTCTGACGCAATCACACTACAAAAGGTTTTGTTCTGTGTGGATTATCCGCTAAACTCCCGAGAGACCATAAAACGCCAGCCGGCACAGCTACTTCACTGCGCGTTGTATGGACGGGTATTGAGACAAAATCGACCTTAAAGGGATGCCCATGTCAATCAAGAAACTGCTAGGAATGGTCACCGCCGCATTAATCGCAGGCTCGGTATACGCGGCCGACATTGTCCTCAACCCGACGCATCCGGACCGCTACGTGGTGGTCAAGGGCGACACCCTATGGGACATATCAAGCCGCTTCCTGCGCGACCCCTGGCTCTGGCCCGAGGTCTGGTATGTCAACCCGCAGATCGCCAACCCGCACCTGATC
Source organism: uncultured Ectothiorhodospiraceae bacterium (assembly GCA_947258615.1). Taxonomy (GTDB): domain Bacteria; phylum Pseudomonadota; class Gammaproteobacteria; order UBA9214; family UBA9214; genus CAMYJZ01. Next base: position 6,205 of record CAMYIX010000008.1, on the reverse strand, counting down.
TACCCCGGTGATATTCTCACCCTGGTCTATATAGACGGCAAACCCCAGCTGCGACTGCAGCGCGGCTACCCGACCGTGAAGCTGTCACCGCATGCGCGCGTGCAGCCGCTTGACCGGGCCATCCCCACGATCCCGATCGATGCCATTAAGCAATTCCTGACGCGTCCGCTGGTGGTCGACAAGGACACACTCAAGAAGGCGCCCTATATCGTCGCCAGTGCCGGCGAACACATCGTCAGCGGTGCCGGTGACCGGGTCTACGTCCGCGGTATCCAGGGCGAGGACGAGGGCCTGTACGACGCCTTCCGCCCCGGCGGCCCCTACATTGACCCGGACACCGGGGAGATACTCGGCTACGAGGCCATCTACGTGGGGACCTCTGCGGTACAGCGCTTCGGTGACCCGGCCACGCTGCTGCTGACCGAGACCACGCGCGAGGCGCGGGTCGGTGACCGCATGCTCCCGGCCATGAAGACCGCACCGATTACCCATTTCACTCCCCATGCGCCGGACAGCGGCACCGAAGGACGCATTATCTCCGTGTATGACGGCGTCACCCAGATCGGCCAGTTCGATGTGGTCGTGCTCAACCGGGGTGAGGCGGACGGCATGGAGATCGGGCACGTCATGAAGATCTTCCAGGCGGGCAGGGAAATCAAGGACACCGTGGACGGCAGGATCAGCAACCGGGTGAAACTCCCTGACGAGGAAGCCGGCCTGCTGATGGTCTTCCGCACCTTCGACCGCGTCAGCTTCGCCCTGGTCATGAAGGCCAGCCAGGCGATCCATGTGCTGGATTATGTCCGGGCGCCCTGAGCCTCGCACACTTGAACAGACCAACCCAGGGAAGGGTATATAGATGAATACTGCAGCACCCATCGACCCGCGACAGGGTGGGGCTGGCTAGGCCACCATGGCGGCCGCACCCCCCACCCCGAACAGCGACGACACACTCAACGACTGGCTCACCCTGCACCATGCGCCGGGCATCGGGGCGGTCACCATTCAACGACTGCTGGAACGCTATACCAGCCCCGCGGCTGCCCTGCATGCGGCCGCACACCGGGAGCCGGACCTGGATCCGGAGGCCCTGCGCTTCCTGCGACAGCCCGACCGTGAACGGATCGAACGCGATCTGGCCTGGGCAGAACAGCCCGGCAACCACATCATCACCTGCCGCGACCCCGCCTACCCGGCACTGTTGCTGCAGATAGCGGACCCACCCCCCCTCCTGTATGTACTCGGCAATGTCGAGGTCCTGGGCCAGCTGCAACTGGGCATGGTCGGCAGCCGCAACCCCTCCGCGTCCGGCCATCGCACCGCCACCGAGTTCGCGCGCCACCTTGCCCTGGCCGGCCTGACGATCACCAGCGGCCTGGCACTCGGTATCGATGCGGCCAGCCACCGTGGCGCGCTGGATGCCGGCAAACCCACCATCGCCGTGATGGGCACCGGTCTCGACCGGGTCTATCCATCACGCCACCGGGAACTGGCCCACGCCATTGCCGAACACGGCGCCCTGGTCTCGGAGCTCCCCACGGGGACGGCACCGAAACCGGAGAATTTTCCGCGCCGCAACCGCATCATCAGCGGACTCAGCCTGGGTATCCTGGTGGTCGAGGCCGCGATCCGCTCCGGCTCGCTGATCACCGCACGTTGCGCCGGCGAACAGGGGCGCGAGGTATTCGCCATCCCGGGTTCCATCCACAACCCCCTGGCACGCGGCTGTCATGCCCTGATCCGCCAGGGTGCAAAGCTGGTGGAAACGGCACAGGACGTCATCGATGAACTCGGTGCGCTGGCCGGGGCCTGTACCCCGCCGGAACTGCTGGCTGGCGACCAGGCCCGCGTCCCCGCCACGGAGCTCTCGACAGACTACGTACAACTACTTGATTCTATTGGCTACGATCCGACCTCTGTGGATGCCCTGGTGGAGACGAGCGGATTGACGCCGGCAGAAGTTTCCTCCATGCTCCTGCAGCTGGAAATGAGCGGTTACGTGGCCTCCAGCGCCGGTGGGATGTATAACCGACTGAAATAAAAAGGTTTCATATGAAAGAAAATGTTTTCGACGTCCTGATGTACCTGTTTGAAAACTATTACATGGATGACGACAACCCCATCATGCCGGACCGCGAGTCGGTCCAGCACGATTTGCGCGATGCCGGCTTTCCCAAGCGGGAGATCGACCGCGCCTTCACCTGGCTGGAAGACCTGGCCACGGACACCCCGCCACCGGCCATGCAGGCGGAACATTCGCTGCGTCTGTTTTCGCCGCAGGAGACCGCCCGGCTCGACACCGAGTGCCGCGGCCTGCTGCTGTTCCTGGAACAGATGGGGGTGCTTACGCCGAGCAGCCGTGAACTGGTCATCGACCGGGCCATGGCGCTGGAAAACGAGGATTTCGACATCGATCAGCTCAAGTGGGTCGTGCTGATGGTGCTGTTCAACCAGCCGGGTGAAGAGGCCGCCTACGCCTGGGTGGAAGACCTGGTGTTCGAAAACATGTCCAATTCACTGCACTGAACCCGGCCGTCCGACGCGTCCCCCGGCCCAGCTGCCAAAGATCCCGATGAGCAAGAACCTGGTTATTGTCGAATCGCCCGCCAAGGCGAAGACCATAAAAAAATATCTGGGCAAGGACTACGACGTCATGGCCTCCTACGGCCATGTCCGCGACCTCGTACCCAAGGAGGGCGCGGTCGACCCGGATCACGAATTCGACATGAAGTACCAGCTGATCGAGCGCAATTCCAAGCATGTGGACACCATCGTCAAGGCGATGAAGAAGGCCGAAGCCCTCTACCTCGCAACTGACCCGGACCGCGAGGGGGAGGCCATTGCCTGGCACCTGTGCGAGCTGCTGCGCGACCGCAAGATCCTGAAAGACAAGCCCGTGCACCGGGTCGTGTTCCATGAGATCACCAAGCGCGCGATCAACGAGGCCATCGATCATTCACGCGAGCTGTCGATGGAGCTCATCAATGCCCAACAGGCGCGTCGGGCGCTCGACTACCTGGTCGGCTTCAACCTGTCGCCGCTGTTGTGGAAAAAGATACGCCGCGGCCTGTCGGCCGGGCGCGTGCAGAGCCCGGCGCTGCGCATGATCGTGGAACGTGAAATCGAGATCGAGAACTTCAAGGCGCGCGAATACTGGACCCTTGAAGGTGACCTCGCCAGGGACAAGCAGAACTTCATTGCGCGCCTGACCGTACTTGGTGGCGAAAAGCTGAAGCAGTTCTCGATCACCGATGCAGCCAGCGCAGGCAAGGCGCGTGAAGACCTGCTGAAGATAGCCGACGGCAAGGTAGTCGTCGACAACGTCGAGAAGAAACAGCGCCGCCGCAACCCGGCAGCGCCCTTCACCACCTCGACACTGCAGCAGGAGGCCTCGCGCAAGCTGGGATTCACCGCCAGCCGCACTATGCGCGTGGCCCAGCAGCTCTACGAAGGCATGGACATCGGTGGCGAGACCGTCGGCCTGATCACCTACATGCGTACCGACTCCGTCAACCTGGCCCAGGAGGCGATCGACGAGCTGCGCGGGTTCATCGCGGAGCGCTTCGGCAAGGATGGGTTGCCCGACAAGGCACGTGCCTACAAGACCAAGGCCAAGAACGCCCAGGAGGCACACGAGGCCATTCGTCCCACCTCGGTACGCCACACTCCCGAGGAGATAAAGAAGTACCTGAGCGCGGAACAACTCAAGCTCTACCAGCTGATCTGGAAACGCACCATCGCCTGCCAGATGATCCATGCCACCATCAATACGGTCAGCATCGATTTCGACTGCGGCGAAGGAAACCAGTTACGCGCCACCGGCTCGACCGTGGTAGACCCGGGTTTCATGGCGGTCTACATGGAAGGCGTGGATGACAGCAAGAGCAACGACGATGAAAAGCTGCTGCCACCCCTGGAACAGGGTGACACCTGTGACCTGAAGGAGATACGCGCGGACCAGCACTTCACCGAGCCACCACCGCGCTACTCGGAGGCCAGCCTGGTCAAGACGCTGGAGGAACACGGTATTGGCCGGCCGTCGACCTATGCGACCATCATCTCGACGCTGCAGGCGCGTGAATATGTCACCCTGGAGAAGAAACGCTTCTATCCGACCGATGTCGGCCGGGTCGTCAACGAGTTCCTGACAGAAAATTTCACCCCCTATGTCGACTATGACTTCACCGCCGGCCTGGAGGACGAACTGGACGCCGTATCGCGCGGCGAGAAGGACTGGATTCCGGTCATGAATGACTTCTGGAAGCCGTTTCATGAACTGATCGGAAAGGATTACTCGCGACCTTACCCCAAGCCCATTGAAGAGAAGTGCCCGGAATGCGGCAAGCCGCTGCAAATGAGCCTTGGCCGGGGTGGCTTCTTTATCGGCTGTTCCGGCTACCCGGACTGCAAGTACACCCGCAATGTCGGCGAGGACCGTGCCAGCGCTGAACCTGAAGTCGTGGAAGGTCGCAGCTGCCCGAAGTGCGAGTCGCCCCTGATTATCCGCAACGGCCGCTACGGCAAGTTCATCGGCTGCAGCAGCTACCCGGACTGCAAACACATCGAACCGCTGGAAAAGCCGGAAAACACCGGCGTGCAATGCCCGGAGTGCAAGAAGGGCAATATCCTCAAGCGCAAGTCACGGCGCGGCAAGATCTTCTTCTCCTGCGAACGCTATCCCGATTGCAACTATGCCATCTGGAACCAGCCACTGGCGCGGCCCTGCCCCAAGTGCCACTGGCCAATCACGTCAATCAAGACCACCAAGCGCTCCGGCACCCAGCGCGTCTGCCCCCAGAACGACTGCAAATTCGTCGAGCCCTGGGATGAGCCGGAACCCGCAGCGAAAGCGGTAGAAAACTAGGCAGGCCTGAATCGCACAACCCAGGAGATGAAAAAGTAATTACCGAAAGGTAAAAACATTCTCACCGCAGAGACGCGGAGGACGCAAAGAAAAATAAAATACCGGGGAAAACCCGATAAATCCGTCATTGCGATAAGCGAAACGACGAAGCAATCTGTAACTGATTGATGTACAGCAATGACGTGACTCAATAACAGGTCAGAGGTCCCTTAATTCGTTTAGTGGATAAATCTCCTGCTATTCCTGCAGCATGAATACCATCACTTTTTCGACGAGATGTGGTTCCTTGCGTTACTGATGTCCTGCCATCTGAAAATCAAGACCTCATGAGTTGGCACATCCGCGAGGCCGTGCGACGGATTGCGGCAGGCGGCATCATCGCCTATCCGACGGAGACCGTTTACGGCCTGGGCTGCGACCCGTTCAACGGCCAGGCCGTACTGCGCCTGCTGGAACTCAAACAGCGCCGCATCGATCAGGGCGTCATCCTCATCGCCAGCGAGTTTGCGCAGCTGGAACCCCTGCTGCTCCCCGTGAGCGGCACCACGCGAAAACGGGTGACCGGCAGCCAGCCACGACCGGTGACCTGGGTGCTTCCCTGCCCGGAGGACATCCCGGTGTGGCTGCGCGGCGTGCATACCAGCCTGGCCGTGCGCATCTCTCGCCACCCGATCGCCGGCGCACTGTGCACCCGCCTGGGCACCCCGCTGGTTTCCACCAGCGCAAACCTGCACGGCGCGCGCCCTGCCACCACCCCGCTCGCGGTGCGCCGCGCCTTCGACGACCGCCTCGATTACATCCTGCACGGACCAGTGGGTGCCGATGCCCGACCCAGCCAGATCCGCGACGGCCTCACCGGCAAGATCCTGCGCGGTTGATATCAAAAGATTTTCACCGCAGAGACGCAAAGGACGCAGAGAAAACATTATTGTAAAAACACTGATCCGGGAAAATAACAAATAGGTGGCATTCTGAAATACAGAATGCGTATTTATATTTGATTGATTATTTCTGAATCCAAGGTCAAAGACCAGTACTCGAATTATCATGCCGAGTCTGTATGCAAATTATTTTCATAATTTCATAGAATTTTTCCTTTCTTTATTGGGCTCTTCCCCAAATCGAGTGGGTAGATTACCGTTGTAGGGTCGAATTCATTCGGCCAACAGCTATCCTTACCATTGGAGACAAGGAGATCACCATGCCCTGCGACGCATTGCGCAGGGGGCGTCATTCCCTGGCGCATCAGGTCTATTGCATCACCACGGTTACCCGTAATCGCCATCCCTTGTTCACGGATATCACCACAGCACGCCTGCTGGTTCGTGAACTCCGACACCT
>CAMYIX010000007.1 GCA_947258615.1 uncultured Ectothiorhodospiraceae bacterium | reverse complement strand
TCCTGCTGAAGACCGTCATCCCGCTGATGGCCGCACTGCTCCTGCTGCAGGGACTCTCCATGGTGCTGCACAGCATCCTGGTACTGGCCGGCCAGCAGGACGCAACGGACGCGGGCAGCGCCGGACCGGACCAGGAGCTGTGAGCATGCGCGCCGGCACGGAAGCAGGGGCGCGATGATCCCGCTGCTGCTGTTCGTGGTGGTCTGCCTGCTGCTGATGACCGGCTTCCCGGTAGCGTTCACGCTGGCGGGTACCGCGCTCGGATTTGCCTTTATCGGGCAACTGGCGGGTAGCTTCGACGGCGCCTTCCTCGATGCACTGCCCAACCGTCTGTTCGGCATCATGACCAACCTAACCCTGATCGCCGTCCCGCTGTTCGTGTTCATGGGTGTGATGCTGGAACGTTCGCGCGTGGCCGAGAACCTGCTCGACACCATGTCGGCACTGTTTGGCCGGCTGCGTGGGGGACTGGGATTTTCGGTCACCCTGGTCGGTATGCTGCTGGCCGCCAGCACCGGCATCGTCGGTGCCACCGTGGTGACCATGGGTCTGCTGTCACTGCCCACCATGCTGCGACGCGGCTATGACCCGCGTATCGCAACCGGCACCATCTGCGCGGCAGGCACCCTGGGGCAGATCATTCCGCCTTCGATTGTACTGGTACTGCTGGGTGACGTGCTGTCGTCCGCCTACCAGCAGGCACAGCTCGACATGGGGATCTTCTCCCCGGACACCGTATCGGTCGGCGACCTGTTCAGCGGTGCCCTGCTGCCGGGACTGGTGCTGGTCTGCCTGTACCTCGGCTACCTGACGATCACGGCCGTCCTGCGCCCCGACGTCATGCCGGCCATCTCCACCACGGAACACGACAGGCTCGCGCGCGGCGCCCTGCTGCAGCGGGTATTGCGGGTCCTGCTGCCGCCCCTGCTGCTGATCGTGGCCGTGCTGGGTTCCATCCTGGCGGGGGTTGCCACGCCCACGGAAGCCGCTTCGGTGGGCGCCATGGGCGCCATCCTGCTGGCCATCAGCCAGGGGCAGTTCAACCTGGCCATGTTGCGCGATGTCATGCGCAGCACGACGCGCGTCACCTGCATGGTGTTCCTGATCCTGATCGGCGCCTCGGTGTTCTCGCTGGTGTTCCGCGGCTTCGGCGGTGATGAAATCGTGGCCGACCTCCTCGGCAATCTGCCGGGCGGCAAGGTGGGCGCGATACTGGCGGTGATGCTGCTGATGTTCCTGCTGGGCTTTGTGCTCGACTTTATCGAGATCACCTTCGTGGTAGTGCCCATCGTGGGGCCGGTGCTGCTGGCCATGGGCATTGACCCGGTGTGGCTGGGGATCATGATCGCCCTGAACCTGCAGACCTCCTTCCTGACTCCGCCCTTCGGCTTCGCCCTGTTCTACCTGCGCGGCGTGGCGCCGGCGGAAGTCAGTACCGCGCAGATCTACCGGGGGGTCATGCCCTTCATCGGGTTGCAGGTGTGCATGCTGATCATCCTGGCGCTGTGGCCGCAACTGGCCACCTGGCTGCCCGGGATCATCTATGCGGACTGACGAGCCCCGGTCGTGACAAACCGGCCGTATTCATGAGACCATCCGCAAATCAGTACTGCAATCGAGGTTCACAATGACAACACCAGCCCGGGTCTTGCTTGTTTCGCTGTTGTTCGGCGCCCTGCTCGGCCCTGCCCAGGCTGCCGGCAACCGCTGGGTCGATTCGATCTCACTCAGCGCAGGCACAGACAATAATTCAATTGATGCAAGCGTGTTCCGGCTCGGTATCCAGAACCGCTGGAACCGGACGCTGTTCAACGGCGGCGCCTGGTTCGTGGCCGGCTACTGGGACCTGTCACTGGCCTACATGGAATCGGATGTCGACAACAGTAACCTGTACGATGTCGGTGTCACACCCGTGCTGAGACTGCAGCGCGATGCCGACCTGTCCAGTGGGGTCAGCCCGTTCTCCGAGATCGGTATCGGCGCCCACCTGCTCTCGGAAACCACGCTGGGCGGCCACGATCTTGATAGCGCGCTGCAGTTCGCCTCCCACGTGGGCGTCGGCCTGGGCTTCGGCGGCAAGGGCCGCTACGAACTGGCCTACCGGTTCCAGCACCTCTCCAATGCCGATATTGGTGATGACAACGACGGGGTCGATTTGCACCTGCTCAAGTTCGCCTACAACTTCGAGTAGGACCCGCCAGAATCAGCCGGCGCGCACGTTCAGGTAGGCGCGCTCGGAGATGTCGTGCCAGGCCTCCACCTGGTCACGGAACCGCCTGAACGAGGCATAGACCTTGCCGGACAGCGGGTCTTCCTCCGCGACCTCGGCAACCACTTCGTCAGAGAGTACCCGCAGCCGTTCCAGCACGGCATCGGGCAGGCGCCTGACATCGACACCGTGTTCCGTCGTCAGCGTCTGCAGGGCCGCGTTGTTGCGCGCCGTGTATTCCGCCAGCATGTCCTCGTTTACCACCCGGCAGGCATTGGTCACGATATGCTGCAGGTCGACGGGCAGGGCATCGAAGGCCGCCTGGTTGATCAGGCATTCCAGGGTGGTGCCGGGCTCGTGCCAGCCGGGGTAGTAATAGTGCTTTGCCGCCTTGTACAGGCCGAAGGCCAGATCATTATAGGGGCCGACCCATTCCGTGGCATCGATGGCGCCGGATTGCAGCGAGGTGAAGATTTCGCCGCCCGCCAGGTTCACGGGGGTGCCGCCCGCGCGCCTGAGCACCTCGCCGCCGAGACCGGGGATACGCATCTTCAGTCCCTGCAGGTCCTCGAGGCTGTTGATCTCCCGGTTGAACCAGCCAGCCATCTGCACCCCGGAATTGCCGGCCGCCGCCGGGACCAGGCCGAAGGGCGCATACACCTCACGCCACAGTTCCATACCGCCGCCGTGATAAAGCCAGGCATTCATCTCCTGGGCGGTCAGGCCGAACGGCACCGCGGCAAAGAACTGGGCGGCCGTGCTCTTGCCCTTCCAGTAATAGGCCGCACCGTGACCAAGTTCGGCGGTGCCGCGTGAGACCGCGTCGAACACCTCGAGTGCCGGCACCAGTTCACCGGCGCCGTAGACCTTGATCTGCAGGCGGCCATCGCTCATCTCGCCAATCAGCCGCGCCAGATTGTTCGCCCCCGTGCCCAGGCCGGGGAAATTCTTCGGCCAGGTCGTCACCAGCTTCCAGGTAATGGCCTCGCGTCTGGCGCCGGGCGCCGCTGTGGATGGTGCTTCTGACTGTTGGCAGCCACTCACAAAGGTCCCGGTCAGCAGGGCCCCGCCAGCAGCCTGACCCAGAAAATCGCGTCGTTTCATCTACATCCCCCGTATCCCTGAATAGTGAAAATAGGGCATTGTACGCCGGTCCCCTGCACTTGGCCTGCGCTTGCACCTCCGCCCGGCAGGATCAGAGAAAAATAATCCCTCAACTCATCTTGATATTCCACAGACTTATGTCATAGTATTCAGCGAACGCTTTCAGTATCAAAGCTAGCGTTCTAATTATACGAATATAAATAAGATGCACTCACACAGCCCAGCCGGCTCGAGCAGGTACCGATAGGGGGAGGTTCGGGGACATTGAGTGAGCTAAAAGCGATTCGTACCCGCTTCACCACGCTGATCATCGCCGGCCTGCTGCTGGCACCCTTTGCAGGCCTGATCAGTGCCGTGCTGTTCGGCCTGATCACCCCCGAGGAATTGACTGACCCCCAGACGGCGGCGATCCTGGCGAGCTTCGTGCTGGGCACGGCACTCTGGTCTTACGCCTATTTTTCTAGTTATTTCAATGAGTTTGGTGATTTCTCCCGACATCTGACCGGTGCCGGCCTGTCAACCCGCCAGCAACAGCGACTGGCGCGGTTCAGCCGGGACTACTGGAGCTGTTACATCCTCTATGCCCTGGCGACCCCGGCGCTGTTCTTTCTGGCGACCCAGAAACCCATCGCCACTTCACTGGGATCATTTCTCCAGCTTATGCTGCTGCAACTCTCGGTGGCCGCCCTGGTCGGCCTGCCGACCTACCAGCTGGCACTGGACTTGATCGGCAAACTGGCCGGACAGCTCAGCATGCAGAAGATACAGGTGGGCCTCAAGTCCAGGATCATGCTGCTGGGCGGCTTTGTCCCGCTGCTTTCGTACTCCGTCTTGATGAACTATCAACTGCAGCAGAGCGGCGGCCTGGAGGCAGGCCACGTGGCCATCTGGCTGACCCTGGTTGCGATTACCGTCACCATCACCCTGTTTTCGATTCGCAGCCTGTCGCAGTCACTGTCACCGGTACAGGAGCTGTTCATGCGCAGCGGTGCCTCGAAACATGCAGACCTGGCAAGGCTGAGCCCGCAATCGACCGATGAAATCGGTTTCATGACCCAGGCACTCGGCAAACTGTTCCGCCGCCTCGGCGAGCAGGAGACCCACATGCGTGCCGTCGTCGACAATGCCGCCGAGGGCATCATCGTGACCAACGAACAGGGACTGATCGAGAACTTCAATCCTGCCGCGGAAAAACTCTTCGGCTACCTGGCCAACGAGATATGCCAGCGCTCCGTCAAGTCGCTGCTGCCTGAGCTGGTCGACAATGAGAACCGGCTGTGTCCGCTTGAGTCAGAATCGGAACTCAAGGGCATTCACCGCAACGGTGCACCGATGCAGATGTCGGTACGCACCAGCGAAATGCACATCAACGGTCGCCGCATGTTTACCTGCCTGGTCGCAGACGTCACGCGGCGCAAGGCCATAGAGAGGCAGCTGAAAGAGGCCGAGGTCCGCTACCGCGACCTGGTCGAAACCGCGCACGACCTGGTGTGGACTGTGGACGCGCACGGTCAACTCACCTATATCAACCGCGCCTGCCTGACCATCTACGGACTGGAACCCGATGCCATGCTGCAACGGCAACTCCACGAATTCAGGTCGCCCGACCACCCGCCGGTTGACAAGGAGGCCATCGATGAGCTGCTGCAGGGCAAGGACCGTGGGCAGTTCGAGACGGTGCATCTGGATTCGGAAGGCAAACCGCATTTCCTTAGCTTCAGCGCCAAGACCCATATAGACAAGGCCGGCAAGGTCATCCGTGTCAGCGGTACAGCGCGTGATATCACCGAACAAAAGGCATTCCAGCACCAGCTTTCCTATCATGCCGAGCATGATTCGCTTACCGGCCTGTTCAATCGCAACTATTTCCATCAGGAGCTGGACCGTACAGTGGCACGCGTGGCGCGTAACGGTTCCGCCTGCGCCCTGTTCTATTTCGATCTCGACCAGTTCCGCTACATCAACGACACCATCGGCCACCCAGCGGGTGATCGGCTGCTGGTCGAGGTCGCTGCCTTGCTGTCGTCACACGTCCGCGATGGTGACCTGCTGGCACGCTTTGGCGGCGACGAGTTCACCCTGCTGCTCTACAACATCGACAAGCGCGACGTCCTGCGTGCAGCGGAAAATTTCCGTACCCTGTGCGACGACTACAAGTTCGTCGAGGCAGGCAAGCCCTTCAACATCACCTGCAGCATCGGCGTGGCCATGATCGACCCGAGTGTAGCAACAGCCGAGGAGGCCTTGTCGCACGCGGATCTGGCCTGCAACATGGCCAAGCAGCAGGGCCGCAACCGTGCCAAGCTGTACAACCCGGCCGACAGTGACAAGGCTGGCATGGCGGCGGACATGGGCTGGGCGACCCGGGTACGTGAAATGCTCGAGCATGATCGCTTCCAGCTGGTCTACCAGCCCATCGTCTCGGTTGCCAGCGGCCAGATCGAAGACTACGAGGTGCTGGTACGCATGATTTGCGATGACGGACAGATCATCCTGCCGGGAGGCTTCATGCCTGCGGCGGAACGTTTTGGCCTGATCCACAGCGTGGATCGCTGGATCGTCAGCCGCGCCATCAGGCAACTCAGTGAACTGCATGCGCAGGGACGCAATACCAGCTTTTCCATCAACCTGTCCGGCAAGGCATTTGAAGATGCCGGGCTGCTGCCAATAATCCAGGAGATGCTGGCGAGCACCGGCCTGGAACCGACCCTGGTCACCTTCGAGATTACCGAAACCGCCGCCATTGCCAACCTGGCCGCCGCCGAGGAGTTCATCAGCGCCCTGAAGGACATCGGTTGCCAGTTTGCGCTGGATGATTTCGGCTCGGGTTTTTCCTCTTTCGCCTACCTGAAGCACCTGCCGGTAGACAAACTCAAGATCGACGGCGGCTTTGTGAAGGGCATGGCGCACAGTTCGGTGGACCAGGCCATGGTCGAGTCGATGAACCAGGTCGCCCATGCACTGGGCAAACAGACCATCGCGGAGTGTGTGGAAAACGAGGAGACCCTGCAGATACTCGGGCAGATGGGCGTTGACCGCGCACAGGGCAACTTCATTGGACGACCGAACGAGGACCTGTCGAGCATCACGCAGGCGACGCAAGCCGGCGACCTGACGTTACAGACGCACTAGCCCGCCTTTCTCCATGCGGCCTGAGGTCAGGCCCCCATCCGCTCCAGGTTGGCATAGGAAACCACCAGCCACTTGGCACCGGCATGGGTAAAGTTCACCTGTACCCGTGCACTGCTTCCCTGGCCTTCATAATTCATCACCACGCCTTCGCCGAATTTCTTGTGGCGCACCTGCTGGCCGAGCCGCAGTGATGCAGGCGCCGCGTCCGGGTAGACATTGGCACCGGTGGATGCCGCCATGAGCGGCTGGCTGACGCTCACCCGCGGGCGGATCTCCTCGACCAGGGCAGCTGGAATTTCGCTGATAAAGCGCGAGGGCAGGCTGTAGGTCTCCGAACCGTAGAGCCGGCGACGCTCGGCAGAGGTCAGGATCACCTGCTCGCGGGCCCGGGTGATGCCGACATAACAAAGCCGGCGCTCCTCTTCCAGGCGCCCGGGCTCATCTACCGAACGCTGGTGCGGAAACAGGCCCTCCTCCATGCCACACAGAAAGATCAGCGGGAATTCCAGCCCCTTGGCGGAATGCAGGGTCATCAGCTGGACGCAGTCTTCCCAGGCATCCGCCTGGCCCTCGCCGGCCTCCAGCGCCGCGTGCGACAGAAAATCGGACAGCGGGTCCAGCTCGGTCTCGTCATCCACCCGGTATTCGCGCGCCGCATTGACCAGTTCGCGCAGGTTCTCGATGCGCGCCTGGCCCTTCTCGCCCTTGTCCTTCGCAAAATGCTCGAGCAGGCCGCTGGGATGCATGACATGCTCCACCTGCTCGCCCAGCGGCAGCTGTTCCAGTCCCTCCGCCATTTCCTCCACCAGCCGGATGAATGCCAGCAGGGCATTGCACGCGCGCGCGGCCACCTGGCGCTCATCCGCCACGGTAGCGGCAGCCTCCCACAGCGAGATCCGGTGTTCACGTGCCGTCTGGCGCACCGCGTCCAGGGTACGTTCCCCGATGCCACGCGGTGGATGATTGACCACCCGCTCGAATGAGGCATCATCCGCGTGGTTGCTGCACAACCTGAGATAGGCGAGTGCGTCCTTGATCTCCGCACGTTCAAAGAAGCGCAGGCCGCCATACACCCGGTAGGGCATACCGCACTGGATCAGGCGTTCCTCGAACACGCGCGACTGGGCATTGGAACGGTAGAGGATGGCGACATCACTGCGCGTATGGCCCTGCTCCACGTGGCTGCGGATGCGTTCGATCACGAAACGCGCCTCATCCTGCTCATTGTATGCGGTGTACCACAGGATCGGCGCACCCTCCCTGTCATCTGTCCACAACTGCTTGCCGAGTCGCTCGGTGTTGTTGGCAATAACGGCATTGGCAGCCTTGAGGATAGTGCCGGTAGAGCGATAGTTCTGTTCCAGACGCTGCACCCGCGTAGCGGGGAAGTCCTGCTTGAAGCGCTGGATATTTTCCACCCGTGCGCCGCGCCAGCCATAGATGGACTGGTCGTCATCGCCCACTACCGTAATCCGTGCGCTATCGCCTGCAAGCAACCGCAGCCAGGCATATTGAATGGTATTGGTGTCCTGGAACTCGTCCACCAGGATATGGTGGAAACGTTGCCGGTAGTGTGCCAGCAGGTCGGGCTGCTGCAGCCACAGTTCGTGGGAACGCAGCAGCAGTTCGGCGAAGTCGACCAGGCCGGAGCGCTGGCACAGGTCCTCGTAGGCCGCGTAGATCTCTACCTGGCGCCGCAGCTGCGGGTCGTTGCGGTGCTCGATGTGACGGGGGCGGCGCCCCTCGTCCTTGCAGCTGTTGATGAACCATTGCATCTGCCGGGGCGGCCAGCGGGCCTCATCCAGGTCCATGGTCTTGAGGACCCGACGGATCAGGCGCTGCTGGTCCTGCGCATCGAGGATCTGGAAACCCTGCACCAGCCCGGCCTCCTGCCAGTGGCTGCGCAGCAGCCGGTGGGCAAGCCCGTGGAAGGTACCCACCCACATGCCGCCCGCCGGGGCAGCGATCAGTTCCTCGATGCGGCCACGCATCTCACCCGCGGCCTTGTTGGTGAAGGTCACGGCGAGGATGGAGTACGGCGACAGGCCCTCGACATCGATCAGCCAGGCAATCCGGTGCACCAGCACGCGGGTCTTGCCGCTACCGGCACCGGCCAGTACCAGCAGGGGATCAGGCGGTGCACACACCGCCTCGCGCTGGGCATCATTCAGGGACTCGATAATCCGGGAAACATCCATGGAAGCTGATCAGAACCGTCGTGTAGTCGCGCATCCGCCGAACGGGGTCCCCGGGGCTGCCCATAGTACTAACAGGCAAAATCGGTGATTAATCGGCATGCCGCTATTTTATCGGGAAACGCGCCCAAAGAGATAGCGTCCCGGCAGGCTCGGCACTTCGCCGGCTGGTGGGGAAAAACAACTGCTGACACCCGTCTCGATGGATTGCATAAAATCGGCAAGCTAGGGACAATGTCCCTTATAATCAGGCCCTAACTCAGGCCCGGAGGTCATGGCAACTGACGGGGATTACCGGCATAACAGCCCGCTTGCAGAGGGCTAAGAATAACGGCGAGGTGGGAAGTATGGCTGAAATAGGTATTGTTGTGCTGATCATCGCGATAATCGTGATAATCGTGATCATGGTGCGCCGACCGCCCAAGCACACCCACACCCACCCACACACCCGATCGCGCAAGCGCAAACAGACGCACGAGAACGCGCATGCCCGCTTACAGCAGAAAAAGCCGCGCACCAAAAAAGACGAACTGGACCAGCTGCGCAAAAGCAATAAGTTCTGGGGGGTTGAGATACACCAGCCCGGCTGTGCGGCCGCAGCTGCACTGACCGGCAAGCAGTTCCCCATCGAATCGGCCCCGGCGCTACCGGTCGAGGGCTGTGGTGCGGCCCAGTGCAGTTGTCTCTACATGGGACTGAAGGACCGCCGCGTCATGCGCCGCCGGCTGACCCACGAGCGTCGCAATGAATTGCGCTTCGATCCCGAGAAATCCGATCGCCGTTCCCACAAGGACCGCCGCAAGAGTATCGAGAAATGGCGAGATCGCGACTAGCCAGCCGTTTGGGCGACAGCACACCCAGGGAAGCTCTGATTTATTGACGAGTCACATCATCACGGGCGTAGCGAAGCAAGCTCTGCTTTTACGATCAATTAGTTAGAGATCGCTGTGTCGCCATGACGATATCTCCAGACCTTCCCTGATTGGCCCCGTCAGGTCACTGCAGAGTGAAGCGGGGATGCTGTTCCCTGAATTCAGGTGGTCAGGCAACCTCGGCCAGCAGTTTGCGGTATTTCGGGGAGTTCAGGTTGGCCGTCCTCGGCTTGGAACCGCCCAGGTAGGCCTCGAGGGTCACGGTCGGCACCTTTTGCATGTCGACCAGCGGGTGCATGGTGCACTTCTCGCAGGCAATCAGTTTCGGCTGTGAACCCGCAGGTGCCTTGCCAACGGGACGCTCTCGCAGGTTTTTACAGGTATTGACGCTCAGGTAGGCCTGCTGGGGAATGCAGTAAAACATCGTTTCCTTATCCACTTCCATTACTCCTGTGCCAGCCGGTCAGCGTGGCCGACTCTTACCAATTGAACTCTTAATAATACCAGAATCATGACCAGATCACAAACTCTGACTTGATTTTCAATCAGTTAGCATACGCTCGGGGCCATCGGGCCTGTACAATGCGGGGATGAAGTCTCCCCCAAGGACAACTTTCATGGGAAAACGGGTAACCCTGGTGCTGGGTAGCGGTTCGGCGCGCGGTCTGGCGCATATTGGCGTGATTCACGTCCTCGAAGAGGCCGGCTTCGAGGTCTCCGCCATTACGGGTTCTTCCATGGGCGCGCTCATCGGGGGTATCTATGCCGCCGGCAAGCTGGACAGCTATGTCGACTGGGTCAGGTCGCTGACAAAAAAGGACGTCCTCAAGTACCTGGATGTTTCCTTTCGCGACACATCAGGCATCCTCAAGGGCGACCTTATTTTCGAAACCATGCGCGACCTGGTCGGCGATATTTCGATCGAGGACCTTCCCGTACCGTTTATCGCCGTGACCACGGACCTGATGGCGAGGAAAGAGGTCTGGCTGACGCATGGCAATCTGTTCGAGGCGATCCGGGCATCCATCGCGGTTCCCGGCGTTTTTTCACCTCAACGGATTGCCGGTCGCTGGATGGTGGATGGTGGCTTGCTCAATCCGGTGCCTGTTACCCCGGCTGCGCAGACAATCGCCGGCATCACCATCGCCGTGGATCTGGCTGGGCCCCGTTCAGCGAACCCCCTGGGCGAGATTGTCGCCGAGCGCTATGAACAGCCGGCGCGGATACGCAGAAAAATCGATGAATTTCTGGAAACGATACAGAATCATCTGGACCTGGAATCTTCCCGGGAAGATGACCGGCCGGCCCTGTCGGAGGTTCTTCTTAACTCTTTCGAGACCATGCAGGAAACACTTTCGCGTTACAAACTTGCCGCCAATCCGCCGGATCTCCTGATATCAATCCCGAAGAACATCTGCGCGCCCCATGAGTTTTTCCGTGCCTCCGAGCTGATCGAAGCCGGGGCCTGGTGGACCAGGCGTGCGCTGGAGACGGCCGCGATCTAGATCAGAAAAATTGTACCGGTATCCACACCCGGGGTAAAACAGCCCGCGTCAGACGGCGGTTGATTCCGCTATCAGCGGAAACCGTTCCATGACCCGGTGGCCGCTATCCTGAATACACCCCGTTGATGCAGCAGTCGCTCACGGCCTCCAGTTGCAATAGGGATTGGCGACCAGGTTTGCATTGTAGTAGCGGGCATCACCGGTGACCTCTTCACCGGCCCAGCCAGGCAAGGCAATGTCCTGTTCTTCGGACTCGAGTTCCACCTCGGCGATCACCAGCCCGGCATTGTCGCCCTCGAATGCGTCGATCTCCCATACCAGTCCCTGGTATTCGAGGGTGTAACGGGTCTTTTCGATCAGCGGCCGCAGACAGAGGCTGTCAAGCATGGCATGGGCATCCTCGAGGGGTATGGTGTATTCATATTCGCTGCGCACGGCGCCGTGCGTTGCACCCTTGATGGTGAGATAGCCGGTATCACCTTTCACCCGCACCCTCACCGTGCGCTCGGGGACCGTGGACAGATAACCCTGGCGATAATGCTCACCTGTGGCGGCCTGGCGCCAGGCATCACCACTGATCCGGAATTTGCGTTCGATTTCGATTGCCATACGCGCCTCAGGCGTGTTGTACCACCAGACAAGCCGGCCGACTCACGGCAATAATCCGCTCACGCCCGTGTCCACGCCGCGCTTACTTCTCGGCCACCAGGAAGCATACCCAACCCGGATCGGCCTCCCCCACAGTGGTCGGCGAGTAGACACCGGTACCCTCACCGGTCTTCGCATCGGCCTCCTCCCAGTAGACCGTGACCCTGGAGAAGCCCGCCTCGTCCAGCAGTTCCCGCAATTCCGGCAATGTCCACATGCGCCAATCATAGGTGAAGGCCCGCTTCAGCTTCGACCCGTCCGGAAAACTGAAGTGAATGTGGCAGAGTATATCGCCGCTGATCGGGTTGTAGCTGGCATGCTCCCAGATATATTTGAAGCCCTTGTACTTGCGCTTTTCCTTGATTTCCTGGAACGCTTCATAACCACCGAATGCATCCATGAACAGGATGCCGTCATCAGCAAGTACCTCGCGCACCTTGCTGAGATAGCCGCCCAGGATCTTGCGCGATTTGAAAATCTGGTAACTGAAATTCATGGCCAGCACAATATCGACCGGCTCGGGCGTATGCACCGTGCACACATCCTCCTGCAACAGGGTCACGCGCCGGCGTACGTCCTTATCGAGACGCGCGAGGTTGTGCTTGCGACCCCAGTCAAGCACCTCGGGGTCGATATCCACGCCAATGGCCGTATTCTCCTGGCGGCGTTTGACCCATTCACAGCACATACCGGCAGTGCCGCAGAAATCCTCACGCAAACGCCTGGCCTTGCGACTGCGCAGCTTGTTAAAGGTCCGGTTTACGAACTTGTATTCACCCGCCACGTCCTGGACGGATTTTTCATAAAGAACGTGCCGGTCGGCGCGTTCCGCCAGGGTTTTCTTTTTTCGTTTTGTCACGTCATCCATAGTTCAGTGTGCCCGTGTCGATGGGTTGCCAGGACATTGATTATGGCACAGCGCAATGTCAATTCTCAGTGGACTGTGGCAAGGAAGATCAGGCGGCGAGCGTCCCTGTCCGCGCGCTGTCTGCACCATCATTCCTTCAGCAGCACAACGCTGGTCTCGGCCGTTGACTTATTGATATCCAGCTGGACTTCACAATACTCGGCATTTTCATCGACTGGCGAGGGGTCATCGGCACAGCTGCAGCCGGTAATGATCCCTGTATAAAATATACCGGCCTTTGCATGGATGACATTGGCATCCTCGCTAACGCTGATAATCATCGCGCCGAGCTTGCTATCAACGGCATGACTGCCCGTTGACAGCCCCTGTTGCAATGGCAGCTGACTGGCACCCAGTTGTTCGATTTCCCGTTTCAGGACCTCCTTAAAGTCAGGGGTTCCCCAGGCATCCAGTGCCTTGCCAAGTCGAATCATGTCCTGTCCCGTCATGTGGATTCAGAAGCCCATGTCCGGAAATCATTCCACGGTAACGGACTTGGCAAGATTGCGCGGCTGGTCGATGTCCGTGCCCTTGAGGACGGCAACGTGATAGGCGAGCAACTGCAGGGGCACCGAGAAGATGATGGGTGCGATACTGTCCTCGGTGGGGGCAACCGGCAAGACGGTCACACCCGCTTCACTGCTCATGCCGACATCGGTGTCGGCAAACACGATGAGTTCGCCGCCGCGGGCACGCACCTCCTGCAGGTTTGACTTGAGTTTCTCCAGCAACTCATTGTTCGGTGCAACGGCGATCACCGGCATGCTGGCATCCACCAGCGCCAGCGGTCCGTGTTTCAGTTCGCCGGCAGGATAGGACTCGGCATGGATATAGGAGATCTCCTTGAGCTTGAGCGCCCCCTCCATGGCCACCGGGAACTGTGCACCGCGCCCCAGGAACAGGGCATTGTGCTTGTCACCGAAACGCTCCCGGGCCAGTGTCCTGATCTGGTCATTCAGTCCCAATGCCTGTTCCACCTTGCCGGGTACGCTGCGCAGTTCATTCACCAGCCTGGCCTCGGTATCGGACGGCATGCCGTTGCGCCTGCCCAGTACGATGGTCAGCAGCAGCATCGCCACCAGCTGGGTAGTAAAGGCCTTGGTAGAGGCCACGCCGATTTCAGGCCCCGCATGCGTCATCAGTACCAGGTCGGACTCGCGCACCAGGGAGCTTTCCGGGACGTTGCAAATCGACAGCGAGTGACCGAAGCCGAGGCGGCGCGCCTCGCGCAGGCCGGCCAGGGTATCTGCGGTCTCGCCCGATTGTGACAGGGTGACGATGAGCGAGTTGTTGCGTACCACCGGCTTGCGGTAGCGGAACTCGCTGGCCACCTCGACGCTGCACGGAATCCCGGCCAGTGATTCCAGCCAGTAACTCCCTACCCTGCCGGCGTGGTAGGAGGTACCGCAGGCGATGATGTGCACACCCTTTACGCTGTCGAATATCCTGCCGGCATCGGCGCCGAAGGTGTTTTCCAGTACGCGCTGGCCGGCAATCCTTCCTTCCAGGGTGTCCGCAATGGCACGCGGCTGCTCGAAGATCTCCTTGAGCATGTAGTGGCTGTACTCACCCTTGTCGGTCGCGTCCGCGGTAACCCGCGATGTCTTGAGCTCCCGCTCCACCCGCTTGCCGGAATGGTCATAGATAGTGATCCCCTTGAGCACGATGTCGGCCACGTCACCGTCTTCAAGAAAAACAAAATGGCTGGTCTCGGACACCAGCGCCGCTACGTCCGAGGCAATGAGGAACTCGCCATCGGACATACCGATGACCAGCGGACTGCCGCGACGCGCGGCGACCAGGCGACCGGGCTCGTCCTTGCTGATAACGCCCAGCGCAAAGGCGCCGTCGAGATCACCGACAGTGGACTGTACCGCGGCCAGCAGGTCCTGCCCCTGGTCCAGGTAGTGATGTATCTGGTGCACGATCACCTCGGTATCGGTCTGTGAGGTGAAGCGGAAACCGGCCTGTTCCTGCCGGGCACGCAAGGTGTCGTGGTTCTCGATGATACCGTTGTGCACAACCGCAACGCGCTCGTGGCAGACATGCGGATGAGCGTTTTTTTCACTGGGTGCACCGTGTGTGGCCCAGCGGGTATGCGCAATACCGGTCAGCCCGCTGACCGGTGTGACCTCGAGTGCCTTGACGAGTTCTGCGACCTTGCCAACCTTTCGCACGCGCTCAAGCAGCGCCTGATCACTCAGCACGGCGACCCCGGCCGAGTCATAGCCGCGGTACTCGAGACGCCGCAGGCCATCGACCAACAGGGGCGTCACATTACGTTGGGCTACGGCTCCGACAATACCGCACATGGCAGCTCTCTCATGGTTGCTTCTTGACCGGCCGCTGCCAGCCCTTGCGGGTTTGCTGGGGCGCGCGGCTCAGCGTCAGCTCGCCCGCCGGCGCATCACGCGTAATGGTCGATCCTGCACCGATGGTGGCACCGTCCTTCACCTCGACCGGTGCGACCAGCTGGGTATCGGAGCCGATGAAGACATCGTTGCCGATCACGGTGCGGTGCTTGCTGGCACCGTCGTAGTTGCAGGTAATGGTCCCGGCACCGATGTTCACGCCATGCCCGACAGAGGTATCACCGATATAACTGAGATGGTTTATCTTGGAACCCTCGCCGACATCGGACTTCTTGATTTCCACAAAATTGCCGACATGGCTGTGGTCGGCCAGCCGGGTCTCCGGTCGGATCCGCGCAAACGGGCCGATGCGCACCCCCGAACCGATAATGGCCTCCTCGATGACGCAGTTGGCAAGCACTGCCACGTCATCGCCGATGCTGGTATCGCGCAGTACGACATTCGGGCCGATGGTGGTGCGATCACCGAGCACGACGTCCCCTTCGAGCACCGCATTGACATCGATGACGACATCGTGTCCCGCCTGCAGGCTGCCGCGCAGGTCAAAGCGCGCCGGATCGATCAGGGTGACACCGGCCTGCATGCAGGACTCGGCCTGCCGATGCTGGTAACGGCGTTCCAGACCGGCAAGCTGCAGGCGGTCATTCACCCCGAGTATTTCATGCGGGTCCTGCGTGGAGACGGCGCTGACCGTGACGCCGTCCGCTACCGCCAGTGCAATCACATCCGTCAGGTAGAACTCGCCCTGGGCATTGTCGTTGTCCAGCGCCGCCACCCAGCCGCGCAGGCGACCGGCGGGCGCCGCCATAAAGCCGGTGTTGATCTCGCAGATAAGGCGCTGGGCATCGCTGGCATCCTTCTCCTCGACAATGCCGGCGATATGGCCGTCATTATCTCGCACGATGCGTCCATAACCTGTGGGCTGATCCAGTTCGGCCGTCAGCAGAGCGATGTCGCCGCGGGCCGCATAAGCCAGCAGCGCATCCAGCGTGGCATGCCGGATCAGTGGCACATCGCCGTACATCACGACGATGGCACGATCATCCGCGATTCCGGGTAACACCTGTGCCACGGCATGCCCCGTGCCCAGCTGCTGGTCCTGGATGACCCAGTGAACATCCGGGTCCGGGAAAGCGCTGCGCACCCGCTCCGCGCCGTGGCCTATCACCACGTGGAGTTCGGCGCCGTCGAAACCACGCGCCGTATCGATAACATGGCCCAGCAGGGGGCGACCGCCCAGCGGGTGCAGCACCTTGGGAAGCCCGGAACGCATGCGCGTGCCCTGGCCGGCGGCCAGGATAATGATGCTCAGGTTCATAGGGTCCAGCTTACCTTCTGTTTCATGCAATGAAAATCTCACCGCGGAGACGCAGAGCACGCAGAGTAGAAAGAATTTCCCGTAATAACAACAAGACTTATAAAATTTACACGAATTTTCCGGCGTGTATTTCTAAGGAAAGTCTGATCAAGCCGTCATTCCGGGCGGAGTGAGCTGCGACCCGGAATCCAGTACTTGCTAATCAGGCGGTTACTGGATTCCGGCTTTCGCCGGAATGACGAAAGATAAGTTAATCAGGCCTTCCTAAATTGATTGCTCTGCGTCCTCTGCGCCTCTGCGCCTCTGCGGTTATCTGTTACCGGGTCGGAAGCATCAACGGCATTGCCTGGAATATAGTGGCAGCGATCATAGCATGACCGGCTGAGGTAAAAGCAGCTTAGCGGTGTTGCTTCAGTGCATCACCGGTGTGGCCATTGGCTCCACGCCCCGGGCAAGCTCATCCGGACTGGCGTCGCGGATATCGGCAACCTTGATGTTGAAGGTGATGATCTTGCCGGCAAGCGGATGATTGCCATCCACAGTGAGCTTGTTGTTCTCGATGCGCGTCACGGTGAATTTCCGCGACTCGCCCTGGTCATTCATCATCTCCACCTCGGCCCCGATCTGGCGGAACTCGGGTGGTACGTTATCCAGATCATCGGTAAAGGTCAGGTTCTCGTCGTGCGGTCCGAAACCCTCCTCCGGTGTCAGCTCTACCTTGACGGTGTCACCCTCCGCACACCCTTCCAGGGATGCCTCGATCTTCTCGAACAGATCGTGCTGGCCCCCGTGCACATAGCTGATGGGCAGATCGGACTGCTCGACAATATTGCCGTCCTGGTCCTGGATTGAATAGGTAAAGGAGACAACCTTGTCGCGGGTAACGATGGGTTTGGTCATAGTGGTTCCGTTCAGGCAGGCTAGCGCTTGGCCTTTTCGCGCAGTTTCTGAATGGTTCGCAGCTGGGCGGCGGACTGGGCCAGTTCTGCCTGCGCCTTGGCGTAATCGATATCGGCCTGCTTGTCGGCCAGCATGTGCTCGGCCCGCTCCTTGGCCTCCAGGGCGGCCGCCTCGTCGAGATCGCGGGCGCGAATGGCGGTGTCCGCCAGCACCGTGACCACGTGGGGCTGCACCTCCAGGATACCGCCGGAGACAAAGTAGGAACGCTCCTCGCCTTCCTGGGTCTGTACCCTCACCTCTCCGGGCTTGAGCCAGGTCAGCAGCGGCGCATGGCGCGGCGCGATACCCACCTCGCCCATCTCGGCGGGGGCAAACAGCATCGTCACGGTGCCCGAGAAGATGGACTTCTCGGCGCTGACGATGTCTACATGCATGGTCATTGCCATTTTGTCTTCCGCCGTTGTCGTTAAAGGCTTTTTGCCTTCTCTGCCACTTCGTCGATGGTGCCGACCATGTAGAAGGCCTGTTCCGGAATGTCATCGTAGTCGCCGTTCACGATGCCCTTGAAGCCGGCAATGGTCTCC
>CAMYIX010000006.1 GCA_947258615.1 uncultured Ectothiorhodospiraceae bacterium | reverse complement strand
GATCATCATCGATCCGGCCGAGGGGAAAAACCGGATCCGGGCCGACCGTGATTATGTTGTGCAGCTGTCCGACTGGACCGATGAAGACCCGATGGACGTTTTCGCCCGGCTCAAGAAGATGAGCGATTACTACAACTTCAATCAACCGACCGCCGGCGATTTCTTTCGCGACGTCGCCGACAATGGTGTGGGCACTGCCCTGGATAAACGGCGCATGTGGAACCGGATGCGCATGAACCCGACCGACCTGGCGGATATTTCGGCCTATACCTATACATTCCTCATGAACGGCACCACGCCTGCCGGCAACTGGACGGGTCTGTTCAAACCTGGCGAGCGGGTGCGGTTGCGTTTCATCGGCAGCGGCACCCAGAGTTTTTTCGATGTGCGTATACCTGGTCTCGGGATGACCGTGGTGCATGTTGACGGCGTGGACGTCGAACCGGTGACAGTGGATGAATTCCGTTTCGGACCCGGCGAAACCTATGACGTCATTGTCGAGCCCACGGATGACCGGGCCTACACGATCTTCGCGCAGGCGATGGACCGCACCGGCTTTGCTCGCGGTACGCTAGCCACTCGCGCGGGTATGGAGGACGCGGTGCCTGCGCTGGACGAGCCCGAGTGGCTGACCATGAAAGACATGATGGGAAATATGTCACACGGTGAGATGTCCGGGATGCAGGGCATGGGTGATATGGGCGGCATGGATCACAGCAAGCATGCCATGGGTGGCACAGCCATGGGAGCCGGCGCTGTGCGTGTACGCCACGCAAGAACCGAATACGGCCCCAGCGTCGACATGCGTGTCGATACACCACGAACCAATCTTGATGATCCCGGCATTGGCCTGCGCAACAATGGACGCCGCGTGTTGACCTATGCCGATTTGCACACTATCGGCGGCCCACTTGATGAACGTGACGCCGAACGGGAGATCGAGCTCCATCTCACCGGCAATATGGAACGGTATACCTGGTCACTCGATGGACTGGAATTCGGCAAGTCCGCACCGGTGCATTTTCGCCATAACGAGCGGCTGCGCGTGATTCTGCACAATGACACCATGATGACACACCCCATGCACCTGCACGGCATGTGGAGCGAACTGGAAGACCCGAACGGGCAGTTCCTGGCGCGCCGACACACCATTAGCGTACAGCCGGCGCAACGGGTCAGCTTTCTTGTCACCGCCGACGCGCTCGGTAACTGGGCATGGCACTGCCACCTGTTATACCACATGGACGCAGGCATGTTCCGTCAAGTGGTCGTGGCCTGAGTGCAGCGTAATCAAATGAAGGAGCACACAACAATGATGAGCAACCGGGTGATCTTTATCGCCGCTGCGGTGATGGTGCTGGGCCTGTCGCCTGTCCGGGCGCAGGAACCGGCCCCGCAACCGGCAATGCCGGTGGAAGAGATGGACTCAATGCCAGGCATGGATCACAGCAGGATGACTCACGGTTCCATGCGGGAACCTGAACAGGACGCACCTTCCGCCACACAGGAAACGGGCGAGATGGATCACGCGGGCGGTATGAGCCAGGGAAAGATGCAGGGTGGATCAGCGCCGCCTGATGCGCGCAGCCCGGATTATTCGGCGGGTTACGACTTCGGCACGATCCCGCGTCTCCGGCTCGCGGACGAGCACAGCTTTGCTTCGCTGCTGATGAACCGGCTTGAAAGCGTGCGGACCGACGACAATACATCGGCAACCTATGACTTGCAGGCCTGGTACGGCCGTGACTATGACCGTGCCGTGCTGAAGGCCGAGGGCGATATTGACGGTGGCCGGCTGGAGGATGCCAGTACCGAACTGCTGTGGGGACATGCCGTGGCCACCTTCTGGGACACACAAATCGGTGTGCGTTACGACAGTGGCGAAGATCCGGACCGTGCCTGGCTGGCGTTTGGCGTACAGGGCCTGGCGCCTTACTGGTTCGAACTTGATGCAGCTGCCTATATCGGCGAAGCAGGGCGCACGGCCTTTACTCTGGAAGCCGAGTACGAGCTGTTACTGACACAGAAACTGATTCTGCAACCGCGCATTGAAGCGGACTGGTATGGCAAACGCGACGCTGCGCGCGGCCTGGGTGACGGCTTGTCTGACCTGAGCGCGGGATTACGCCTGCGTTACGAGATTCGTCGCGAATTCGCACCGTACCTGGGTGTCGAATGGGCGCGCAGGTTCGGTGAAACCGAAGACTTTGCGCGGGCTGCCGGACTGGATCCGGATGAAACGCGATTCGTCGCGGGGCTGCGTTTCTGGTTTTAAAACTATTACTCGCGAATCGAGTTGCACTTGATTTGTTATTTTTGTTGTTAACCCTGAGAAAGAGAGGCTTGTATGAAAAAGACTATTTCAATTCTGATAATTGGCGCATTACCCGCGCTTGCAATGGCGGGTGGTGGTCACTCCGGCGGCCATGACATGGGTGGTAGTAGCATGGGCGGCGGACAGGCAATGAAACATCAAGGCAGTTCCCACGATATGAGTGGTATGTCACACGACAGCCATGAAACCGACGCCGGTCAACCGGGCAATCCGGCCATGGTAAGCCGCACTATTGAGGTAACG
>CAMYIX010000005.1 GCA_947258615.1 uncultured Ectothiorhodospiraceae bacterium | reverse complement strand
CGCTCCAGCACCTTCTGCATGTCAAAGGCTGAGTACTTGGCATCGCGCACGCCGAGTGCGATGTTCTCGAAGTCGCAGAACAGGGCCATGTTATGGGTTTGTGATTCTTGACTCATGCCATTCCCCTGGATGATCGGTTACGCCAGCGTGCCGGCCCGGGGCGGGGGCCGGCGTCGGCGAACACGAGGCGGGTAGAGTGTATCCCATCGAACGATCCGTTTCCCGACCGGCCCGGGGCTGCCGCGTCAATCGACCTGGGCAGCAAGACGCCGCGCGGTCACCGTCGCCCGGTCCGGCAGGGGGATGGCCTGCCCCGGACCCCGACCGCCTCAGCCCGGCGGCGTCTGCGCCGCGGCCTCCCGGTAGACCAGCCGGTACAGCACCGGCAGGACCACCAGGGTCAGCAGGGTCGAGGAGATGATGCCCCCGATGACCACCGTGGCCAGCGGGCGCTGCACCTCGGCCCCGGTCCCGATATTGAACGCCATGGGCACGAAGCCGAGGCTGGCGACCAGGGCGGTCATCAGCACCGGGCGCAGGCGCCGCACCGCCCCCTCCACGATGGCCTGCTCGAGCGCCACCCCCCCGGTGCGCAGGTCGCGGATGAAGGACAGCATCACCATGCCGTTCAGGACCGCCACCCCGGACAGCGCGATGAAGCCCACCGCCGCCGAGATCGACAGGGGTATGTCGCGCAGTGCCAGCGCCGCCACCCCGCCGGTCAGCGCCAGCGGCACACCGGTGAACACCAGGGCCGCGTCGCGGGCGGAATTGAAGGCCATGAACAGCAGCCCAAAGATGATCAACAGCGTCAAGGGCACGACCATGGAGAGGCGCCGCGAGGCCGAGAGCAGCTGCTCGAAGGTACCGCCGTAATCGATCCAGTAGCCGGCGGGCAGTTCCACCTTCGCGCGCACGGCCGCCTGCACGTCGGCGACGAAACTGCCCAGGTCGCGGCCGCGCACATTGGCGGTGACGAACACGCGGCGCTTGCCGTTTTCCCTGCTGACCTGGTTGGGCCCGAGGGTGTATTCCATCGCGGCGACCTCGCCCAGCGGTATGGCCTCGGCGGGGACCCGTGCCGTGCCCAGCATGTCGGCATCACCGGCGACCTCGCGCTGGTCACCCGCGGGCAGGCGCACGGGCAGGCGCGCCAGGGCGTCGAGGTCGGTACGCAGGTCCTCCGGCAGCCGGACGACCAGTTCGAAGCGCCGGTCCCCCTCGAACACATGGCCGGCGCTTTCGCCGCCCACGGCCACGCGCAGGGTCTCCTGGATGTCGGCCACGTCCAGCCCGTAATAGGCGAGGCGTTCGCGCCGCGGCCGGAAGGTCAGTACCGGCAACCCCCCGACCTGCTCGGCGCGCACATCGGCCGCGCCGGGAACGCTGTCCAGCACCGCCTCGATGTCATGCGCCACTTCCTCCAGGGTCTCCAGGTCATCGCCGTAGACCTTGATGGCCAGGTCGGTGCGTACGCCGGAGATGAGCTCGTTGAAGCGCATCTGGATCGGCTGGGTGAACTCGTAGCGATTGCCCGGGATGGTCAGCGCGCTGGCCTCCATCTCCGCCACCAGGGAATGCTTGGACTTGCGCGGGTCCGGCCATTCGTCGCGCGGCCTGAGGATCACGAAGGTGTCCGCCACGCTGGGCGGCATGGGATCGGTAGCCACCTCAGCGGTGCCGATCTTGGTGAACACGTGGGCGACCTCGGGAAAGGCGCTCAGGCGCGACTCCAGTGCGGTCTGCATGTCGATGGCCTGGCTCATGCTGGTGCCCGGGATGCGCAGGGCATGCAGGGCGATGTCGCCCTCGTCCAGGCTCGGCACGAACTCCGTGCCCATCCGGCCGGCCTGCAGGCTGGCCAGCACCACCAGGGCGATGGCGAAGCTCACCACCGGCCAGCGATGTGCCATGGCCTGGCGCAGCACGGGTTCGTAGCCGCGGCACATCAGGCGCATGAAGGTGTTCTCCTGCTCGGCTATGCGGCCGCTCACCAGCAGCGCGACCGCGGCCGGCACCGCCGTCAGCGACAGGATCAGGGCCGAGAGCAGCGCCGTCACCACCGTGAAGGCCATGGGATGGAACATCTTTCCCTCCACCCCGCCCAGGGCGAAGATGGGCACGTAGACGATGAGGATGATGATCACGCCGAAGACGCTGGGCCGCACTACCTCGACGGTGGCCTCGCGCACCAGGCGCAGGCGCTCGGAGAGATCGGGCAGGCCGGCGTGCATGCGCTGGTACTCCGCCAGCCGGCGCAGGCAGTTCTCGACGATGATCACCGCGCCGTCCACGATCAGTCCAAAGTCCAGCGCCCCGAGGCTCATCAGGTTGCCCGACACCTGGGATTCCACCATCCCGGTGATGGTCATGAGCATGGCCAGCGGGATCACCGCCGCCGTCACCAGTGCCGCACGCCAGTTCCCGAGCAACAGCAGCAGGACGGTGATCACCAGCAGGGCACCCTCGGCAAGGTTCTTCTGCACCGTGGCGATGGTCTTGTCGACCAGGGAGGTGCGGTCGTAGAGCGGGATCAGCTGCACGCCCTCGGGCAGGGAGGGCTTGATGGATTCCAGGCGTTCGGCGACGGTGCGCGCGACATGGCGGCTGTTCTCGCCCATCAGCATGAACACCGTCCCGAGCACCACCTCCTGGCCGTCCTGGGTGGCCGCGCCGGTGCGCAGTTCGCTGCCCAGCGCGACCGTGGCCACGTCGTCGACGGTAACCGGCACGCCCTCGCGCTTGGCCACCGTGATGGTGCGGATCTCGTCCAGCCCGCCCAGCTGGCCGGGGGAGCGCACCAGGTACTGGGCACCGAAACGCTCGATGTAGCCGGCGCCCGTGTTGAGGTTGTTGCGCGCCAGCGCGGCCAGCACGTCCCGTAAGGTCAGGTCGTGGCTCAGCAGCCGGTCGGGATCGGGCAGCACGTGAAACTGCTTGGTATAGCCGCCGATGGTGTTGACCTCCACCACGCCCGGGGTCTGGCGCAACTGCGGGCGCACGATCCAGTCCTGTACCGTGCGCAGCGCCATGGTGTCATAGCCGGCGCCGTCCTCAGCCGAGATGGTGTACATGAAGATCTCCCCCAGGCCGGTGGCGATCGGCCCCATCGCCGCCTCGATACCGGCAGGCAGCTGATTCTTGACCTCGGAGAGCCGTTCATTGACCAGCTGGCGGGCGAGGTAGATGTCAGTGCCGTCCTGGAAGACCACGGTCACCTGGGACAACCCGTAGCGTGACAGGGAGCGGGTATAGTTCAGGCGCGGGAGGCCCGCCATAACCGTCTCGATGGGGAAGGTGATGCGCTGCTCCGTCTCCAGCGGTGAATAGCCCGGGGCCTCGGCGTTGATCTGCACCTGCACGTTAGTGATGTCGGGCACGGCGTCGATCGGCAGCCGGTCGTAGTTGTACAGGCCCAGCACGGCCAGGCTGCCGACCACGATCAGCACCAGCCAGCGGTGGTTGAGCGAGAAGGCGACGATGCGGTTCAGCATGACGGCATGGCCTCAGTGATCATGGCTGGCACCGGACTTCTCGATGTCGGCCTTGATAAGGTAGCTGTTCGCCGTCACGTACTCGGTCCCGGGCTCCAGTCCGCCGAGCACCTCGACCCAGTCGCGGTTGCGCCGTCCCAGATCCAGCATGCGCACCTCGTAGTTATCGCCGAAGCGGGCGAACACCACCTGGAAGTCCCGGAATCGCTGCAGCGCCGATCGGCGCACGGCCAGCGGCACCGCGTGCTCGGCGATGCTCACCTGGCCGCGCACGAACTGGCCCGGGCGCAACCGGCCCTCGGGGTTGGGTAGCGGCACGCGGGCCTGCACGCTCTGGCTGGCATGGGCCGCGAGCGGCGAGAGCCAGTCGATCCGTCCCTGGCTGCGGTAACCGTCAAAGGTCTCGATGTCGACCGCCTGGCCGGGCTGCACCCGGGCCAGGTCGCCGCCGAAGACATCGAGCTCGACCCACACCGTGGACAGGTCGGCGATCACGAACAGGGGCTGGTCGCCCGTGGACTCCCCGACCTGGACGTCGCGGCGCACGATCACCCCCCCGATCGGGGCCTTGACCGGATAGGTCTGCAGGCTTTCGTTGCTCTGCACGGTGGCCAGCACGTCCCCGGCGCGCACCTGCTCGCCCAGCTGCCGGCGCACGGCCTGCACGACCCCGGGGAAACGCGGCCGCACCCGCGAGAGGCGGTCCGGGTCAGTCTGCACCCGGCCGGTCAGGAGCAGGGTTTCGTGCAGGGTCACGGGACCGGCGATCGCAGTGGCGATGGCCGCCTCACGGGCCATGGCCTCCGCGATCCGGGTGCGCCCCTCGTAGCTGTCATAGTGCCAGCGGTAGACCTGTCCCCGGTACCCGGCCCACACGCTGACATCGAAGGAATGCGGTTCGGCCACCGTGCCGCTACCGCGCAGGTAGTCGCCCCGGGGGCTGAAATCGAAATGATCCACCCGGCCACCGAGACGGGCGAGCTCGATCTCCAGGTCGACTTCGTCCGGGGACAGCGGCCGGCCGTCGCTGTAGGCATAGACATGGAATTCCGGCGGCAGGCCCTGCTCGAAGACGGTGATCTCGAGGGAAAAGTCATCCTCCCCCAGCAGCCGGCCACCGCGCGGACCCCGCGGGAAGTCGTCACCGGCGTGGTGACCGTGGTCGTGCCCGGCGTGCGACGCTTCATGCCGCTCGTCGGCGCGGCCGTCGTGATCCGCAAGGCCCGGGGCCCATTCCGCGCGGAACATCCAGGCGGCAGTTGCCCCCGCGCAAAGGATGACGAGGAAGGTCAGCAATGTGTTGCGATTCATGGGGTGACTCCTGCATTTCGTGCCGCTCCGGTGAGGCGATCGATCTCGATCAGGTAGCGGTGATAATCGGCGGCCGCCATCACGGCCTCGAGGCGGGCATCGAGCAGCACCCGCTGCGCCTCCGTGAGTTCGAGCAGCGAATAGCGCCCGGCAGCATAGCCCTGCTCATACTCACCCAGGGCGTGCCGGGCCTGTGGGATGATCTGTTCGCCCAGCATATCCACCGCGGCACGGGCCTGGAGCAGTTCCTGGTAAATCCCGAACAGGGTGGCATGCAGTTCGAGCCGGCGCTGCTCGCGCGCCAGGGGCTCGCGCAGGCGCTCCTGACGCGCCTCCTCGATGACCGCAGCGTTACGCCGTTCCGAGCCCAGCGGCAGGCTGGCCGACAACACCAGCGCGACATCGTCGCCCTGGCCCAGGTAGCGCAGCCCGCCGGACACCTCGATGTCGGGACGGCGACGCGAACCGGCCAGTCGCACCCGGGCCTCGGCGAGGCGTTCCCGGGTGGCAAACCGCAGCAGGTCCGGGTTGTTTTCCTGCAGTTGCGCCAGGCGCTCGAACGACTCCACTGGCGGCAGTGCGAACAGGTCCGCCTGCGCGCTGGCGAACGCCGGTTCGGTCTCGGCCCACAGGGTGGATAGCTCCAGGCGTGAAGTGGCGAGCCCGCGCTGCGCATGGCCGAGTTGCAGCTCGCTGCGTGCGAGCGCGATCTCGGCCCGGCGGCGTTCCACCACCGGGCTCTTGCCGGCCTGGACGCGGCGCTCGACCGCAGCGCGGGTGCGCCGGGCGAGTTCCACGCCGTCGGCGGCGATGACCCGGCGCTCCTGGCCGGTCACCACGTGCACGAAACGACGGGCCGCCTCGGCCAGCACGTCCAGTCGCCGCGCCGCCTGTTCCTGGTCAAGCAGCCGGGCCTCCTGCCGGGCCAGCCCGCCGCGCAGGGCCGGCTTGCCTCCCCGCTCCAGTATCCGGGCCAGGCTGAGGGTGGCCTCCAGCGCATCGCCGCCCGCGGCAGCGCCGGTACCGGCGAGATTTTCCAGCTCGATACCGGCCTCCAGCGGCGTGGCAAGCCCGGCCTGCGCAACACGCGCGGCGGCGGCCCGCGCGACGTACCCGGACTCCTGCAGTTGCGGGTTGTGCTCCAGGACCCGCGCGGTCACCTGCTCGAGGGTCAGGGGCGGATGTGCCGGCGCGTCCGGCGACGCAACACCCGGCAGCGACAGGGACAACCCCAAGAGATAGGCACAGCTTTTCATCGGATGAATACTCCCGGGCACGCCCGAGGCGGCCCGCCTGTTCTGGTTCATGTACTGGATGTGCGCACGGCACGCCGCGGCTCGGCGAGCACGCCGCGCGTACACGGTAACTAACGGGGGTCAGGCTTGCGGGGGTGCGCGCAGGGGCGGGTTCAGGCCGTGGTAAGGCCGCGCGTCGCGACCATGGGGAGGTTCATTCGATAGCCCGCCGCAGCGGGTAAGCAGCGGCAGGACCGACAGCAGCAGCAGGGCCAGCAACAGCGGCGTGTGATCGTAGGTGAGTTTCTTCGCCAGAGCTTCCGTGGTGATGCTCAGGACATGGGCCTCGTCGTGATGATTCGCATCCGTGCTGTCGCCCATGAGATGCAGGTGCACATCATGGGCACGGGCGGCCCCGGTCGTGTCGAGGCCGTGCTCGTGTTCATGATCATGGTGGAAATGCAGGTGCGCGGGGAGCAGCACCACCGACAGGATCGCCGCGACCAGCAACCAGCTGATGGAGCGGTAACGCAGGGCAAGATTGCGAAATGTCGACATGGCGTAAATCGCGGGTTGTTGTTATTTTAATCAATAGCTTCCGTCAAAACACATCAGGGCAAACAAGGCTCGATGGCATCGGTTCGCCCGGCCGCCGGTGTGGAACCCGACCCCGGAATGACCCGCCCTGCCCACGACGCGGGAATGTCCCTGACAATTAATAACAGCATACATGAAAACCGGCCGGCGGGTATATCGACCCGCTGACCGGGGTCCTGGCGCGAAGGCGCGTAGCTGGCATTGTCCTCTCCGGCGCGGCGCGGCTGCTCTGCTGGCTGAACATCTCGGCCACGGCAGGCCGCACTGAGCGTCGATAACAGCGGGCAGGCTTCCGGGCGGGCGGACGTTCAACCGCCCCTGAACTGTTCTTCCAGGAACTCGATCAGCCGCCTCACCCGGGCCGGCGTGAATTGCCGGGACTGCCTGAGCGCATAAAGCCCGAAGGCCCAGGGACTGTACTGCCGCAGGACCTCCACGCGTCGCCCGTCCTTCAACGCGTCTTCCCCGATAAAGACCGGCACCATGGCGATTCCCAGCCCCTGGCGTTTATTGTCTGGAAATTCAAGGACGTGAGCCTGCTGTAGTGGACGATCAGGTTGACAGCGGGGCCCTTTGGGGCCGGTTTCAGGTGTAAAGAATTGTCAACCAGGGCGCTATTCCCGGCCTGCTGGGGCCGCATTTCCTAGACATGCACGGGTTGTCACAGTAGCATGGAATAACTGGTTCCAGCCTGTAATTTGCAGACGCGCAAGGGACACCCGCCCGCAGGACGGCGGCCGCGCACCCTAACCGTTGCGCAACCAGCAGGCAGGACACCGGGATTCACGGTCATGGTGAGGTTGCAACAAGCGAGTCCGGTTCGATGGTAGAGGTATTCCTGGCATCCCCGCATTGCGCAGCGCCCGTTCAGGCGGGCTTGGGGCCGTGATAGTGTCCGGCAGGCAAGCCACGGGCGCGGCCCGACCCCGGCCCGGCACGCGTTTCGGGTGGACCTTCCCCGTGATCGCAGGTGTGCTTTTTTCGCTCAGCCTGTTACCTTCAATCGCCCGCGCAGGCCACTGCGACGGCGTGACCCCGACGAACCCGGGGGCAGACGATCCCGCTATCTTCCTGCACAGCTACCGGCCATTCCTCAAGTCGCCGACCCGGCTGGCCCTTGATGGCGATGACAACCTCTACATCACCGACCCCCTGAACGGTCGCCTGGTCGCCCGCTCACCACAGGGTCGGGCCATACTGGACTGGGCGCACCTGAACTACCCCGTCAGCGTGGCCGTCACCGGCACGGGAAACATTATTCTCGGGGACGGTGACCTGGGCCGCGTCGATGTCTACGATCGCGACGGTCGGGTAGTCACTACCCTGGGCAGCGGGGATGGCGAGTTCCAGTTGCCGGCCTTCATCACGGCGCTCGAGCATGCGGGCATCACGCACGTCTATGTGGTCGACAGCCCGGCCCATACTATCAAGCGCTACAACGGCGCCACCGGGGACTTGGAGTTGAGCTTCGGGGGTGAGGGGACTGCCGACGGCCAGCTGAAGTTTCCGTCGGGGATCCTGGCAACCGGCGTTGAACTGCTCGTTGTTGACCGTGGCAACTCACGCCTGCAGGTCTTCGACGAAAACGGCGCCTTTTTGCGTAGCATCAACCCTCCTAAGGATAATTGCGGGTTTCTTTGCGCCTTCGAGGGCGATACACGGGGGCGCCCCCATGACACGTCCGTATGGGTCGGCCCGGACGGGGCGATCTACCTGGCCGAGACCACGAAGGGCCGGGTCCTCGTGCTCAGTAATGACGGGACTGTCCTCGCCAGCGTGGGCGACTTCGGCAAGGGACCTGGTGAGATGCGGGTCCCGACCGACATGGTGATCGATTCCTGTGGCCGCCTGTTCGTGGCCTCGGCAGCCAATTCCCGGGTGGAGATGTTCGGACTGCCGGGACATGCCGACCCGGAGCAGTTCGTACCCGGACGCCTGACGGTCGTCGACCAGCCCGTTGACCCGCTCAACGACACCCGGCTGGTTGCCTACCTGGAGCTGCCGGGCTATCGACCCGACGGCGTCAGTGCCGTGACCGCCAACGGTATCGCGCCCTCGGGCAGGTCTGTGACGGATTTCAACCGCGACGGCAACCCGGATCTCCAGTTGGAGTTCGATGCCAACCTGCTGTCGACCCTGATCGGGCTATCGGAAGCGACTCTTACCGTGACCGGTTCGGTGGCCGGCCTGAACTTCGAGGAAGCCCAGCTGATCCAGCTCGTGTCCGTGACCACGGACAGCGATGGGGACGGGGTCGACGACCCCTTCGATGCCTGCCCGGGCACAACGGCCGGCGACCCGGTCGGAGCGGACGGCTGCAGCGAAAGCCAGCGCTGTCCCTGCGCGGGGCCGCGCGAGGGTGGCGTATGGGCCAATCACGGTGCCTATGTGACCTGCGTGGTAGACGTGCGGCGCGAATTTGTGGATGCCGGTATCCTTACGCGCAGCGAGGGCGGAGCCATCGTGCAACAGGCCGCGCGCAGCCAGTGCGGAGGACCCCGCTGATGCCCTACGCAGAGAAAAGCAGGTCGATGAGGATGCTGGCTTCGCGCTCGCTCGCCATGTCGCTGCTGTTCTGGCTCACGGCCCCGGTGTTTGCCACCCACCAGCCACCGCATTCCTCGGCGTTCAGCATCGAGTGCCTCACCTGCCACGTGCCGCACGGCGCGGCGGGCACTGTGACCTTGTTCAGAAATTACGATACCGTGCCCACCCTGTGCATGAGCTGCCACATGCCCGGTGACCAGGCCAGCGCCCTGCCGTTCAGCGAGGCGAACCAGGCCCTGCCCGGCCAGAGCGGCACCACCCACCGCTTCGATTCCGGACCCAGCGGCCATGTTCAGGCCGCCGACAGCAACACCTCCACGGGGACCGTACGTTCGGGCGGGAGCTTCACGGGGCGCATCGAGAACACCTACACCCTGACGGTGGCCACCGGCGGGGACATCGGCACGGCCACCCTGGACTGGACGGATGCCCGCGGCAATGCAGGGACACTGACCACCGGGAGCGATGTCCCGCTGGCCGAGGGGCTGTTGCTAACCTTCGAGAACGGCAGCGCCTCGCCCGCCTTCGTGGCCGGCGACAGCTTCACGCACTACGTGCGCACCGACCTGCGCCTGCCGGTATTCAACGACGCCACTCGCTTCGAGCATGAAATGGCGCAGCGCCTGTCCAATCTGGAGCCACAAACGGACGGCAGCTTCGACCGGACCTACGCCAAGGTGGTCTGCACCGTCTGCCATGACCCGCATAAACAGGAGCACACCCCGTTCGATCCGGCCGCACCGACCGATCCGACTCAGTACACCTCGCCCGCGGGAGGGCGTCACCTGCAGCGCCAGGACAACGAGCGCAACCAGATGTGTGTGGTCTGTCACAGCCCGCGCGATGTCCAGTCGGCCACACTCGGCTCCCACCCGGTGGGGGTCACGGTGCCCGCGACGGGGGACTTCCAGGACCCGGCCCAGCTGCCCCTGGATCCGGACAGCGAGGTGGTCTGCATGACCTGCCACGACGTCCACTTCGCCGACTCGGGCGGCGCCAACGGCGGGCAGGGTGACGGTTATCTGCTGCGTGACCCCGACGGGGACCCGGCCACCGGCGAGATCGCCATCGGCGACCTGTGCCTGCAGTGTCACACCCTGGCCGGCGACGGGACAGAGGCCACGGTCACGGCCCTCACCGGCTCCCACTTCAATACCGCAACCGGAGCCCTGTGGCCAGGCGGGCAGTACGGCTCCAGCTTCCCGGCGCACTCGGCCGGTTACCAGGGCTACTGCGTCAACTGCCACTGGCCACACGGCTGGCCGGACGACGCCGCCCCGGCAGAGGACTACCCCCGGCTGTGGGTGGAACGCTACGACATGGCCGCCGATGGCAGCGACCCGGCGGACGCGGAGGATCTTTGCTACACCTGCCATGACGGGGATCCCGCCACCAGCAACATCCGCGCCGATTTCCTCAAGGGCAGCAACGGCGCCGAGATCTTCCATCACCCGGTCATGGACTCTGAGCAGACCACCGGGCGAAGCGTCGAGTGCATCGATTGCCACAACCCGCACAAGGCCACTGCCTCGGACCGCCACGCGGGCGTGAGCGGGATTGACCTGTCGGGCGCAGCTGTTCCCGCAGGCTCGCGGCAGCTCGCCCAGGAAGAGCTCTGCTTCAAGTGCCACGGGGACAGCTTCAATACGGCCCGCTTGAACACCACTAACAAGCGCCTCGATTTCCAGAGCACCAACAGCGCCTATCACCCCGTGGTGCAGGCCGGGCGCAACCAGTCGCAGAACCTCGCCGACCAGCTGGCCGGCGCGGGCCTGACGACCGGCTCGACCATCCGCTGCACCGACTGCCACAACAGCGACACCTTCAGCGCCACGGCAGGCGTCGTTACCGATTCACCGGCCGTCACCACCGGCCCGCATGGATCTACATTCGCCCCCATCCTGCGCGCCAGTTTCAGTGCCGACTACACGGGATCCGGCGGCTGGAACAACAACAACGCCGCGCTGTGCTTCGGCTGCCACGACCAGAATGCCCTGCTGGCGCGCGATCGCGGCGACGGGGCGCGCACCAACTTCCACGATGACATCAATGGCAAGGACAACCTGCACTGGCTGCACCTGACCGACAAGAACACCACCAACTCCTGCATGAGCTGTCACTACGACATCCACAGCAACATCTCGGCGGACAACACCCAGTACCGCATCGATGGAACCCTGTACGCCGACAACGCGGCGGTTTCCGCGGCGGGCATCAAGACCCACATGGTCAATTTCGCCCCGGACGTGGGTATCTATGAAGACGATGGCGTTACCCGGGCCAGGCCCGAGTGGTGGCTGGACACCGCGACCGGGGAACGCCGCTGCTTCCTCGCCTGCCACGGGGAGAACATGGCGGGAGAGACCGGCGACGGGGGAAGGGTCGCCCAATACCGGCCGCCGGCCGGCGACGAGACCGACTGGACATTCCCCGTCCCCTGATGTCTCCCGGCAGGGACGTTCCGCTCTCCCGCGCCCTGTCTGCGCGGCCACAGGAATCCGCCATGTCCCGCTTGCCGGGTCAGGTGCAATAGGCGCGATGAACCGCCGGCAAGCGCCCGATCTTGTGTGCCATAAGATCGACCACATTATCGGCCGCTCGCAGGGAGGTCAGCGCATCAATATCCCACGACCACATGGATGCCTTGTCGATATACAACTGGCCTCCCTCGTAGAGTGAACGCAGGAATGAGCGGTCGAAAAACAGGTTACCTTCTGTCTTGTCATGCACGCAACGCGCCAGCGGCAGTGAATCTTTATCCGATCGACCCAGTGTATCCTGGATTATCCGGCTCACACTGACCATATCGAGAAGCTTGAGCTCGATCTCATCCAGATTCACACTGGCCTCTCGCAATTCACGCATGACCACGCGCAATGGATGCGTTGCATCCACCTCGTTATCACGGTAGGCGCCAATCATCAGCAGGCCGTTGACCGTGATACCACTCACCCAGGTCTGGAACAGCCGGATACTCGACATGCTTGCCCACTGCAAATTATCAAGGAAAAGCACCAGCGGGCGCTCCGGCCGCGCAAATACAGAAATGAATTTCTGGAAGTAGAAATTGAAACGATTTTGCGCTTCCCCCGGCTTGAGTTCGGGAACCGGCGGTTGCTCACCGATAATCAGTTCCAGTTCGGGAATGACCTCGATAATGACCTGTGCGTTCATGCCCAGCGCGGTAAGAATACGCTGTTTCCACTGCACAATATCGCTATCCGTCTCGGTGAGAATCTGCCCGACCAGCTCCCAGAAGGCCTGCAGGATTGCGCTGTAGGGATTGGATCGTTCCAGCTGGTCATACTTGCCACTGATAAAGTAACCGTTCCGCTGTACAACCGGATCACGGATATGCTTAATCAACGATGTCTTGCCCACGCCCGAATAGCCGGATACGAGCACCAGTCCGGAACCCCCTTTGCACACAGCATCAAACGCGGCCAGCAAGCGCCCCGATTCGCGCGACCTGCCGTACAGCCTGTCCGGTATCTCGAACAGTTCAGGACGATCATGCATTGCGAGGATCAGCGAGCCGATCGTACCGTTAATCCTGTATTGTCGGTCGCATTCCTTCAGATCTTCCAGTACGCCCTGTGCGCTCTTGTAGCGTTCATCAGCCTTCTTCATTAGCAGGCGCATCACGATGTCTGAAAGTGGCCGGGGAATTTCCGGGGCGACATCAGACGGGTGTTGTGGAATGCGGGCCAGGTGACAATGAACCAGTTCCAGGTGGTCTTTTGTCTCGAACGGCGGCTTGCCGGTCAGCATCTCGTAAAACATGGTGCCCAGCGAGTAAATATCCGTGCGGTAGTCGATGTCCGCATCCATACGGCCGGTCTGTTCAGGGGCAATGTAGGCGAGATTGCCTTCAGCGCGGACAAGTTGATTCAATAGGTTAATATATTGGCGCAAGCAGTGAAGACCGGGTGGTATAGCGGTAGTGCAACGAAATCTTCGATCCGCCCCTCCCTGCAACAATGGCTGTCTGCCCGATGAATCGACAGCCCCCTGCGCAGAGCGACGCTATTTTATAACGGAATCAAATGACCTTGTTTGAGGTTGTATCCCTTGCCATGAAAATACCACGTCCACTTCCGGTCACGATAATCTCGATCATTGCCATCATCGTCGGTGTGTACACCCTGGCCATGAAAATGCTTGTTGTCATCATTCCCGAGTCTTACGAGCTGTTTGTTGAGTTCGCCGGGGCCATGAATACCGATGCATGGGTGAAAATCCCGGTGGAACTACATCTGGCGCATGCCTTTACCGGTTCTGTCGTGTGGATCGTTTCCGGCCTGTTCATGCTGAAAGGGAAAAACTGGGCGCGCGTACTGGCATTGTTCTGGGGCTTGAGTGTGCTCGCGCTGACACTGCTCGTGGTCAAACTCTCCTTGCCGTTTTACCTGAAACTTGCGACCTGGCTGCTGATGCTGTATTTCCTGACCAGAGAACGTAGCACGCTCTATTTTCGTGGCGCACCGGAAACGGGGAACGCCTGATACCCTACTGCATCAGGCAGTAAGTAAACAGTAGCGCTTGGTACGGGCAGGACTGAGGTCCGCCGCGGTAACTTCACCGTGGCGGCTGCTCAGTACTTACTTCCCGAGTCGCTGGCTTTCCAGAGCAATTTTTTCCTTCTGCTCGCCAACCGCATTGAACCACTTGTCCAGGCGCAGCTTGATGACGACGCCGTGGCGGTCCACCACAGACCCAAGGGCAATGGCGCTGGCGCCAAATATCGCAAGGTCGATCCAACTGCTGTTCACGATTAACCGCACAATCTCCTCGAAGCCAAAAATGACACCCGCGGCTGCAGTGAGTAACCCACCGAACAGGGCGACCGGCTTTCTGCCGGGAACTCCCCAAAGCACTAGTATTATGCCGGCCATCAGACTGAGGAGCGCCGTGAGTGCGCTCGGCGTAATCGCGACATTGAGTGTGAAACTCAGCGCGACAGACAGGCTAATTGAAACCCCAATCACCTTCCGCAGGTGACGACTGCCGGTGCGTCGCAGGACGTCGAGCGCCATTACCGTGTAGACCGCAGCGAACAACGGTGCCGCCAGGCCTTTTACAAGAGCCGGCGCGAATGCGTCGGTCAACGACAATGCTGCAACCAGTGCAAACGCCAGCGACAACATCTCGAGGAACACGGCCAGACGCGCACTGCGATCCGGGAACAGTGACACCTGCCGCGCCGACAAAAACAGGGCCAGCGAGACCATTGCCACCATCAGGCTGTCGACCTGGTAGAAGTACATGCTGCGGAACAGAATAATGCCGATCGGGATGAACAGCGTCGCCAGCGCGAACTTGCCCTCCCCCGTCTTCAGCGAACGGTCTTTCCCGGCCAGCTTGCCGACGATGAACAACGCGTACAGGACGCCGAGCAGCGCAATCGTACCGGCGGCCATCGAGCTGCGAATCGGTAACAACAACAGCGCGTTTAGCATTAAAAAATGCAGCGTCAGCAACTTGGCCGAGTGCCGCGCCATGATCGCGAAGCAGAACAAGGTGACCGGCAGCAACACGAACATGGCGCCACCGAGCGTGGCTCCTGTGCCGGCTATGTTGTCAATCTGCCAGGTCGCGTACCCCGGATAGGTAGTCAGCCCGCCGTCCCACTGAAACACCGAGTACAGCAATGCCCCGAGAATCGTGAAATTGGCAGGAATGGACACCAACGCAAGACCGAAGAATATGCGTGCGCCTTTGGCTTCCTTCAAACCATGGCTCATTGCAAATCCGGCGGCCGCGAGCAAGCCGGTCTGCGCCAACAGCAAGAGATAGCGGCTGATGTCATTGCCCTCGCTCCACCCTTGCAACAGAAACACCGACATCGACGCCAGCAAAACGGTGGCGCCTAAAATGCGCAAGACCTCCGACAGCGTGGCGAAGTTCCGTACCGACTGCATGACGCCCTCAACACTGAATCCGGAGCGTGACGGTACGAATACCGACTCTTTATCGTCGCTCAGATAGCCGCCAAATCCGTCTGCTACCCTGGTATTCATGACGGCTTCTCCTCATCCTGTTTCAACAGCTCACTGAGTTCTGCACGCAGCTCTGCCTTGTCCTCCTCGGCCAGAAACGCCGAGTCCAGCGGATCCGTCGTCGCAATAGCACCCGTGAGAATTTCGGTCTCGCCGAGATTGATCTCCCAGCGGTCGAATGTGTC
This sequence comes from uncultured Ectothiorhodospiraceae bacterium, assembly GCA_947258615.1. Taxonomy (GTDB): domain Bacteria; phylum Pseudomonadota; class Gammaproteobacteria; order UBA9214; family UBA9214; genus CAMYJZ01. The sequence goes on along the minus strand of CAMYIX010000005.1, from coordinate 3,142 downwards.
CTCGATCTCGCCATAGGAGACACCCTCAATGTTATTAATCGTACGCATTGCCTCGGCAATGGACTGGCGCGACCGCATCATGTTGCGCTGTTGAGCAACCTCGCCAATGCGGGCTTCGATCTTCTTCACCTGGTCGGCGATTCGGGCTTCGAGTTCGTTGTGTTTCTCGATCGACACCTGCAGATTGTGCAGCTGCGCTTCGCAGTCTTTACGCCGGCGAAGGCACTCCAGCGCCTTAGCCTCATCGGTGGCGGCGATACTCTTGGCACGATCTGTCCAGCGTGATACGGCGAGCTGCACGTCAGCGTGGCGCGTCTTGAGGGCATGGCCGTCTTTGCGAACACGCTCCAGGCGCACCCTCGCCCTGGCAGCGGCCTGCTGCGTATCGCGCAGCGCGGAATTGATGATGGCGTCATGGTTTTCGACTTTGCTCACGGCGCGATCAACAGACGATGTAATGCTGGTGGATATTCTACGGATCAGGCTCATGACAACTCCTTGTTAGTGGTTGGTCTAGTATCGAGCCTAGAGGATGGTATAATATTTAGCTACTATTATGTTTTAAATTACATATATGGAACTATAGGTATTATTTTTTGATACTTTATGACCCGTTATGACAACATCCGCACGAATTATTGACACCCTGAAACGGCAATTTAAGGTTCGCGGTATAACCTACAAGGCGCTTGCCGAACGCCTGGAATTGTCCGAATCGGCCGTCAAGCACATGTTCTCAACCGGCAACTTTTCGCTCCGCCGCCTCGATGACGTTTGCGCCATCCTGGATCTGGATATCGGCGATCTCGTTGGTATCAGCGAATTCCAGGAGCAAAAGATCGAGCAACTGTCGGACGCCAACGAGCGGGCGATTGTCGCCGATATTCGCTTGCTGCTGGTCACCTACTGCCTGATCAACTATTGGACCTTTGATGAAATAATTGAGCGCTACGACATCTCGCCGGCCGAGGGCCTGAAGTACCTTCGGCAGCTGGATCGTATGAGAGTTATCGAGCTGCAGCCCGGTGATCGCGTGCGCCTGCTGATTGCCAACAACTTCAGCTGGCGCAAGAACGGTGCAATCGAGAAGTTCTTCCGCAGCCATGTGCAATCGGAGTTCTTCAGCCACCACTTTCAGGACGACGATTCCATTCGTATTGTGAAAAACGGCATGCTCACCCGCCGGAGCCAGATACAGCTCATCGAACGGCTAAAGGCGATGGGCGACCTATTCGATGATACGACCTGGGAAGAACGCAAGCTGTCGGCGACCGAACGGCGTGGTACCACTATGGTGCTGGCAATACGTCACTGGTTTTTCGAGGGTTTTCGAAACCTCGAACGCTGATCATTGAGTTGCAAGTTATGGGAGCACCTGTGCTGGAGACACTGAGCGAGACCATGCGGGGCCTGATCGAGGCCGCCGGACAGCTCCAACACGATGCGCCACCGGAATCGCAGCTGGAAGCTATTATCGCACAGGGCGAATTCCGACCTGCCGAAGATGAAGCCATCGGTTTCTGGTTCGCACGCTTCCTGAGTATTCGCGAGAGTCTCTGGACTGTCATCGAAGATGTGCTGACAATACTGGATAAACCGGCAAATCACGTCGAGCGCCAAAGTGAACTGCGTTACTTTCTGCTGGGATACGCAGCGGCCTGCCTCCTTATTCGTATCGACCGAATCATGCTGTTCGGGGTCGCTCATCACAGCATCATTCAACGCAAGCTAAATGAAGCGTTTCCGGAATATCGAATTCCCCGCAAGCAATACACTAGAATATTCTCTGCGTTCGTCGATCAAAAGAACGTATTCGCGATCCGCGATGCCATGAATTATCGACGCAGGAATCGCCACGAGCTGTTGCTGCTGGGTGCGGACCCGCACGTTGGATTCATTGCACAGCAACTTGAGGAACTCGAATCCTCTTTGAATCCCAGCAAACTCAGCTATCTCAAGCATGCCTGGAGTTACGTGAGCCACAAGTGGCGACGTCGCGGTGTCGTGAGTGCGAAAAACATTCTGGCGAAAATCATGGAAGGCGTCGGACGAACAGCATCGGAGTTTGTCGAGAAGAAAAACAAACGAGTCAGCAGGGAGGTATATGTTTCCATTGCGGATTTTCTGCAGCCCGGCGACGTCATCATTACGCGACACGCCAAGGCACTGACGAACCTCTTCATTCCCGGCTTCTGGCCACACGCCGCGCTTTACGTCGGCAGGTCCGAACAACGAGAGGCCGGGAATTGTGTACTGGAAGCACGCAAAGACGGTGTGCGCCTGCGCCCCCTGCAAGACACGCTGTCCGTCGATGCGTTTGTCGTGCTACGCCCGAATCTCGACCCGGAGAGTATCGGCAAAGCGATTGAACGAGCGTTTATGCACGAGGGCAAGATGTACAACTTCGACTTCGACTTTTTCAATTCCGACCGGGTTGTTTGCACCGAACTGGTCTACCGTTCTTACGACGGTTTGGCTAACCTGCGGATTCCTTTGAATGACCGTGCCGGCCGCAAGGTCCTTTCAGCAGAAGATTTTCTCGATTTCGCTCTCGACACCCGGGCCTTTGAGCCCGTCGCAATATTCGGCGTCGAGCGGTGTGACGGCGCAGTGATGTATGGCGAGGCAGTTCACGACATACTGGTAGCGAGTTATCGATACCCGTCGTGACAAGGACGTCGCTTTACTGAGAGAATGACTCCACCTTGCGACCTGCTTGAGACCCGACCGCGAATCGATAGCTAATCGAATGCCCCAATAGCTGATTCATCGGCCCCGCTTCGACCGCTTCCCTGGACAGATAGCTGTTCTCGGCGTCCCGTTCGAGCAATCCCTGCCGTTAGGGGAAACGACCGAAACGCCGCGCAATGGTATGGGTCAGGTGGGTGAGTTCAGCACTCGCCTGTACCTTCATCCACCGAAAACTCAGCTATCCATCAGCGCCGGACGGCTCGCGAACAGGAACCGTAATGGATATGGCAAGCTCAATATACATTGGCGCACCGGCTGGCAATCAATAGGGTCACACCCACTGCTGTCCCATAAACATGAAATGAAAAAGGCTTAAACCCCAACGAGTTGTTACAAAGAAGTTGAATGGTGGCCAGGGACAGAATCGAACTGCCGACACGGGGATTTTCAG
>CAMYIX010000004.1 GCA_947258615.1 uncultured Ectothiorhodospiraceae bacterium | reverse complement strand
CCCGCGGACCCGCTAGGGGGCGGCAGGGTAGTGGCCCGGGAGCACGCCTGAAGATCATGTCAGTTGCAAGCACAATCAACCTGCTGGACCTTGACCGCCCGGGACTGGAGCAGTTCTTCCTCGATCTGGGCGACAAAAGCTTCCGTGCCGCACAGGTGATGAAGTGGATCTACGGGCAGGGGGTGGTCGATTTTTCCGGGATGACCAACCTCAGCAAGGCCCTGCGCGGGGTGCTGCAGGAGCGGGCTGTCGTCGGGCTGCCGGAGGTGGTTGCGGACCAGCTCTCGAACGATGGCTCGCGCAAATGGCTGCTGGGCCTCGATGACGGCAACTGCATCGAGACCGTATTTATCCCGGAGGCGGAGCGCGGCACGCTGTGTGTGTCCTCGCAGGTCGGCTGCATGCTCAACTGCAGCTTCTGCTCAACCGCGCAGCAGGGCTTCAATCGCAACCTGACGACCGGCGAGATCCTTGCCCAGGTCTGGGTGGCGGCACAGGCCCTGGGCAGCCGACCGGACAGCAACCGGGTGATATCCAACGTGGTCATGATGGGTATGGGTGAGCCGCTGCTGAATTACGACAACGTGGTGCGCGCCATGCGGGTCATGCAGGACGATTTCGGTTTCGGCCTGTCCAAGCGGCGCATTACCCTGAGCACGGCGGGCATCGTCCCGGCGATGCGCCAGCTGCGCGAGGACTGTGATGTCAGCCTGGCAGTTTCCCTGCATGCGCCGAATGACGCCCTGCGCGATGAACTGGTGCCGCTGAACCGCAAGTACCCCATCAGGGAACTGCTGGCGGCCTGCAGGGACTATGCCGGTGAGGGCCGTCGCCGGGTGACTTTCGAATATGTCATGCTGTCCGGTGTGAATGACAGTGATGCGCATGCGCGCGAATTGATTCGCGCCCTGGAGGGCGTACCGGCCAAGGTCAACCTGATCCCGTTCAACCCGTTCCCGAATACCTGCTACGAACGCAGCCCGCAGGCCCGCATTGACCGTTTCTTCGATTTGCTTAACCGGGCGGGCATCATGACCATAACCCGCAAGACCCGCGGCGACGACATCGATGCCGCCTGCGGCCAGCTGGCCGGTCGCTTCCGCGACCGCACCCGGCGCCGCAGCCGCAGGCTTGATGAGATCCAGGGGATAGGGGCATGAAAGCGGCGCTCGCGGCGGCGCTGCAGGCCTTGCTGATCGCCAGCGTACTGGCCGCGTGTACCAGCATGCCTGCCCAGGAGCCCAGCAAGGCGCGTCGCATGGCGGAAACCAATGTCCAGCTGGGTCTTGCCTACCTGCAACAGGGTGACCTGGAAACAGCGCTGATGAAATTGCAGAGGGCACTGGAACAGGACCCGAAGTTGTCCAGTGCACATCACAGCATCGCGATTCTTTACCAGCGTATGGGGAATGACTCGCTGGCAGAAGAGCACTACAAGACCGCCTTGCGGCTGGAGCCCGATGCGGCACGCGCGCACAACAACTACGGCCAGTTCCTGTGCCTCAAGCGCCGCTATACCGAGGCGGAAGAACATTTCACCAGGGCGGCCGGCAATCCGCTGTACAACTCGGTTGCGGGTGCACTGACCAATGCCGGGGTGTGCGCCAACCGGGTTCCGGACGTGGCCAAGGCGGAGCGTTTCTTTAGGCAGGCGCTTGAGCATGACCGGGATTACGCTCCGGCACTGCTGCAGATGGCCAGGTTGACCTTCAATGCCGGCAACTACATGAGTGCGCGTGCTTACCTGGAACGCTACCAGAACGTTGCCACTCACAATGCCGAGAGTCTGTGGCTGGGTGTGCGTATCGAGGATGCACTGGGTGACAAGGATGCCTCCTCCAGCTATGCACTGCTGCTGAAAAACACATTTGCCGACACCCGGCAGGCGAAGGCCCTGAAGGAATGGGAGAATGAACGCCGGTCCCGGTAGTCACACTGGCAATCAGGATTCCGGTGGCGGAGATAACAGCACAATAGGCACGCAACTGCGTGCGGCGCGCAAACAGTGCAATCTCGGGGTTGAGCAGGTCGCCAGGGAACTGCACCTTGATCGTGCGATTATCGAGGCACTCGAGGACGACAATCAGGCGGCCCTGCCGGCAGCGATTTTCGTGCAGGGCTATGTGCGCAGCTATGCCCGGCTGGTCGGCCTGCAGGCGGATGAACTGCTGCGCAGCTATGATGAGCAGGCGCTTCAGCCGCCACCCCTGTCGGTCATCGGATCGAGCCGCCGGGTGCCGCGCTACCGCCTGTTCACAACCCGGCAGCTGCGCAATGTTGTGCTGGTCATCCTGGCTGCCATTCTGGTCTGGATGGCCTACCCGCTGGTAGAGCGGTTTATTGAGGATCGCGCTGATATGGGCGATAACAGGGTTCCGGGGCAGCTGGAGTTGCCACCGGTAATGGATGCACCACGGCCTTTCGAATAATCCAGGAAGATTCAACAGACTTGGGATTCTGACCCAACCGGAGACTGCAACTTTCGGACGCCGGGCAGGTCGTTAGAACATCATGGCAAAAAGCATACAGGCCGTACGCGGCATGAACGATATCCTGCCGGAGCAGTCGGCCGCCTGGCAGTACCTGGAAGATACGTTGCGCAGTGTAATTCACAGCTATGGCTACCGGGAAATACGCCTGCCACTGCTCGAGAAGACCGAATTATTCAAGCGTTCCATCGGCGAGGTGACCGATATCGTCGAGAAGGAGATGTACACCTTCGAGGACCGCAACGGTGACAGCCTGACACTGCGTCCCGAAGGGACGGCCGGTTGTGTACGTGCCTGTCTGGAGCACGGCCTGTTGTACAACCAGGTGCAGCGCCTCTGGTATGCCGGTCCGATGTTCCGCCATGAACGGCCGCAGAAAGGCCGTTATCGCCAGTTCCACCAGATCGGTGTCGAGGCCTTCGGTATGGAGGGGTCCGATATCGATGCCGAGATGATCCTGATGACGGCGCACCTGTGGCGTGCGCTGGGCCTCAGGGAGGTCACCCTGCAGCTCAATTCACTGGGTACCGTGGAGTCACGCGCGGCCTACCGGGTGGCGCTGGTCGACTACCTGCGCGACTGCGAGTCCGACCTGGATGCGGACAGCCGGCGACGGCTGGACAGCAACCCGCTGCGTGTTCTGGACAGCAAGAACCCGGACATGCGGGCCATTATCGGGAATGCGCCGCAGCTGCCGGATTACCTCGATACGGAATCACGCACACACTTCGGTGAGGTGTGCGCCATCCTGGATGACGCGGGTATTGGCTACGAGGTGAACCCACGGCTGGTACGCGGGCTCGACTACTATTCCAAGACGGTTTTCGAGTGGGTCACCGACAGCCTGGGTGCGCAGGGCACAATCTGTGCCGGTGGCCGTTATGACGGACTAGTGGAGTACCTCGGCGGGCGGCCGACACCGGCAACCGGTTTTGCGCTGGGTCTCGAAAGGATGATCGCGCTGCTCGAGGCGCACGCCATTGAGTTGCCCGATAACCGTCCACAGGTGTATCTCGTGTTGAGCGGTGCCATGGGTATCCGTCGGGGTATGGTGTTTGCCGGCGAGTTGCGCGATGCGGTCAGCGGACTGCGCCTGCAGGTCAATTGTGGCGGCGGCAGTTTCAAGAGCCAGTTCAAGCGGGCTGACAAAAGCGGTGCGCACTATGCACTGGTCATCGGTGATGACGAGGCCGGGCAGGGCAGTGTCGCGATCAAGCCGTTGCGTAGTGACAGGGAGCAGGAAACACTGTCGCAGCAGCTGGCGGGGCAGCGGCTGCGTGAATTGCTCGAGTTGTAGAGTGAGCAGACGAGCGTCTCCGGCACAGGTCCGGGACACACACTAACAGGAGTCGTCGATGGAAATGCATGCGACAGAAGAACAGCAAATCGAATCATTCAAGAAATGGTGGAAAGAGAACGCCAGTTCGGTTATTACCGGGATCCTGCTGGGCGTTGCCGTCCTGTTCGGGGCAAAGTCCTGGTTCGCCTACCAGGAACGTGCGGCCGAAAACGCCTCGAATATCTACACCACCCTGATGAATGCACTCAGTAACGGGCAGGAGAGCCTGGTCAATGAACAGGCAGGTGTCCTCATCTCCGATTTCAGCTCGACCCCCTATGCGCCGCTGGCCGCGCTGGCACTGGCCAAGCTGAAGCTCGAACAGGGAGAGCTGCAGGCGGCACATGCCCAGCTGCAATGGGCGCTGGACCATGCCGGTTCCGAGGTCATCGGGCATACGGCACGCCTGCGACTGGCGCGGGTGATGATGGCCGAAGGCAACCTCGACGCGGCCGAGGCGCTCACCGCCCATGTTGCCGGTGACGAGGGGGGGTTTGCGTCCATGTACGCGGAACTCAGGGGGGATATCCACCTGGCGCGCGGCGACGCGGCGAGTGCACGTGCCCAGTACGAGCACGCACTGGCCGCCCTGACGACGGAATCGCCCGGGCGCCAGCTGCTGCAACTCAAGTATGACAGCACGGTACCGGCAGCAGGGACGGGGGACACGCAATGAAGCGCCTGCTGGCCATACTGCTGGTATCCGGGCTGCTATCCGCCTGCTCCGGCGTACCGCTGCTTTCCGGAGCAGACAATGCCGATCCACCGGCGGAGCTTGAAGAGCTCGGCGGTGACCTGCAGCTCAAACAGCTGTGGAGCCGGGACGTCGGCGTGGGTTTCGATGAACAGTTCGTCCGGCTGGTGCCGACGGTGTACGGCGAGCACCTGCTGGTGGCGGATCGCAAGGGCCGGGTAAGCGCGCTGAGCGCCGAGTCCGGCAAATCGCTCTGGGAGGTAGATACCAAGGCATTGATTTCGGCCGGTCCGGGGGCCGGTGAGGGACTGGTCATGGTCGCCACCAGTGACGGCGAGGTGCTGGCGCTGGGTATGGATGACGGGGCACCGGTATGGCGTGCACAGGTGAGCAGTGAGGTGCTGGCGGTGCCGCAAATTGACCTGGGGGTGGTAGTCGTGCAGACGGCGGACGGCAAGGTCGTCGGGCTCGCGGCGCACGACGGCAAACAGCTGTGGATCTATGACCGCACGGTGCCGGTGCTGACATTGCGGGGTACCAGCACCCCGGCGGTCGAGCGCGGCGTGGTGGTTGCCGGCTTTGCCAGTGGCAAGGTGGCGGCCCTCAGTACCGAGCGCGGTTTTGTGGCCTGGGAGACCAACGTGGCCATCCCCAAGGGGCGCTCGGAACTGGAACGCATGGTCGATATCGATTCCGATCCGGTCATCGAGGGAAGCGCCGTCTATGTGACCACGTTCCAGGGCCGCCTCGCTGTTATCGATGTACAGAGTGGCGACCCGGGCTGGACCCGTGATATGTCGTCCTTTGCCGGCCTGGGTGTCGATTTTTCCCAGGTCTATGTGACCGACGAGCACAGCAATGTCTGGGCCTTGGCGCGTGACAGCGGGGCCTCCGTGTGGAAGCAGGAGAAATTCCGCAACCGGGGTCTGACCGGACCGGAGCCCTACAATGACTATGTGGCGGTCGGTGACTTCGAGGGTTATGTGCACCTGCTTTCGCGCTATGACGGCCATACGGCGGCGCGTACCCGTGTCGACAGCAAGGGCATCAGGGCGAAACCGCTGGCGGTGGGCGATGTGCTCTATGTCTACGGGAACGGCGGAACACTGGCAGCCTATACGCTGTCTGAGCGCTGAGTTCGCCTTTCACGGCTTCCGGGGAACCGAAGCGCGGCCAGTATCATGATTCCGGTTATCGCCCTTGTGGGCCGACCGAATGTCGGCAAATCCACGCTGTTCAATCGCCTGACCCGTACGCGGGATGCGCTGGTTGCTGACATACCGGGGCTGACGCGCGACCGGAAATACGGGGACGGCAATTTCGATGGCCGTCCGTTCATCGTGATCGACACGGGGGGGCTCTCCGGCGAGAAGGAAGACCTCGACGGGCTGATGGCGCAGCAGTCCTGGCAGGCGGTACGGGAAGCGGACCTGGTGTTCTTTCTGGTGGATGGCCGCGACGGCCTGAGCAGCGGCGACGAGTTGATCGCAGCGGCGTTGCGGCGCACCGGCAAGCTGCAAACGCTGGTTGTCAACAAGACCGACGGAATCGATGCGGACACGGCACTGGCCGAGTTCCATGCCCTGGGTCTGGGCGAACCGCAGGCGATATCCGCCTCCCATGGTCGCGGGCTGGAACGGCTGTTATCCAGGGCGCTGGATCAGTTGCCCCCTGCGGAGGCCGTCAGTGAAGCCGAACAATCGGCCGCGGATACCCTGCGGGTCGCCGTAGTCGGACGCCCGAACGTCGGCAAGTCCACCCTGATCAATCGCATGCTGGGCGAGGAGCGCGTGCTGGCATTCGACCGTCCGGGGACCACACGCGACAGTATCTTCATCCCCTTTGAGCGCGACGCAGTGGCCTATACCCTGATTGACACAGCGGGCGTGCGCCGCCGGGCACGGGTCAAGGAGGTCATCGAGAAATTCAGCGTCATCAAGACCCTGCAGGCTATCGATGCGGCCAATGTGGTGATCCTGGTGCTGGATGCGCAGTCCGGTATCAGCGAGCAGGATGCGACTCTGGCCGGGTATATCGCCGAGAAGGGCAGGGCGGTGGTGATCGCCGTGAACAAGTGGGATGGCCTGGATGCGCATGCGCGTGAGCAGATCAGGACCCAGCTGGAACTGAAGATCCCGTTTCTCGGGTTTGCCAGCACCCTGTTTATCTCTGCCCTGCACGGCACCGGTGTCGGTGAACTGTTTCCCCTGGTGAATGCCGCGCACGCATCGGCCATGCGCGAACTTTCAACCCCGGAGCTGACGAAGATCCTTGAGCGCGCCGTGCATGCGCACCAGCCTCCCCTGGTCAGGGGGCGGCGCATCAAGCTGCGCTATGCCCACCAGGGGGGGCGCAATCCGCCGGTCATCGTCATCCATGGCAACCAGACCGAGCGCGTACCTGAAACCTACCGGCGTTACCTGGAGAATACCTTTAGAAACAACCTGAAACTTACCGGTACCCCGGTACGGATTGAATTCCGCACCGGGAAGAACCCCTACCAGGGCCGGCGCAACAAACTCACCGCGCGCCAGGCCGGCCGCAAGCGTCGCCTGATGAAGCACGTCAAGGGACGGCGTTGAGGCATTGACCGGGCAGATGTTCACCGCAAAGGCGCAAAGGGCGCAATGAAACTATAAAAAATCACCGCTGAGACGCAGAGAACGCGGAGTAAAAAAATCAATTGTAATGATCCGGACTTGATCTGGCAGACAGTGTCAGGTTGTAAGTCCGTTTTCCGCACCATACCGGTCCTTTACCTGGCACTCATATAATCAATGGCTTGAAGGCAGGAACCGATCCAACCCTGAAATTCGGCGTTTTGGATTGAATACCTGGAAGACGAGCAATTCCTGGCATTCGAGAACGAAAATGGATGATTTAATCTATCACTGACATAAGATACAAAGCCAAATACAGAAGTGCAGATGCACATATGTCAAGATTGCATTTGGATCTTATTATTGAGTAGTTGATAATGCGACGGATAGCTGGAGGTCTTCCCTGCTTCAAAAGTTAACCGAGATTATTGATCGCATCGCCACCGTTCGTGTGCTGGTGTTACTGACGCTGCTATCTATACTCTTTCCGACCGTCCTTTTCCCTGCCGCCGGAATCGGAGATGACACACCTCTTGACCTTTATTTTTCCTATTCACCTGATCAGGTCTACGAGTATCTTAGCGGGTTGGGTGCCAAAGGCCGTATAGCTTATGCCAAAATGGAATTGACCACAGATCTTCTGTTCCCCGTAGTCTACTCACTAGCACTGACTGTCGCCTTGGTAATAGGTGCACGCAGAATACTTCCATCAGATAGTCGACTCCAGTATCTGCGCTTCTTTCCTTTGCTGATTGTAATTGCTGATTGGTGTGAAAACCTGAGCCTAGCCGCTGTGATTCACGCCTTTCCGGATCAACTTGATGCGATCTCCACCGCTGCAAGCCTTTTCACGTCGATTAAGTGGATTTTCCTTATCTTAATTGTTATGACGCTGGTTACAGTAGGCGCTTTGGCGGTTACAAAGCAATTATGGGATAGCTCCGCCCGGCGGTGATGGGCAAGGTGCTGTGTATCGTGGACCGGGCTATTGCCTCCATCAGGTGAGGAAGACTGGTTACACATACTAAACAGCCAGCACGGGCACGGTGACCCTCATCCCGCACTAGGGTAGCGCGCCCAATCTCAACTTCTACTTTCTCTGAATGCCGTATATGTGGTTATCAGCTGCCCTTGAATAGTTTTCAGTGACTGACTGCTTCTGGCCGAACTAAGACAAAGAGTAGCCCGCGTAAGCGAGGCTCTCGGCTTACTGGGAATGGCTGCTTATTGCTAAAATTCGGTCATTCGGGCAGGCGGCGAAGCTCGATAGAGTCTGACACCGTAAGTCAGGTCGAATACTGCCAATTACAAATCAATAACACACCCGGATGAACATCCGAGCCAGTTTTTTATTCTGGAATATTTTTGCGTCTTTGCGGTTAGAAATTTGTTACCTTTTCTCTGCGCTCTCCGCTTCTCTGCGGTGAGGATTGTTTTTCCTTCCTTGCGACCTTTGCGCCTTTGCGGTGAGAAGTTTCGTGGTTAACCGAACACGATGGTGCGGTTGCGGAACACCAGTACCTGGCGCTGCAGGTGACGCCAGATCGCGCGAGACAGGACGATCTTCTCCAGATCCTGGCCCTTGCGTACCAGGTCGGCGACGGAATCGGTGTGCCGGACATGGACAACGTCCTGCTCGATAATGGGTCCGGCATCGAGGTCGGCCGTGGCATAGTGGCTGGTGGCGCCGATCAGCTTGACGCCGCGGGCATGGGCGGAATGATACGGTCTTGCACCGGGGAATGCCGGCAGGAATGAATGGTGGATATTGATGATCTGGCTGGGGTAGTGGCAGATGAAATCCTCGCTCAGGACCTGCATGTAGCGCGCGAGCACGATGAAATCGATGTTGTAATCCTGCAGCAGTGCCAGCTGGCGCTGTTCCTGTTCCGGCCGGTCCTGCGGGGTGAGCGGGAATACGTGGTAATCGATGCCGAGGTTCTCGGCGGCGGCCCCGAGGTCCGGGTGGTTACTGATGATGAGCGGTATCTCGACCTGCCAGTCGCCGGCCTGGTAGCGCGACAGGATGTCATACAGGCAATGGGAATGCCTGGATACGTAGACGGCCATGCGCGGTATGTCATCGGAGAAGTAGAGTGTCCACTGCATGCCCAGGCGCGTGGCGACCTCTGCACTGAAGCGCTCGCCGATCTCGGCGCGCGCGATTGAGAACCCGGCAGGGTCCCACTCGACGCGCATGAAAAAATGGCTTTCATCGCTGTCGACGTGCTGTTCGAGATCAATGATGTTGCCCCCATGTCTGAAGATGAACTCGGTGACGGAGGACACCAGCCCCTTCCGGTCGGGGCAGGAGATAAGCAGGATTGCAGCGTGTTTGTCGCCCATGGACCCCGGATGGTCAGCAGTTGTATGGTTGCGCGGCAACCGGGCGGATTCCTGGATGGACACGGCCGAGACGTGTTCTACCGGGCCGCAGTCGTCCTGCCCCGATCAGGTGCGTCCCCGTGATCCCTGAGCCACTGCAGTGCCAGATCCCGGTCATTGAACAGCTTGATGTGCCATTCCCTGTCCCTGGGGATGCGAACAAGGCTCCGGGTCGTCCTCTCGGCAAGCGGATTATAAGTGACGACCGCCATGGTCTTGATCTGCGGGATCGTGGCCAGCTTTCTCTGCGCCGCGAAGCTATAGGTGTACGAATTGATCTTGTTGATCAGCAGTGAAAACGGTGCCTTCAGGTGGGTGACCAGGAAGTTGTGGTACTCGTTCACCATGGCCATATCCATTTCGACACCATCGTCGATGATTACCTCGGCAATGTCCTCGTCCAGGAGGATGATCCTGCCGAAGCCGAGTTCGTGTACCTGCGGGTTGTCCATGGTGCCTCGTCCGGGTGTTTTTTTCAGTCCAGGTATTCGAACAATTTCACGACGCGCTGTACGCCGCCCACCTGGCGTGCCTTTTCCGTGACGGCAGCCGCTTCATTTCTGTGCAGCATGCCCATCAGGTAAACGGTACCGTTCTCGGTCACTACCTTGACCCGTGTCGGGTTGAACCCTTCCAGTCCCTTGATGCCGAACAGGCTGGTCTTTACCTTGCCGGTGATCAGCGTGTCGCTGCTGCGTGTCATCAGGGAGCTGGGGGCCGCGATGCTCATCTCGTTGTGGATCAGGCGCACCTTCTCAATGCCCCGGGTGATGTTCTCGGCGCGGGCGCGCAACTCCGCGGTGGGGGCCTCGCCCGATAACAGCACGATCCCGTTGTAGCTGGTGATATTGATATGGATCTGGCTGTTGAGTTCCTTTTCGTTGAAGATAGCCATGCGCGTCTTCAGTTCAATGCCCTCGTCATCCACGAATGAACCGACCGTGCGCCGGTCATAGGCGGCCGTGGCGCCGGTGGCCGCGCCACCGACAACAACGGGTGTGCACCCGTAAATCAGGTTTGCGGTGATCAAGGCAACAATCAATGACTGGTAGAACTTCATCGGTTTCGGTCTCCTGTCCGGGGGCTGTCTGGCAATCAGGGCGGGCGCCATTCCCAGGGTTGGTGCTGGCCCGCAGCCTGGCTAGTTTATACCAAAGCGCTGAAGGCATCCCGTATCCATTCGACGGCCGGGTCTCCGGCGTCGCCACTGATGGAGATTACGTCGAAGCGACAGGGTCGTGCCGCCATTTCCGGGTGCGCCTGCAGGTAAAGCTGTGCACAGGCCGAGATCTTCGCCTGCTTGCGCCGGTCGACGCTGTCAGCGCCCGATCCGAAGCGGTCCTGGCGCCGGTAGCGCACCTCGACGAAGACCAGGCTGTCGGCGTCCACCATGATCAGGTCGATCTCGCCCGGACGTCGCCGGTAATTGCGCTCGATCAGTGCCAGGCCCTGCGCCTGCAGGAAACGGCAGGCGAGCGATTCGGCATCCTTGCCGCGGCGGGCCGGACCCATAATCAGGGGGTGGTGGTCCCCGCGGAGATCTCTGTCCTGGATTCCAGCTGCTGGGGCAGGCCTTGTCGGAATGCGGCCCAGCGCAGGGTGCGGTGAATCTGTCGCCGGGAGTCCAGTGTCAGATTGCCGGTGACGCCGTGATAGGAACTGAACATCCCGCTGCCCATTTGTTTGAGGTAGGGCGTGATTCGGAAGGCATCGATGCCGAGCGCATAGAACCGGCTGTAAAGGTCGCTGTTGGCCTGCCAGTGTTCACTGATGGTCTGCTTCAGGTGCTGCCAGTTCCCGCCCTCTTCCAGGGTCCAGGGCATGTCGCAGAAGACAATCCCGTTCAGGTCGTGGTCACGTCCCGGGTCCGGGCGTCCGGTGTAGACATGGGAGGTGCTGAATACGGGGACCCTGGAGGCCCGGTAGAAACTCAGCTGGGGACGAATCAGGCGTGCCTGACTGGGGGTGGCCAGCAGGAAAATATAGTCAATATCCTGGCGGCGGCGTGGCTCGTATTCGAGTTTCTGGCCGAGTTGACGGACCAGGCGCTGGTGCCGGCTCTGGCTGGCATCCAGGTTGAGTGCGGCACTGATGGCCTGGCCATGGTCGGTCTCCTGTGGATTGTAGAACTGCTGCATCAGCAGCTCTCCACCCTGGCGAGTCCATTCATCGCTGAATGCCGCGAACACCCGGCTGCCCCAGTCGCCCTCGGGGGCCAGGGCGATGGCCCGGGTGTGGCCATCGTGCCAGGAGCGGCGCGCGACCTCGCGCGCCTCGTCTTCCGGTGCCAGGCCGAACTGGTACACCGCCGGGTTATCCAGGTCTTCCCTGTCGGCCCGGTTGAGCGCCAGCACCGGTACCGGTAACTGCTCCTGTTGCAGTAGTGCCTGGACCGCCTCCTTGCGCAACGGGCCGATCACGAAACCGGCGCCGGCAGCCACGGCTTGCTGGTAGGACTCGAGTACCGCCAGCGGGTCCGTGCCCACGTCATAGATGCGTATCTGCGGACGCGGGATGCCCTCGGATGTATCGTAGTAGGCGGCCAGCACGCCATCGCGGATGGCCGTCCCGGCACCGGCCAGCGGGCCGCTCAGCGGCAGCAGCAGCGCAATCTGCGCGGGTGCCTGTCCGGCAAGCTGCATGCTGCCGAGCAACTCGTCAATGAACGGGCCGCTTGCCGGGTGGCCCGGATAGCGCATCTGCCAGTGCGGGATGACGTCGGAGAGGGCCTCCGGCTGTTGCAGGTAGAGGCGTGTCAATTCCACCAGTTCCATCCACCCACTCAGGGCATCCGGCGGTGGTGCGGTGCGCAGCTGCTGCAACTCGGCATCGGAGAGTGCGGACACGACCTCCCAGGTGTCGAACTGGTTTTCCAGGCGCGCCTGCGGTTCTGTTAGCAGGGGGTTGAGCGCGATGCGCTCGTGTGCGCTGTTGAAATAGTCTCCGTTCACCTGGTAGGCCTCGGCGCGCAGGCGCCGGAAGTCCAAGACATGGGGGCCGCCGGCCGGGACCGTTTGCAGCAGTGCCAGGACCCGGTCGGGGTGATCGTCAACCAGGGCCAGCCGGGCGCGGTTGAGGGCATAATGCTGCTGCTGCAGGTCGGTCAGCCGGGCCGGTGCCAGACCGTCGAGCAGCCCTGTGGCGCGTACCTGATCGTCACCCCGGATCAGGCTGCTGATGGCGTGCAGCAGGAGGTCCTCCTTCCGGGGTGTGACTGCACGCGCCGCCGCGTCCAGGTAGAGTGCCGCAGCCCCCTGGTAATTCCCCTGCGACTCAAGGGCCAGTGCCTGTTGTCGCAGTTGTACATCGGGATCGGGTGCTGTGGGGCGGACGGGGGCGCCGCAGCCGGACAGCAACAGGACCCAGAGGCTGATAAACAGGACCAGCAGGGTGGCGGGGCGGGGCAGATACATGCAGGCGGACTCGCGCGATGACTAGTTAGAATAGTCCGCCGACTCTACTGAAAAGCCCCCCCGTCGTCCACTGGTCGGTTTGTAAATCTTCGTTACAGATATAATTTTGCTAGGATGCGCAGGTCATCTCGACCGGAGATACTGATGGCGATGAATGAAGGTGTGCTCTACGTGGTGGCGACACCCATTGGCAATCTGCAGGATGTCAGTGCCCGGGCACTGGACATCCTCGGGCGGGTTGCAAGAATAGCCGCGGAGGATACCCGGCACAGCCGCAAGCTGCTGACGCATTACGGCATCGACACGCCGCTGATTGCAGTACACGAACACAATGAACGCGAGGTGACCGAAACCCTGCTCGATATGCTGCGTTCAGGTGACGACCTGGCCCTGATCTCGGATGCCGGTACCCCGCTGATCAGCGACCCGGGTTTCTACCTGGTGCGAGCAGTGCGCCAGGCGGGCATGCGCGTGGTTCCCATGCCAGGCCCCTGCGCCTGTGTTGCCGCCCTGTCCGCATCCGGCCTGCCCACGGACCGGTTCGTATTCGAGGGGTTTCTGCCCGCACGCCAGCATGCGCGCCGCCAGCGCCTGGAGGCGCTCCGCGCCGAGCCCCGCACCCTGGTGTTCTACGAGTCTTCCCACCGGGTGGCCGATTGTCTGGCGGACATGGCCGGGGTCATGGGGGCGGGGCGGGACGCCGTGATCGCGCGTGAACTCACCAAGACCTTCGAGACCATCAAGGCCGGATCATTGTCCGGGCTGGTTACCTGGTTGCTGGAGGACGCCCAACAGCAGCGTGGCGAGTTTGTCATCATGGTGCACGGTGAGGTGCCGGCCGTTGATGCCGCGATGGACCGGGAGGCAGAGCGTGTACTGGTGTTGCTCATGCAGGAGTTGCCCCTGAAACAGGCCGCCGCACTCGCTGCGAAGATTACCGGCCAGGCGAAGAACCTCTGTTACCAGCGTGCCCTGGAGCTGAAAAAGGCCAACTGAGTTTCAGCCGGCATGCCGTTGCCGTGCCCAGGCCACGTGTTCGCGCACCAGGGGGGAGGGGTGGTCGGCACGTCTCTCCAGGGCCGCAATGATCTCCCGGGATGTCTGCGCATTACCCAGGCCCACGGCAAGATTTCTCAGCCAGCACTCGTAGCCGATGCGGTGGATGGCGCTGCCGCGCAGCCTGTTTTCGAACTCCGCGCGCTCCCAGGCAAACAGCTGCAGCAGCGTGCTGCTGTCGAGTCCGTTGCGGACGTGAAAATCGTCTTCCTGCGTGGCCCCGGCAAAACGGTTCCAGGGGCACACCAGTTGGCAGTCATCGCAGCCGTAGACCCGGTTGCCAAGCAGCGGGCGCAGCGGTTCCGGTATGGATCCGCGCAGTTCGATGGTCAGGTAGGAGATGCACAGGCGGGCGTCCAGTTCATAGGGTCCGACGATCGCACCGGTCGGACAGGCATCGATACAGGCGTGGCAGGTGCCGCAATGTGCCTCGGCCGGTACATCGAGCGGCAGTGGCAGGTTGGTGTAGAGTTCACCGAGAAAGAACCAGGAGCCGGCCTGTTCGTTGATCAGGTTGGTGTGTTTGCCGATCCAGCCCAGCCCGGCCTTTTGTGCCAGTGCCTTTTCCAGGACCGGTGCGCTGTCGGTGAAGGCCCGGTAGCCGAACGGACCGGTCAGTGACTCGATCCTGTCGGCCAGTTTCTGCAGGCGCTTGCGCATCACCTTGTGATAGTCGCGCCCCAGTGCGTAGCGCGACAGGTAGGCCGCGGCCGCGTCCCCCAGTACCCGGTCTGCCACTGCGGACCCGGCGGGCCAGTAGTCCATGCGCACCGAGATGATACGCACGGTGCCGGGCACCAGTTCCGCCGGCCGGCTGCGCCGGGTGCCATGCCGCTGCATATAGTCCATGGTGCCGTGTCTGCCGGTTTCGAGCCACCGCAGCAGGCGGTTTTCATCCTCGCCGAGCTCGGTGTCGGTAATGCCGACTTGCTGAAACCCGAGTTCCAGCCCCCAGCGCTTGATGTGCCGCGCCAGCGAGCGGTAATCAATATCGGAGTCCGGGCTGCGGGGTTCCTCGTGCATGGGCTTCCTGAAATGTGGATTTTTACGCGTGATTCACGGTATGTTGGGTGAGGACGGTGGGTTAATGCCACTGCGGAAAGTCATTACATGATAAACAATGATCCCATGAACAGCACCACTCCGCTGTATACCGCACACCAGGTCCGCGCACTGGACCGGGCGGCCATCGAAGAGGCCGGCATCCCGGGGCATATGCTGATGAAGCGCGCCGGTGAAGCGGTGTGGGATTTTCTCTGCCGGCACTGGCCGGATGCGCGCTCGATCGTGGTGGTTTGCGGAACCGGTAATAACGGCGGCGATGGCTACGTGGTAGCGCGACTGGCGCAGGAGTCCGGCTGCCAGAGCCGGGTGATTCAGCTGGGTGATGCGGGCCGCCTGTCGGGTGATGCCCTGCGTGCCCGCAATGACTGGCAGGCAGCGGGTGGCGAGGAGCACGGCTATGACAAGAAGTGCCTGGCACGCGCCGATGTCATCGTCGATGCCCTGCTGGGGACCGGCCTGGAAAGACCCCTGGAGGGGGACTGGCGGGCCGTGGTAGAGGCAATCAATCATGCACCGACACCGGTGCTGGCCATCGACATACCCAGTGGACTGCACTCCGATAGCGGTACGGCGCTGGGCGCCAGTGTCAGGGCGTGTCACACCGTGACCTTCATCGGGCGCAAGCAGGGACTGTATACCGGCGATGGTCCCCAATATGCCGGCACGGTTGCCTTCCATGACCTGCATGTGCCGGCCACTGTATACCAGCAGATCGTGCCGGCCTCGCAGTTGCTTACCGAGCCGCCCCTGGGCCGGCTCGCCCGGCCGCGGACGCGCACGGCACACAAGGGTGACCATGGCCACCTGCTGGTGGTGGGCGGGGAGGCCGGGATGACGGGTGCAGTGCAGTTGGCGGGGATGGCAGCCTTGCGCGTCGGTACCGGGCTGGTCAGTCTGGCGACCCGGCCGGAGCATGCGGCCATGATCGCGGCAGCGAGCCCGGAACTGATGAGCCACGGGGTCGCCGGGGCCGGCGAATTGGCGCCCCTGCTGAAGCGTGCCGGCATTGTCATTGTCGGGCCGGGACTTGGCCAGTCGCGCTGGGCCCGGGAACTGTTTGCCAGGGTGCTGGATACCGATCTGCCGCTGATCGTGGACGCCGATGCCCTGAACCTGCTGGCCCGGGAGCCGCTGAGACGTGATAACTGGTTATTGACACCGCACCCGGGTGAGGCGGGACGCCTGCTGAAGATTCCCGCCCGGGATGTCCAGGCCGACCGGTTTGCCGCAGCATCCGCCCTGGCCGATAACTATGGCGGCACGGTGGTGCTGAAGGGCGCCGGTTCACTGGTGACCAGCCCGGCCGACCCGGTCACGGTATGCGCGGTCGGCAATCCGGGCATGGCAACCGCCGGCATGGGCGATGTCCTCAGCGGGGTTATCGCCGGCCTGGCGGCCCAGGGTCTGGGCCTGGGGCAGGCCGCGCTGGCCGGGGTCTGCCTGCACGGGCTCGCGGGTGACCGGGCCGCGCTGGCCGGTGAACGCGGCATGACGGCGCGCGATGTCATCAATGAAGTGCGTGCCGTTCTGGAGGCGGAAGGCGAGAGCGAGTGAAATTCTTCGCAGCGGATGAGGCGGCCATGCAGGACTTTGGCCTGCGCCTGGCCCAGGCCGCGGGCGGGCCCGGCGTTATCTATTTTCAGGGTGACCTGGGCGCAGGCAAGACCACGCTGGTGCGCAGCCTGCTGCGCGGGCTTGGCTTCCGGGGTAAGGTCAAAAGCCCGACCTATACCCTGATCGAACCGTATCCGCTGGGCGAGTTGACAGTCTATCACCTCGACCTGTATCGGCTGGCCTCCGGCGAGGAACTGGAATGGATCGGTATCCGCGACCTGGTGACCGGCAACGAACTGCTGCTGGTTGAATGGCCGGAACAGGGCCGGGGGGCATTGCCGCCAGCCGACCTGGTCATCGTCATCGATTACCGGGACTCGGGTCGCCAGCTGGACCTGCGGGCGACCAGTGAACGCGGCCGCCAGTGGCTGGAGGCCCTGCCAGACAGGCGCCGGAGCGGGGTTGGTTGAGCCATGTTCCTGTTCCGTCACGTACAATACGACAGGAACTTATCAGATATCCCTTGGGTTCTCTAAGAGCTTCTTGACCTATCTCATGGAGTTTCAACATAATAATTGAAATTTTGTGGGAAATGTGGCTAAGATACGCCCATCAGCAGCGTGTCCGGGGGGGCGATCCACCAGGTGAATAGGCTAATCACAGCATGTTGCCTCTGGCTCATCGGCCAAACCCTGGTCTGGGCGGCGCCGGTCGAGATAGAGGGCGTGCGCCTGTGGGCGGCGCCGGACCATACCCGCGTGGTTTTCGATATCAGCGGCCCCATCGAGCATACGCTGTTCTCCCTGCATGAACCCGAACGCCTGGTCATCGATGTCCCGGCTGCCCGTCTCGCTGCCGCGCTGAAGACGCAGAACGAGGCTGTCGGACTGGTCAGAAAGATCCGTACCGCCCTGCAGGACAAGGGGGTGCTGAGAATCGTGCTGGACCTGGAACGGCAGACCAAGCCGCGTAGTTTCACCCTGAAACCGGGTGGACAGCACGGCCACCGCCTGGTCGTCGACCTCTACGAGACCGGCCTGAGCCAGAAGGCCACGGTCAAGAAGTCGGTCGAGGAGAAGAACCTGCTACGCGACCTGGTGATTGCCATCGATGCAGGCCATGGTGGTGACGACCCGGGCGCGATCGGCCAAGGCGGGACCCGGGAAAAGGATGTCGTGCTGTCCATTGCCAAACGGCTGGCGGCCCTGGTCGAGCAGGAGCCGGGGATGCGCCCGGTGATGATCCGCCAGGGTGATTATTACATCGGGCTGCGCAAGCGCATCAACATCGCCCGCAAGCAGGGGGCCGATCTGTTCGTATCCGTGCATGCCGACGGTTTCCGTGACCGGCGGGTCAAGGGTTCCTCCGTCTATGTCCTGTCGCGGCGCGGCGCCTCGTCCGAGATGGCGCGCTGGCTGGCGGAGAAGGAAAATGCGGCGGACCTGGCCGGCGGGGTACGGCTGGACGACAAGGATGACCTGCTGGCCGAGGTGTTGCTTGACCTGTCACAGACGGCGACCATCGAGGCCAGTATCGAGGTGGCCGGCAATATGCTGGGGAAGCTGAAACGCCTTGGCAAGACCCACAAGTCCTCGGTCCAGCAGGCCGGATTTGTGGTGCTGAAGTCCCCGGATATTCCCTCGGTGCTGGTCGAGACGGCGTTTATCTCCAACCCCTCGGAAGAACGCAAGCTGCGTGACCGGCGTCACCAGGAATCACTGGCGCGTGCCATGCTGCAGGGGATCAAGGGCTATTTCGCCAGCCACGCCCCGCCCGGGACCCATCTCGCGGCCTTCGAGCATGTCATTAAACCGGGCGATACCCTGGGTCATATCGCCCAGCGCTACGATGTCAGCCTCAACAGACTGAAGGGCTACAACGGACTGAAATCCGACCGCCTGCGCATCGGGGACACTCTGCGAATACCGCCCGCCGGCAGCTGATCCGGCGCCAGCTGCCCGAACTTTATCGCCACCTCCCGGTCAATACCGGTGTATCGCATCGGCGTATGGACTGCGTCCCAGTCAAAGACTCTCGCCATGAAAGCACTCTGCATAATGACCCTGGGTCTGCTGCTGGGCGCCTGCCAATCCCCGGCGGACCATTCCCGCCCGGCGGGCGCATATCATGCTGCAGCACGGGACGGCCGCCGGGGCGGCCAGCGAATTCGAGGTGGCCTGCCGCTTCGAGGTCAGGGACCTTGGCCCCCGGGTCATCCAGCCTGACAGCTTCCTGATCACCGGCTACGGCGGCCAGCAGGAGTGGGAGAACTACCCTCATACCAAGCGTTTCTACAAGACCATCCGGCTGAAATCGAGGCACCAGTCGGGGATTATGCCGATGGTCTGCGAGTACTATGACTGGCCCCTGTGGGGGCGCCCGATCACCCAGTCCCAGATCGAGGAGGCGCTGGGCGATTATTTCAGTTTCAGGTTCCCCGATTAGCCCCCGCCCGCCGGTTCGGCCACTGGCGTTTGGGTTATTATGGGCAACCCATGCCTATCCAGTTGCTGCCTTCCGAACTGATCAACCAGATCGCCGCCGGCGAAGTCATCGAGCGGCCGGCGTCCGTGGTCAAGGAATTGCTGGAGAACAGCCTGGATGCCGGGGCCGACACCATTGAGGTGGATGTCGAGGCCGGTGGTACCCGCCGCATCCGGGTGCGCGATAACGGCGGCGGCATGGCGCAGGAGGAAATTCCACTGGCCCTGTCACGCCAC
>CAMYIX010000003.1 GCA_947258615.1 uncultured Ectothiorhodospiraceae bacterium | reverse complement strand
TGCAGCATCAGGTCTTCGGAATATTGACGATTACCCCCATTGGGATTGCATCTGGATAACAGATGACGATGAAACACCGTTGGTCGAAAACACCGTTGGTCGAATGAATTCGACCCTACAGTAGGAACGAATTCATTCGGCCAACAACCTCGCCATCAGAAGGAATGCGTCTCGTCTGAATTGATGTGTTACCCACTCAATCAGGGGAAGACCCCTGAAAACTAAGTCCGGCTTGCACAGAGAGGGATATTAATAAGGGGGCTGTTTGTTGTGTTGATACCCTCTCCCATTAGTGGGAAAGGGTTGATAAATTATGCAGTCAAGAAACTGCGTTTCTCACCCCTCATCCTATCCTTCTCCCCTTGAAGGGGAGAAGGTATCAAATGTATCAGCAGTGTGCCGAATCCGTTACAGCTTGCAGCTGACCGGTTTGCCGTCGTTCAGCCAGGCGGACCACTGTTCATGGACCGACACATCGACACCGTCCTGCCCCGCCCTGTCCTGCAGATAGCCCTGCAGGTCGTGCAGCAGGTCGGAGTCCAGCAGGTCGAAATCCTCCTGCAGCTGGCCGTGCAGGGTACGGTAGATGCGTTTCAGGTCCCCTAATTCGTACTGGTCCAGTGTCTTCACGGGGTGTTACCTCCGATGGCTGTCGTTCCCGTTGCCGCGGTTTCCGTTTCGGTCATGAACAGCAGGGGGTCCACGCGGCTGTCATTCAGGCTGACACCCCAGTGCAGATGCGGGCCGGTGACGCGGCCGGTCATGCCGACCGCGCCGATGACCTCGCCGGCCGCCACCCGCTGCCCGGTCTCGACGTCGATCCGGCTCATGTGACAGTACATGGTCACCAGTCCCTGGCCGTGATCGATGAACACGGTGTTGCCGTTGAAGAAATAGTCGCCGGTATTGATGATGGTGCCGGGGGCGGGGGCCCGGATCGGGGCACCTTCGGGGGCGGCGATGTCCAGGCCGCTGTGCGGCTTGCGTGGCTGCTCGTTGAAAAATCGCCGCAGGCCGAACGGGCTGCTGGTCGGCCCGTCGACCGGTTTGAGGAATTCCAGCGACACCGTATCGGTATCGCTCCAGTTGCGCAGGGCGGCCTTGATCTGCTTTTGTTCTCGACCGATGCGTTCCAGGTCGCGTTTTTCCGGGTTGACCTTGCGCTTGTCCTTGATGGTGATGTGCTGGGTTTCATAGGCCTTGTCGGACACCTGGAAGGACAGCTTCAGCGGCTTGTCGCTGTGGGTGCGCGCCACCAGGTAGTGGGTCCCGGTCTTGGCGCCCAGGGCCAGTCCGACCACGGCGATGGCCCGGTCGTCCTGGCGGGTGACCAGCACGCGGCGCTCCCGGTAACGCACCGTGGCCGGGTCGACATCGTCAGGCAGACGGATGGTGGCAATCCCGCCGGGTACCGGTGTCTGGTCCAGGGTCAGGGCCCCGGCCCCGGCCGGTAGCAGCAACATGGAGATGATAAGGGCGAAACGTTTGAGGTAATTCATACCGGGTCTTTCCTGAATGTTGTCTGTGATCGAATCTGTTTACGGTGTCTCTCGGGTCTGCTCGACGCTGCACACCAGGACGCCTTCCGAGAGTCGGGCCTCCACCCGGTCGCCGGGCTTGACCTTGCTGGCCTGGTGCAGAATATGCCGTTCCGGCAGCCGGCTGACAATTGCATAGCCGCGCTCCAGGGTCGCCAGCGGGCTGATGGTATCCAGCGCCCGGCTGGAGAGGGCCAGTCGACGTTGCTTGCCGGTCAGCAGGCGTTGCATGGTGCTGCCCAGGCGCTGGCCCAGGTTGGCCTGTCGCAGCCGCTGCTGGGCGATACCATGTACCGGGGACAACCGTTTCAGTTGCCCCGATACCTCGTTAAGTCCTGACCGCAAGTCACTGATATACCTGTTGACAATATAGCGGGACCGTTGTTCCAGCTGGTCCAGCCGCTGGCTCTGCTGGCGCAGATACTGGCCCGGGTGCAGCTGCTGCAGGCGCTTCTCCAGCCAGACGGCCTGCTGCCTGGCAAGGGTCAGGCGGTGCCGCAAACGGTTTTCCAGGCGGCTGGACAGGGTGTTGACCTGCGTCAGCCATTCCTGCTGATCGGGGCTGACGAGTTCCGCGGCGGCCGAGGGGGTCGGGGCTCGCTGGTCGGCGACAAAGTCGGCGATGGTGAAATCGATTTCATGGCCGACGGCACTGACCAGGGGGACCCGGCAGGCATGCACGGCACGGGCGACCACCTCCTCGTTGAATGACCACAGATCCTCCAGCGAGCCGCCACCGCGGGTAAGGATCAGCACATCGCAGTCACCCCGGTCCGATGCCCGGCGGATGGTATCCGCGATCCTGGCAGCGGCGTCCGCACCCTGCACCGGGACCGGGTAGACCAGGACCGGAATCGCCGGAAAGCGGCGTCGCAGCACGCTGAGTACGTCACGGATGGCGGCGCCCGAGGGCGAGGTGATGACGCCGATGCGTTGCGGCAGGGCCGGCAGGGCCTGCTTGGTTTCCGGGGCGAACAGGCCTTCGGCGGCGAGTTTCTGCTTGAGTTCCTCGAAGGCGCGGCGCAGGGCGCCGTCACCGGCTTCCTCCATGTGTTCGACGATGAGCTGGTAATCGCCGCGCGGTTCGTACAGGCTGACCTTGGCGCGCACCAGGGCC
>CAMYIX010000002.1 GCA_947258615.1 uncultured Ectothiorhodospiraceae bacterium | reverse complement strand
GTGGGAATCATGCGTGACCTCCATGGCGATGACCTTGATGTCGTACTTGCCTGCCAGTTCGAACACATACGGCAGGCAGCTCTTGCCGTGACCCTGGAACGAGTAGGGATTGGTACGCGGCTTATAGGCACCCATGCGGGTGCAGGGCAGGCCGCGTTCCTTGAGGGCCTTCATCATGATCTCGACGTGCTCAGGAATATCCACGGCGCACAGCCCGGCAAAGATATTCAGGTTGTCCTGTCCGAAACGCACGCTGTTATATTCGAAGTAGGTTGCCCGGTCATCGTCATGGTGGCGACCCAGCACGCGGTATTCCTCCGAGACGCGCACCACGCGTTCGACACAGGGCAGGTTCTCCATGTCATCGGTCTGCAGGGTAGCCGTGTCACCGATCAGGTAGATCTCTGTGAGCGTCTGCAGCGCACCCACCTCGTCATGAATGCGTGTCTGGATATTGTTCATGCCGGAGAGATGTTCCATCAAGTGGCGGAACTCCTCGCTGTTCTTGTCGGTATCGGCGTGGAGTATCAAAATCATGTTGTTTTTCCTGATAAATACGTGATTACAATCGGCATATTATCCATCAATCGGGGGTGCCTTACTACCGGTCCGCCGGCTTGCTTGAGCTGCTTTCGCAAGCGGGATTGCGCGTAACCGGAGCAGCCCGCCATGGGCCTGCCCCGGTTCCTGTGCCTTGCATTCATGGATGTGCCGCCAGTCGCTGAGCCGGGTGGGCTAGTCGCGGAAGCGGCGCAACAGGTCCTGGTAGGCATCAATGCGCCGGTCGCGCAGGTAGGGCCAGACCTGACGCAGTTGTCCGCTGCGTCCCAGGTCGATCTCGGCCACCACCACCTCCGCCCTGTCGGTGGCAGCCTGTGCCAGCACCTCGCCTTGCGGGCCGATGGCCGCACTGCTGCCCCAGAAGCGAATGCCGTCCGTCTGTCCGGAGGGGTCGGCTTCATGGCCGGTGCGGTTGCAGGCCAGTACCGGCAGGCTGTTGGCAATGGCATGGCCACGCTGGACGGTCAGCCAGGCATCGTGCTGACGCACACGTTCCCCGGCGGGGTCCTGCATGTCCCAGCCGATAGCGGTGGGATAGAGCAGCAGCTCGGCCCCTGCCAGGGCCATCAGCCGGGCGGCCTCCGGGTACCACTGGTCCCAGCATACCAGCAGGCCCAGCCTGCCTACCGAGGTGTCTACCGGGGTGAAGCCGAGGTCGCCCGGGGTGAAATAGTATTTCTCGTAATAGCCGGGATCATCCGGAATGTGCATCTTGCGGTAGCGCCCGGCAATGCTGCCGTCGCTGTCCAGCGCGACCGCCGTGTTGTGATACAGGCCGGCAGCGCGTTTTTCAAAGATCGATGCCACAATCACAATATTCAACCCGGCCGCGATTTCACCGAGCCGTTGGGTCATCGGCCCGGGTATGGTTTGCGCCAGTTCAAAATTGCCCCGATCCTCCGTCTGGCAGAAATACCGGCTGCCGTGCAATTCCTGCAGCAGTATCAGCCTTGCGCCCCGTGCCGCCGCTGTGTGTATACCCTGGATCGTTGTCTCGATGTTGGCGGCAGGGTCAGCGTCGCAGGCATGTTGCACCAGGCCGATAGTCAACTGCTTGTTGGTCACTGTGGATACCGTTGCGTTAGCTGAGTGACAGGAAGCCTTCAGGCAGCTGCATTGTAGCGCAATGCAGACTGCCGTATTGCTGAATCAGGGCCAGGCAATTGATCGGGATGATCTGCCGGTCCGGAAAACAGGTCGCCAGTCGCTCCAGCGCGACAGCGTCGGCCGGGTCTCCATAGACCGGGACCAGGGTTGCTGCATTGATCACCAGGAAGTTGCTGTAGCTGGCCGGCAGGCGCTCTCCTGTTGCAGAGCAGACCGGGTGCGGCAGGGGCAGCGGCACCAGCTGGTACGGTTCACCGTCGGCACGGCGAAGAGACCGCAGCTGCGTTTCCATGGCCGCGAGCGCCGGGTAGTGGATGTCGTCGGGATCGCTGCATTGCAGGTAGGCGATTGTTTCGGGTGAACAGAAGCGTGCCAGCATATCGACGTGGGCGTCGGTGTCGTCACCTTCCAGTTCGCCGTGATCCAGCCACAGCACGCGTTCGATCCCCATGAGTTCCCTGAAGATCCCTTCCAGGCTGTGTTTGTCGTGCCCCGGGTTGCGGCCGCTGTGGATGAGGCAATGTGTCGTGGTCAGCAGGGTACCCTCACCATCGCTGTCGATGCTGCCGCCCTCGAGGACCAGCGATGCCTGCTGCAGCTCCGCGTCCGCGAACAGACCCGCGGCATTCAAAGCTGTGGTGACCGCGTTATCCAGTTCCGCCGGGTGTTTGTTTCCCCAGCCATTGAAGGTGAAGTCGAGCAGGATGCGTTCCGTCCCGGTAGCGACCGCGATCGGCCCGTAGTCCCTGATCCAGGTGTCGTTCGTGGGTGCCTGGAAAAAGTGCAGGGCGCCGGCATCGAATCCGGCATCTGCCAGTGTGTGTTCCACCTGGTGTTGATGGGCGTCGTCATAACAGATCACCACCAGGGGCTCGCGCCGGCTGATTTCCCGCGCGATGTCTACGTAGACGCGGCTAACGGCGTCGATGTCATGCTGCCAGTCCGTGAGTGCGTGCGGCCAGGTCAGCAGCACACCGGACTGGGCCGCGGATTCCGCAAGCAGACAGCGCCGCCGCATGGAGGGGCGTCAGGCCCTGAAAGACCGGGGCAGGGGATGGGGGTCAGTTCGTGTCCGGGCGCCGCACCACGGAGTGCAGCACCAGGTCATTTTCAAAAAACACCGAAAATCCCTGGTAGTCCCAGCGCGTGATCGGGGGGTGCCGGGGATTGCCTGTAGTGGCGACGGCGGGGTATTCCTTTACCGGGTTACCATAACTGTTGCGTACGCCGTCCATGTTCATGCCCTTGCGCGGGGTTTGCACACTGGGCACGGACTGGATACTTTCCATCAACAGGACATCAGCGGACGCGGGACCTGCCAGGGAGATTCCCAGTGACAGGGCGATCACAACAGAGCGGATAGGGCCCATGGTTAACTCCTTGTCAAACAGGATGTTACTGTATATACCTCTGTTGACGACTATAGCACCGACAGACACAATACAAAAGCGGTAATTTGGAATATGTGATTCACATCACCCGACCGGTCAACCCGCCCGCATGTATACAACGACGTTATCCGAACACGTGACATCAGCAGACGAACCAGCAGCCCGGACAAGCCCTGCGCATCGCTTCTGCGTCGCGCCGATGATGGAGTGGACCGATCGTCACTGTCGTTATTTTCTCCGCCAGCTGTCACACCACAGCCTGCTCTACACGGAGATGGTGACCACGGCCGCCCTGTTGCATGGTGACCCCGGGCGCCTGCTGCAATTCGACCCGGCCGAGCACCCCGTTGCACTGCAACTGGGTGGCAGTGAGCCGGACGCGCTCGCGGAGTCGGCCCGTCTCGGGGAGGCGCATGGCTATGACGAGATCAACCTGAACCTGGGATGTCCCAGCAGCCGGGTACAGTCGGGTCGCTTCGGCGCCTGCCTGATGGCCGAGCCCGAACGCGTCGCTGCCTGTGTCACCGCCATGACGCGCGCCGTTGCGGTTCCGGTCAGCGTCAAGACCCGCATCGGTATCGACGCGCAGGACACCTATGAGCACCTGTACCGTTTTGTCGACCGGATCGCACAGGCGGGTTGCCTTACCTTCATCGTGCATGCCCGCAAGGCTATCCTGAAGGGCCTGAGCCCCAGGGAGAACCGCAGCATTCCACCGCTCAGGTACGAGTACGTCTATCGCCTGAAGCAGGACTTCCCGGAGCTGGAGATCATCCTCAACGGGGGTGTGACCAGCCTGGATGATGCCGTGGCCCGGCTGGCACAGGTCGACGGTGTCATGCTGGGACGCGAGGCCTATCACAATCCCTGGCTGCTGGCCGACGTCGATGAGCGCTTCTTCAATGACAGCCGTTCGCAACCGACACGCAGCGGGGTTATGCTGCGGATGCTGCCCTATATAGAGAGGGAACTGCAGGCCGGTGCTGAACTCAAACACATTACCCGCCACATGCTGGGATTGTTCCAGGGGGTCCCGGGGGCACGGGTCTGGCGGCGCCAGCTGAGTCAATACGGACCCGTGGCCGGGGCCGGCACGGAAGTGGTCCTGGCGGCACTGGAGGCAGTCGCCGAGGTCAGTGCGCGGGACAACGCAACGGCCGGGATCCTGCACCACCATGCCTGAGACGTGGCCAGCGCGGTGTACTGCCGGCAGGCCGCACAGCTGCCACATCAGAGGAGTTGGATGAAACGAAAAAGCGATCTGGTGGTGATTGGTGGCGGTCCCGGCGGGCTGGTTGTCGCCAGTGTCGCCGCCCAGCTGGGACTCAAGGTGATCCTGGCCGAGAAGTCGGACCGCCTGGGCGGTGACTGTCTGCATCATGGCTGTGTTCCCAGCAAGACCCTGATCCGCTCGGCACGGGTCGCCCACCTGATGCGCAACGGCGCGCGTTATGGCCTGCCTTCCTGTGAAACCCCGGTCGACCTGAACCCGGTCGCTGACCGCATCGAGTCCGTCATCGCGGACATCCAGCGCCATGATGATCCGGAGCGCTTTCGTGCCTATGGCTGCGACGTCCGTTTTGTCCCGGCGCGCTTCACCGGAACGCACGAGATACGGATCGGTGATGAAATCGTCACGGCCAAACGCTGTGTCATCGCCACCGGTTCACAGCCCGCGGCGCCGCCGATCCCCGGTCTGGAGGAAGCGGGTTACGATACCAATGAAACCATCTTCGGTTGGCGTCAACTGCCGCCGCGCCTGGCTGTCATCGGTGCGGGACCGGTAGGCGTGGAACTGGCCCAGGCCTATGCCCGACTGGGCAGCCGGGTCACCCTCGTCGAGCAATCCGACAGGGTTCTGCCGGCCGCCGACGCCGATATCGCCGCGTGTCTGGCCGAGGTGCTGGCTGACGAAGGCATCAGGATGCACACCGGTGCAGAGGTGACCCACGTGCGTCGTGACGGTGACTGCCGGCAACTGTTTCTGGCCGATGGTTCGACAGTCGAATGTGAACGCATCCTGGTCGCGGCCGGACGCCAGGCTGCGGTCTTCGGGCTGGGCCTGGATGTCGCGGGTGTCGAGTACACCTCCAGGGGCATTACGGTTGACGAGCGTCTGCGTACCAGCCAGCGGCACATCCATGCCGTGGGTGATGTATGCGGCCCGTACCCGTTCACGCATATGGCGGAATACCAGGCGGGTGTGGTTCTTGCGAACCTGCTGTTCAGGTTCCCGCGCAAGGTCGACTACCGGGTGGTACCCAGGGTGACCTATACCGATCCCGAGGTCGCCCAGGTCGGGCTGTCGCAGCACGAGGCGGATGCCTGCGGGCTGAAGTATGATGTGGCGCGCTTCAGCCTCGAGGATATCGATCGTGCCAGGACCGACACGGCCACCCGGGGTCTCGTAAAGATCCTGATCGCCAGGGGACGGATCGCGGGCGCAAGCCTGGTCGGCGCGCATGCCGGCGAACTGATCCATGAACTTGCGCTGGCCATGCGTGTCAAAGCCAGGGCGCGTGACATCACCGAACTGGTGCATGCCTATCCGACCTATTCGCAGGTTCACCGACGCGCCATCAATGCCCGTTATTCGCAACTGCTGTATTCCGGGAAGACCCGGTTCCTGGTGAAAATGATCAACCGCCTGCTGCCGTGACCGGCCAGCGCGTATACGCCGGGATGTACTGATGACCATCGACAGGTCCGTTACGAAATGCATGAGACACTGCCACTGCTGATGCCGGGAGATTTCCCGGTGCTCCAACGCGGCCACCTCGAGACCGTGCAGGTCAACCTCGGTTACCTGTGCAACCAGTCCTGCCTGCATTGCCACGTCAATGCCGGGCCACGACGCAAGGAGGTGATGACGGCCGCGACGCTGGATGAACTGATTCGCTACCTGGAGGCATCCGCTGCGCAGACGCTCGACCTGACCGGTGGCGCACCGGAACTGAACCCCGGTTTCAGGCGCCTGGTGAAGGCGGCCCGGACGGCCGGCATCAAGGTCATCGACCGCTGCAACCTGACGGTGCTGCTGGAGCCGGGCCAGGCAGGGACAGCGGAGTTTCTTGCCGATAATGAGGTTGAGATAGTTGCCTCATTACCCTGTTATCTTGAAGAAAATGTTAACAAGCAGCGGGGCGATGGCTGTTTCGCCGCCAGCATCCGGGTGCTGCGCCTGCTGAACGAGCTCGGTTACGGTCGCGAGTTGCCACTCAACCTGATGTACAACCCCCAGGGGCCCGCCTTGCCACCGCCACAGGCCGCACTGGAGCGCGATTACAAAAGACATCTGGCCGAAAACTACGCCGTGCAGTTCAACCGGCTGCTGACACTGACCAACATGCCCATCAAGCGCTTTGGCAGCATGCTGGTGTCCCAGGGCAGGTTTGACGAGTACATGGACCTGCTTCGCGCTGCGCACCGGGACGAGAACCTGGAGGGCGTCATGTGTCGTTCACTCGTCAGTATTGACTGGAAGGGTTATGTCTACGACTGTGACTTCAACCAGATGCTTGGTCTGCCCACGCGGGTCAACGGTAAGCGGCGACTGCATGTCAGCGACCTGATCGATACGGATCTCAGCGGCAATCCCATCGTGGTCGCCAATCACTGTTACGGCTGCACTGCCGGACAGGGTTCGGGCTGCGGGGGTGCACTGGAGGCCTGAGCCGCAGTTCTCACCGGGTGGCGCCAGAGCCATGTAAATTACCGGGGTCATGAACGGAATGCACATCAGGGCCAGGGCAATAAGTTTTCAGCTATTGCCTGTCCCGGCAAGAAATGCGGGCTAAGGGACCGCAAACACTACATCATGAGGTAAGGATATGAATGTCGAAACCAGTGTCAGGGAGCGTTACTCGCAGGGAGCGCTCGAAACACAGGCCGAGCTGTGTTGCCCGATAGACTATGACAATCGCCTGCTGGCCCTGTTGCCAAACGAGATCATCGAGAAGGACTATGGCTGCGGTGATCCCTCCTGCTATGTCCGGGAAGGTGACATCGTGCTGGACCTGGGATCGGGCGGCGGCAAGATCTGTTACATGGCGGCCCAGCTGGTCGGCAGTCGCGGACAGGTCATCGGGATCGATGTCAATGATGACATGCTGGCCCTGGCCCGCAAGTACCAGACGGAGATGGCCGGGCGTCTGGGCGGCGACCGGGTGCGTTTCCTGAAGGGCTACATCCAGGACCTGGCACTGGACCTGGATGCACTGGAGGCCTGGCTGCAGAAAAACCCGGTGCGCAGCCAGCGCGATTACGCGGCCCTGCGCAGCTGGGAGAACAGGCAGCGCCTCAATCAGCCGATGATTCCCGACGCCTCGGTTGACCTGGTCATTTCCAATTGCGTCCTGAACCTGGTCTCGGACCAGGAGAAGCAGCAACTGGTGGATGAGATCTTCCGGGTGCTCAAACCCGGCGGTCGCATTGCCATCTCCGACATCATCAGTGACAGACCGGTGCCTGCTGCAATGAAACAGGATGCCGAACTGTGGAGCGGCTGCATCGCCGGGGCCTTCCAGGAAGCGGACTTCCTGCAGAGTTTCACCGCCAGGGGGTTCCAGGCGATCTGTTATGACAAGTGGGAGTCAGCACCGTGGCGGGTCATCGATGCGATTGAATTCCGCTCCGTAACCCTGACGGCACAAAAGGCCCCGCTTGTAGCTGACGGGCAGCAGCATGCACTGATGTATGCAGGGCCGTTCGCAGAGGTGATGGACGAATCCGGACGCAGTTACCCGCGGGGAGAACGCATCCAGGTGAGCGCTGCAGAACATGTCGCCTTCATGAGTGCCGCCTATGGAGGTGCCTTTATCGACCCGGACAGCCACTCCGGTACGGCATCCTCGTCGACAGCCTGTTGCTCCAGCCCGTCAGAGACAGGGGACAGCGGGAGCGATAATGGTTGCTGCGGGTGATCTAGGTCCGATCTCCATCATCATTCCGGCCCTGAACGAGTCCGGTACCCTGCAGGCCACGCTCCAGGCACTGCAGCCCCTGCGACGCGGCGGTCACGAGGTCATCGTCGTCGACGGTGGCAGTCGTGACAACACGGTCAGGGAATCCAGACCCTATGCGGACCGGGTCCTGCATTCACTCGCCGGGCGCGCGCTGCAGATGCAAACCGGCGCGCGCGCCGCAAGGGGTCGGGTATTGTGGTTTCTGCATGCCGATACCCGGGCGCCCGAAAATGCCGCCGCCGGGATCGGCGCCGCAGTGCGCGACAACCGCTATGACTGGGGGCGTTTTGATATCCGCTTTGAGGACACCGGGCCAATGCTTGACCTGGTCGCGCGGCTTGCCAACCTGCGCTCGCGCCTGAGCGGGATCGCCACCGGTGACCAGGGCATCTTCGTGAGCCGCGAGTTGTTTAACCGGGTACACGGTTTTCCGCCGATACCCCTGATGGAGGACATCGCGCTCAGCCGTGCCCTGAAGGCACACTCGCGACCTGCCTGCCTGCGCCTGCAACTGACGACCTCGGCGCGGCGCTGGCAAAAGCACGGCGTCATCCGCACCATCGTGTTGATGTGGTCACTGCGGCTCGGCTATTTCCTGGGGATGTCCCCGTACACCCTGGCCCGCTACTACCGGGCCCACCGGCCATGAGGTTTCCCGATGCCCGCATCCAGGTGTTTGCCAGGTCACCCGAACCGGGGCGGACCAAGACGCGCCTGATTCCGCTGCTGGGTAAAACCGGCGCGGCCGCCTTCCATGCACGCCAGGTACATGAGCGCCTCGGCATGCTGACAGCGGCCGGCCTGTGCCCGGTCGAACTGTGGTGCAGTCCATCCGGTTCGACCGCGTTCTTTCAAGAGTGCCAGGAACGCTACGGCGTCACTCTGCATGACCAGTCGGCGGGTGACCTGGGTGTGCGCATGCAGCATGCGCTGGCCGCTGCACTCGACCACGCGAAAAGCGCGCTGCTGGTCGGTACGGACTGTCCGTCACTGTGTGCCGCGGATCTCGCCGAGGCCTTCACCGGGCTGCAGCGCGGCGCCGACGTGGTGCTCGGGCCTGCCCGTGACGGCGGTTATTATCTCGTCGGCATGCAGCGGCCGGTGCCGGCATTGTTCTCAGGCATGCCCTGGGGTACCTCGGCGGTATTGGCCGAGAGCATCACGCGACTCGGGCAACTGGGGCTCAGCCATTATTGCCTGACCGAGCGCATGGACGTAGACACTCCGGACGATTACCGCCGGCTCTATAATTCCCATGAGGCCGGTACAGGATTGAACAACAAGGTGTGAAATGCCGGTGGCTGAATCCGGATCGATCGCCCGGCGGGGAAGCTATGCCGACTGGTAAAAAGGCTGTCATTACTCTATAAATATTTATATCATGCTTATCTATATGTGATTGTTGCGATTCGTTGATATCCGACCCTGTCCAGGAGGCAAAAATGAGACGACTCTATTTCCTGATACCCGATGTAGGTAGTGCAAAAACGATAGTCGATGAACTTCTACTCGCCAGGGTTGAAGAGCGTCATATGCATATCGCCGCGGCCGACCACCATGCGTTGACCGAGGCGCATCTGCCGGAGGCCGGCCTGTTGCAGGAAAGTGATTTTGTCCCGGCCGTTGAGCGCGGTGTGGCCATCGGTGGCGCAACCGGTATCCTCGCAGGGATTGCGGCTGTGGCGCTTCCGGGTGTGGGCCTGGCCCTCGGTGGTGGCGCGATCCTCGGTATCGGCCTGGCCGGCGCCGGTGCGGGTGCCTGGATGTCGAGTATGATTGGCATTTCCGCACCGAGCTCCCGTCTCAAGGAATTCGAGGATGCGATCGAGAAGGGCAGCCTGTTGATGATGGTGGACGTGCCCAAGACACGCGTGGATGAAATCACCGATTTGGTGAAGAAACATCATCCGGAGGCGGAGATCGAGGGTACCGAACCCGTCATCCCGGCCTTCCCGTAACCGCGGCAGCCATCTGCAATCCAGGTCACGACAGCGCCTGTACCTGTACATCTACAGGTACAGGCGCCTGATCTCCGGGTCGGGTTCACTGCGCGCCCAGACCTCCAGAAAATAACTCTCCCAGTCGTTCACCTTGCCGGGATCGTGAAAATTCGCGGTGGCCTCGAAGCGTGCCGGGTTGGGGCGGTACAGGTAGCCGCTGTTATCGGCCAGCACAAAGGACTCCTGGCAGTCGCGGTACTCGGGTGGCGGGCGCCGGAACTGGATGTAGCTGCTCAGTCGCCGGGAAAGTTCGATTAATCGGCTGCCCTGTTGCACGGCCGTGCGCGCATTCTGAATCAGGACCCGGACACGCGCCTTGCTGTGGCTGCGCGCCAGGCGACTCAAGGCATCGACAAACTGGCTCTGATCATAGATCGCCGGATCCAGGTCCACGGTATGCAACAGGAGTGTATGGCGAGCCTGCTCAGCCAGCGCCCGGGTAACGGCAGAAATCTCGGACCTTCTGTCCAGCCCGAACTCGAGATTGCTGTTCCCCAGCCGGAGCGTATCCAGCTTGAGTTCTGATGCCGCCGGCCTGTCAGTGTTATTGCCGCCCATGGCCTCTATCCCGTCATGACCCGGTATCATTATTGCGCCGGGACAGGAGTTTTTCCATGCTCACGTGGCGAATGCCGGCCTCCATGAAGGGGGTACCGGTCTCCCTGAACCCGGCCTGGCGATAGAGGCCACTGGCTTCGAGTTGCGCATGCAGCATCACCTTGTAGTCGCCGCGCTCCCGGGCCATGGCGGTCAGGGCAGCGAGGATGGCGGTACCAATGCCTTGTCCACGCCAGGGTGCGAGAACCGCGATACGACCGATACGTCCGTCCGCATCGAGACGCCCGGTGCCGAGGGCATCTTTCCGGGTAGTCAGCGCCAGGGCATGGCGACAGTCGGTGTCCCGTCCGTCCCACTCGAGTTGCGCCGGAATGCCCTGTTCCTCGATAAACACCTGCCGCCGGATGGCCTCGATTGCCGGTAGATCATCCGGCAGGCGGGCCTCCATCACGGTGTATGGCGATTCGGCCGGCATGGGTGCAGGGCCTGTTCGACCGCGATGCTAGATGTCGCGGGCTTGTTGGGCGGCATTGCCGGTATAGCTTGCCGGTGTCAGTTCAGCCAGCGCCGCCTTGACGCTGTCCGGAATATCCAGGTCGGCCAGGAAGGTCTTTAACGTGGCCTGGTCCACGGCACGGTCCCGGGTCAGGGCCTTGAGTTTTTCGTACGGCTTCTCGATGTGGTAGCGACGCATGACGGTCTGCAGGGCCTCGGCCAGGACCTCCCAGCTGTTATCGAGGTCCTCGGCGGTACGTTGCGCGTTGACCTCGAGTTTGCCGATTCCCTTGAGTGCCGATTCACAGGCAATGACGACGTGGGCAATGGCGACGCCGATGTTACGCAGCACCGTGGAATCACTCAGGTCGCGCTGCCAGCGGGAGATCGGCAGCTTGGCCCCGAGGTGATTCAGCAGGGCATTGGCGATACCCAGGTTGCCCTCGGCATTTTCGAAATCGATCGGGTTGACCTTGTGGGGCATGGTCGAGGAGCCGACTTCGTCGGCCACGGTCCTTTGTTTGAAATAGCCCAGTGATATATAGCCCCAGACGTCGCGGCAGAAATCGATCAGTACTGTGTTGAAGCGTGCCAGGGTGTCGAACTGCTCGGCCATGAAATCATGCGGCTCGATCTGGGTCGTGTAGGGGTTCATTTCCAGTCCCAGGCCGGTGATGAACGTGCGCGCCAGTTCCGGCCAGTCGACGTCCGGATAGGCGATCAGGTGGGCATTGTAATTACCCACGGCGCCGTTCATCTTGCCCAGCACCGGGATGATGGCGAACTGTTCACGCTGGCGTCCCAGGCGTGCCGCGACATTGGCCATTTCCTTGCCGATGGTGGTGGGCGAGGCGGTCTGCCCATGCGTGCGGGACAGCATGGGCTGGTCCGCGTGGCGGTGCGCCATGTCGACGATGGCCCTGATAACATCATCCATCAGTGGTAGCAGCGACTGATTGCGCGCCTCGCGCAGCATGAGCGCATAGGCCAGGTTGTTGATGTCCTCGGAGGTGCAGGCGAAGTGGATGAATTCACTCACGGCCTCCAGCTCTTCATTGCCGGCGATCTTCTCCTTGAGAAAATACTCGACCGCCTTGACGTCGTGATTGGTGGTGCGCTCGATATTCTTGACACGCTGGGCATCCTGCTCGCTGAACTTGTCGACGATATCGTTGAGCACGCGCGTGGCATGACTGCTCAGTGTCGGGACCTCGGCGATGTCCACGTGGCCGGCCAGGGCCTGTAGCCACCTGACCTCCACCAGCACCCGGTGGTGTATCAGGCCGAACTCACTGAAGATGGGCCGTAGCGACTCCGTTTTCGAGCCGTAGCGGCCGTCAACGGGTGAGAGTGCGGTCAGTTGCGACAGATCCATAGGTAAGACCCCGTAGCTTGATTGGTTCAGGCCGCCAGCTGGCGTAAGACGTAATGCAGGATGCCGCCGTGGCGGTAATACTCGAATTCTTGCGGTGTGTCGATACGTACCCGTGCCTGGAAGATGATCTGCCGGCCGTTGGGCGCGGTTGCCGTTACCTGCACGGTAGCTGGCGCCGATCCGGACTGCATGCCGCTGATATCGTAGCTCTCCTGGCCCGTCAGCCCCAGGTTGTCGGCGTTTTCAGTGGCCAGGAACTGCAGGGGCAGGATGCCCATCCCGACGAGATTGGAGCGATGTATTCGCTCGTAGCTTTCCGCGATCACGGCACGTACTCCCAAAAGGCGCGGCCCCTTGGCGGCCCAGTCGCGCGAAGAGCCCGAGCCGTATTCCTTGCCGGCGATCACCAGCAGGGGTACCGCATCGCCACGATAGCGTTCGGAGGCCTCGAATATGGTCATCTGTTCGCCACTCGGCTGGTGCCGGGTGATGCCGCCCTCGGTTCCGGGTGCGAGCCTGTTGCGCAGGCGGATGTTGGCAAAGGTGCCGCGCATCATGACCTCGTGGTTGCCGCGGCGTGAACCCAGCGAGTTGAAGTCGCCCGGTTCGACGCCATTGGCGAGCAGGTACTTGCCGGCCGGGGTGTCGGCCTTGATGGCGCCGGCGGGAGAGATGTGGTCGGTGGTCACGGAGTCGCCCAGCAGGGCCAGCACGCGCGCGCCCTGAATGTCGCTGATTTCACCCGCCCGCTTGCCCATGCCCTCGAAGTAGGGCGGCTTGCGGATGTAGGTTGAATCTCCCTGCCATTCATACTGCCGGGACTCCGGCGAGTCCAGCACGGTCCAGCGGTTCTCGCCGGCATAGACATCCCGGTAGGCGCTGCGGTATTCATCGTTGTTGACGCTTGCGCCCACCACGTCCTGTATCTCGCGCTGGGTCGGCCAAATGTCCTTCAGGTACACCGGTTTGCCGTCGCTGCCCATTCCCAGCGGCTCCGCCTGCAGGTCGATGTCCATGCGTCCTGCGATGGCATAGGCGACCACCAGTGGCGGGGAGGCCAGATAATTCATGCGAACCTCGGCATGCACGCGGCCCTCGAAATTGCGGTTGCCCGAAAGTACCGAGCAGACGCTCAGCCCGCCATCACGGATGGCCGTGGATACGGCCTCCGGCAGTGGGCCCGAGTTGCCGATGCAGGTGGTGCAGCCGTAGCCGACGACATGGAATCCCAGCGACTCCAGGGAGTCCATCAGGCCGGCCTGCTCCAGGTAATCGGTCACCACGCGCGAGCCCGGTGCCAGCGAGGTCTTGACCCAGGGCCGCACCTTGAGCCCGCGTTCAGCCGCCTTCTTGGCAACCAGCCCGGCTCCGACCATTACATAGGGGTTCGAGGTGTTGGTGCAGGAGGTAATCGCCGCAATCACCACTGCACCGTCATCGAGTTCCACCTCCTGACCATCGATGACCGTTTTTACGGCATGACCGGACAGGCCGCGTTCCTGTTTCAGTGCGGCAAGCGCCTCCAGGAACTTCTCTTTCACGATCCTGAGCGGCACCCGGTCCTGCGGGCGTTTGGGCCCGGCCAGGCTGGGTTCCACCGAGCCCAGGTCCAGTTCCACGGTGCTGCTGTAGACTGCCTCCGCGGCCCCGGGCTCCCTGAACATCAGTTGCTCCCTGGCATAGGCCTCGACCAGCGCGATCTGTTCCTCGCTGCGTCCGCTGAGACGCAGGTAGTCGAGGGTCTCGCCATCGACCGGGAAGAATCCGCAGGTAGCCCCGTACTCAGGCGCCATATTGGCGATGGTCGCACGGTCTGCCAGCGGCAGGTGGTCCAGCCCATCACCGAAGAACTCGACGAACTTGCCGACCACGCCCTGCTTGCGCAGTATCTCCACGACCGTCAGCACCAGGTCGGTGGCAGTGGCGCCCTCTGGCAACTGCCCGGTGAGGCGAAACCCGACCACCTGCGGTATCAGCATGGAGATTGGTTGCCCGAGCATGGCGGCCTCGGCCTCGATGCCACCGACACCCCAGCCCAGGACGCCCAGACCATTGATCATGGTGGTATGGGAGTCGGTCCCGACCAGTGAATCAGGGTAGGCCTGCTTGATCTGCTCACCGGTACCGAACACGACCCGGGCCAGGTACTCGAGGTTGACCTGGTGCACAATGCCGGTGTCCGGCGGGACCACCTTGAAGTTCGAAAAGGCCTTTTGTCCCCACTTCAGAAAGCTGTAGCGTTCCCGGTTGCGGCGGTATTCCAGTTCGCTGTTCAGGTCAATGGCTGCGTCGGAGCCGTAACTGTCGACCTGGACTGAATGGTCGATCACCAGTTCGGCCGGTTGCAGGGGATTGATGCGATCGGGATCACCGCCCAGTTGCTGCATGGCATCCCGCATGGCTGCAAGGTCCACGACCGCCGGCACTCCGGTGAAGTCCTGCATCAGGACGCGCGCAGGTCGGAAGGCAATCTCAACCGAGGGCTCGGCCTGCGGGTCCCAGTTCGCCAGTGCCTCGATATCATCGCGGGTGACAGTGAGGTCATCCTCGTAACGCAGCAGGTTCTCCAGCAGGATCTTCAGTGACCAGGGCAGGCGTTCCACATCATGCTGCTCGTTAAGGGCGCGCAAGCTATAGATCTCATAGCTGTGTTCACCGACACTCAGGGTGGCGCGCGTTGCAAAACTGTCTTTCATAGAAACTCCTGCGAACTGCTAACGTATTCAAACCGGGTTCAGGATAGTGTCCGGACTGCCAAACAGGGCGGGCGCCGATGCACCGCAGCCGGGAGGCGGCGATTATACACGGAAACAGCAGGCAGGGCAGGCACGGGGCGGGCGCCCTCAGTGGATGTTTTGTGTCTCCCCAAGCAGTGATTCAATCGCATCCAGCAGTGACTTGCGCTGCAGAATCAGGGTCAGGCGACCACCACCACACTGGCGCCACAGCACAGCGGCGCGTATTGCCGCAAGCAGCAGGGCGCGTATCAGGTCCTGGTTCTCCGGGTTGCCCAATATTGCCTGGTTGCCATTCACCAGGATGCGCGGCCGCAAGGTGCTGATGGTCTGTTTGTAGCAGTCCGCCAGGCTGGCAATCACGCCGGGGTGGGTGGTATCGAAAAACCGGGCCTGTTCGCTCGCCTTTTCAATACCCCTGCCGATGCTGTCCAGCAAGGCCCGGTTACGTTTCAGTTTGCGTTCCAGATGCATCACGGTGACGGCATAGCGCGTCAACTCCATGTCGCGGCGGTCATTCGGGCCGGCAACCTGGTCGCGGACAATCTCCAATCCCGGCCGGATACCGGCCAGGCCGCCGAATACCGTGTCGACCGATTCCGGATCGGTGTTGAAGAGGCCGGAAAGGCAGGCATCGAGCGCGAGCTGGTCGCGCTGATCGCCCTTGGCAATTTGTTGCACCATCCGGACGGCCTGAAAGATGCCGGCCAGGGCGATGGCAAGATCATGGGAGCTGGATTTCATGGTCATTCAAATAAAATCTACCGCACGACTGCATGGATGCAGGAGTTAGAGC
The DNA here is from genome assembly GCA_947258615.1 of uncultured Ectothiorhodospiraceae bacterium. Lineage (GTDB taxonomy): Bacteria > Pseudomonadota > Gammaproteobacteria > UBA9214 > UBA9214 > CAMYJZ01. The sequence continues at coordinate 3,124 of CAMYIX010000002.1, read as the reverse complement.
AATGCACGGAGCAATTGCCGAGAGACGCAGAGTACGCGGAGAATAAATTGCATTAAACAAAGATTCACCGCAAAGACGCAAAGGGCGCAAAGTAAAGATAAACAGAATCGACATGTCATATCTTACAGCGATCCTATGTTTAAAGCCCATCCACGTATCCATGTGATGAATCCGCGTCCTCCCTACCTCTGCGGTGGGTGGGTGTATTTTAGTCAGCTTGGTCAATCATGCCGATCAAATAATCTACCGCAGAGCCGCAGAGAACGCAGAGCAATATATAATATATTCCATAACATCGATTATTCTTTGCGACCTCTGCGATCTTTGCGTCTTTGCGGTTATATGTTTTGTTTTTACACCGCGTCCTCTGCGCCTCTGCGGTGAGAAGTGTTGTGCCAAATTCACCTACAGGGCCGCATCGATGATGCCGCCGCCGAGACAGACCTCGCCGTCATAGAACACCACCGACTGTCCCGGGGTGATGGCGCGCTGCGGCTGCACGAACTCGACCACGGCCTGGTCCGGCGTCGGGGTGTCAACCGTGCAGGACTGGTCTGACTGGCGGTAGCGGATGCGCGCAGTGCATGACAACGGCATTGCCGGGGGCTGGCCGGCTATCCAGTGCAACTGGCTGGCAAACAGGGACCGCTTGAACAGTGCGGGATGGTCAACGCCCTGTGCGACCCGCAGTATATTGTGTTTCATGTCCTTCTCGACGACATACCACGGCGCGCCCGGGGTGTCTTTCTGCCCGCCGATACCCAGCCCCTGCCGCTGGCCAATGGTGTAAAACACCAGTCCCTGGTGCTCACCGATCAAGTCACCGTCCAGGTTCCTGATCTCGCCCGGCTGTCCCGGCAGGTAACGCGCGAGAAAATCGCTGAACTTGCGCTCGCCGATAAAACAGATGCCGGTGCTGTCCTTTTTGTCGTGATTGCGGAAGCCGGCCCGGGTTGCCATGTCGCGCACTGCGCCTTTCTCCAGGTGACCGATCGGGAACAGGCTCTTACGGAGCTGCGCCTGGTCGAGGCGGTGCAGGAAATAGCTCTGGTCCTTGTTGCGGTCCCGGCCCCGGAGCAGACGTGTCGCAGCATTGCCGTCGGTCTGTGCATAGTGGCCCGTGGCAATGACATCCGCGCCCCTGGCAAGTGCATATTCGAGGAAGGCCCGGAACTTGATCTCCTGGTTGCAGGTGATATCGGGGTTCGGTGTGCGCCCGGCCCGATATTCGTCGAGGAAGTAGCTGAAAACGCGGTTCCAGTATTCAGCCGAAAAGCTGACGGTCTGCAACTCGATATCCAGCAGTTCGCATACCCCGCGTGCATCCGCGAGGTCCGCCTCTGCCGGGCAATAGCCGACCTCGTCGTCCTCGTCCCAGTTCTTCATGAACACGGCCGTGAGCTGGTGACCCGCCTGTTTGAGGAGGAGGGCGGCCACGGCGGAATCCACCCCGCCTGACAATCCGATAAAGACCTGGCTCATGGCGTATTGATCAATTACATCCAGACGCACTCAGCGCTCAAGCGGGGCCGCACCGGCCTTCCAGCTCCCGATTTCCGCGATAAAGGGTGGCTGGCCATTATCCAGAAACCAGGAGTCCACGGCATAGCGCCGTCCACTCCCGGCCTCGATAATCACGGCAGTGGTATGCGGCATGCCGACAAACAGACCGAATCGGGTGGAGCGCCTGCCGACGCGGTGATGCCTCAACAGACCATCACGTTCGAGCAGGTTCAGGTAGGTGGTGGTATTGGTTGATTCATCGATGCAGTCGAGCTGGCCGGGCTGTCCGATGCCGCGCAGATTACGGCCCCGGTCGCGATGCGTGCCCGTGTATCGGCCGACGATGGCCTCGAACAGGGCGATCGCCTCGGCAACTGCGGCACGTTCGGCGATGGCGCTCGCCGCGCCTGGCTGCAGGAGCCGCGTCACGGCGCGCCATTCATCTGCGGTCAGCGAGATCGTGACCACACTGGCGCAGGTATGATCGAAACAGACCGAAAAGGCATCCGGGGACGGTACCTCAATAAAGTCATCGCGAACCAACGGTTCGGGGTACGCCGGGGCAGCGGCCAGCAGCATCAGCAGGGTGGCCAGGAGGCGGGTCTTATTCAACATCGGCAAGCAGGTCGAGGGAATAGGCGGCGCCCGCAAGATAGTCATCGATGGACTTCAGTACCAGTGGACTGCGCAGGCAAGCGGCCTGTTTGCGGATATCGTCCGCACTCAACCAGAGGGTACGCTCGATGTCCGGGTCGAGTGACCGACCGGACTCATGAAACAGGCCGCGCCCGGAAAACGTGAACCGCAGATAGGTCGTGTCGGTCTCGGGATGATGCCAGCGGTACAGACCGACGAGGCTGTGGGGCTGGAAATGCCAGGCAGTCTCTTCCAGGGTCTCGCGCACAACCGCATGCGTCAGGCTCTCACCCTGTTCGAGGTGACCGGCGGGCTGGTTGTAGACCTGGCGGCCGGCGATGTTTTCCTCGACCAGGAGGAAACGGCCCTGGTCCTCGATGACGGCCGCAACAGTGACATGGGGTTTCCAGATCATAGCCAATAATTACAAAGAGTTAGTTGATTATTATGCCACAGAATCCCGAGCCGCAGTCTCTTTGTGCATATCTTGAGGAATACATGCCAGCTGAATGATTTCATTACTATTGAACGCCCGATTGTTGGAAAATTGACACTCGCGGTACCATCCTGATTCCCCTATACTGCGCACTCATTTCTGCGTCACGGGTCGCCCCCTCCGTGCCGGAAATGTCAGCTTTATTAAACACTAACTTTAAAACATGCAAGTGTGGAGGAGTCTGCAATGACAGCGTTGCTAAGAAAAACAGTACTGACAGCGATTTTTTTTATTAGCACCATGGGCAGTGTACTGGCTGAGGACGTGCTGATGCCCTTTGTGCTGGCCTACAAGACCAGCGGTGACGTGAATGCCGTGGCCTCCGAAGTCAAGGGCAAGCTCACCGGGGCCGGCTTCGAGGTCGCCGGTGAATATTCACCCTATGAGGGTGCCCATATCATCGTGGTCACCAACGCGGCCATGAAGGACCATGCTGCCAAGTCGGAATTCGGAGCCTACGGTGCCGCGCAACGCGTCTCTGTGACCAAG
>CAMYIX010000001.1 GCA_947258615.1 uncultured Ectothiorhodospiraceae bacterium | reverse complement strand
AATGACCAGGAACAGTCCGGTGTATTGCGGGTGCCGGACAAAGGCATAGAGACCGTTCGAGACCATGCGCCCGCGTGCACCGTGCACCTGCCGCCAGCCCCTGGATAGCAGGATATAGCCCGCCAGCATCAGCGCCAGGCTGCCGCCCATGACCAGCACCCAGGCCAGGTCCGAACCGCCGAAGACCACGACCCACAGATGCCCGAATTTATGATTGAAAGGCTGCAGCACGGGGTAGGCGTCACCGAGCCAGCCGGTCAGCAGATAAATGGTCAGCGGAAAACCGTACATTTCGCTGAACAGCGCCACCAGGAACGCAGTGACGACGCCAAGATTGCGCCATTCCGCAAAGCCCTTCGGCGGCAGAAAGCTCAGGAAGAAAAACAGAAACAGGCCGACGTTGAACGCTGCGATGACCCACAGACCATAGGCATATTCCCCGGTCATGAGAGCGTCTCCCTATGAGAATTGCCGGCGGTATAGAGATCATCGCGTCGCAGCGGCACAGGCTGGCGCGCATGTCGGTGACCAACCAGGACCTGGTGCACGCCTATGCCGCCCTCGTTGAAATGCCAGGCGCAACCGGCCATGTAAAGCCGCCACAGGCGATAAGTCACTTCGCTCGTGTTCCGGATTGCCGCGCTGCGTTTTTTCTCCAGTGCTGCAACCCAGTGTCTCAGGGTCAATACGTAATGCCGGCGCAGGCTCTCGACATCCAGCACCTCGAAACCGGCGCGCTCCATGGCACCGGTTGCGTCACTGATACGCGCCAGCTCACCGTCCGGGAAGATATAACGGTTCATGAAGCGGGTCATCGACGTATCCCGCCAGCCGGTTCCGTCGGTAATGCCGTGATTGAGAAACAGCCCGCCTTGCTTGAGTAACCGCTTTACGGTGCCGAAATAAACCGGGTAGTTTTCCACGCCTATATGTTCGAACATACCGACACTGACCACGCGGTCATATTGTGCATCCTCCGGCAAGTCGCGGTAGTCCAGCAGTTCGATACGGATTCTGTCTTCCAGTCCTGCGGCACGCACCCGTGCCCGTGCCAGGCGATTCTGCTCCTTGCTGAGCGTGATGCCGTGCACTTTGACGCCGTAATGGCGGGCGGCCCACAGGGCGAGTGCGCCCCAGCCACAGCCGATATCCAGCAGTGTCTGTCCCGGTTCCAGGCGTAACTTGCGGCACAGGTAATCCAGCTTGTCCTGCTGCGCCTCGGCGAGGGATTGATCTTTGGAATCGAAATAGGCGCAGGAATAGACCATTTCCGGGTCGAGCCAGAGCCGGTAGAAGTCGTTGTTCACATCGTAATGGTGCGCGATGCTGGCCCGGGAATTCCTCTTTGCCGCCCGTTTTGCGCGCCGGTTGCGTGTCGTGCCATGCCGGGCCAGTCTCGGCAGGCGCAGTGCCTGTCGTACGAGACGCAATCTGGTACCGATGGATGGATTGATATTGACCAGGCAAGTCTTGAGGTCAAACAGGGATTCCAGGTCGCCTTCCACCTCGACCGCACCGGCCAGGTAACATTCCGCGAGCCGCAGCAGGTCGCGGCGCAGGATCAGCTCGCGCAATGCACCCGGCTCCCTGAAGATTATGGTGCAGGGCGCATCGTACGTACCGAATGCAAACGTGCCGTCCCAGAGCCTGACAGCAACATCGCCCTCGTATTTCGCTAGTACAGTTGCCACGATATCGGCGCCGATCACCGGGAGATTGTCTGTTATTGACGGAAAGCTGGCAGAAACGGAATTCTGGAGCGCGAAACGTTTTTTCTCATTTGACGCCACTTTGTCACCTCATCGTTGCCTTTTACAAAAGCTTACAACCTGTACGTTAGATACAGGTCAAGGTTTTTATTCCTTGGCTTGCGGGTAATCAGGACTGCTGTGCGGGGCTGGAACTGTCTAATCGCAGACATCCAGTTTGCATTTTTCCCGGGTTCGTATGTGGTATACGGACTCCACGGGTAATACCGCGACGATGCCATCGCCTTCCATGCCGGAATGTGCAGCATCCATAATTGCCCTGGCAACCTCTTCAGCCCGGTGCTGTCCGATGAATACTTCTACCCGCGCATGTGCAACCATCCAGTCCGTTGTATAGAAATTGGCATATTCACCGTAGCCCTTGACCCTGGTCACACTCATGCCCGGGACACTCAATGCCTGTAAAGCCTTCTCCACCTTCTCCAGCGCGTCGGGCTGGATGATGGCGGTAACTTTCCGGAAATCCATACATACCTCCTAGAGTCAATCTGGTAACCGCCTACTTTTCCAGTTCATGCCGGCGGCGGTTGAATTCTTCCTCGTCGATTTCACCGCGGGCATAGCGCGTCTTAAGAATTTCCATGGGACTTTTATCAGGCCTACCCGGTGATGATTCCGGGCCCGGGCCGACCATCTTGACCAGTGCCACAATGATTACGATCAGCAATATCCAGAAAACCCACATGCCAATGCCCATGCCAAATCCCCAACCACCGTCTGTTCCCATCACAAAGTACCTCCCGCCCGGCCGTCAGATGCGCGCCCTGCGCAAGCGCAGTGAATTTGCAATAACCGATACCGAGCTAAAACTCATGGCTGCGGCCGCGATGATCGGCGACAGCAGGATGCCGAAGAAGGGGTACAGCACCCCGGCCGCGACCGGCACGCCGAGCGTGTTGTAGATAAATGCAAAGAACAGGTTCTCGCGGATGTTGCGCATGGTGGCCCGGGACAGCACCCGTGCCCGGGCAATACCGCGCAGGTCGCCTTTTACCAGCGTC